>JAIYCS010000135.1 GCA_027487895.1 Sediminibacterium sp. | reverse complement strand
GTCCATGTTTTTCCGCCATCTTGCGTTAATTGAACATTGCCATCATCGGTACCTGCCCAAATAACCCCTTGCTGTTTTGCAGAAGGCTCGATACAAATAATGGTACAATAATTTTCTGCACCGGTAATGTCTACGTTTAAACCACCATTATTAGACTGATCCATTTTTGCACTATCGCGCGTTGTTAGATCATCAGAAATTTGTGTCCATGAAGCGCCCTTGTCAGTGCTCTTGTTTACAAATTGAGAACCATAATAAATTGTTTTTTTATCAAAAGGATCTTGTGCAATAGCTGCGTTCCAATTAAATCGCTGACGAACGCCAGGTGCTGGACTTGGGGGACGAATACTCCACTCTTCTCCAGTTGCAATATTATAACGGCCCACTGCACCGCCCTGACTCATACTGTATACCCAGTTTGCATCTTCAGCATCTGGAACTACATCAAAACCATCACCACCACCAACACCTTGCCAGTATGCATTTCTGATGCCGCTGTTTACCCAAACGTATGCAGGACCATGCCAGCTTCCGTTGTCTTGTAAACCACCCATTACATTGTAAGGAATTTTATTGTCTACGTTGATATGATAAAATTGTCCAAGTGGTAATTTTTCATCGAACTGCCATGTTTTACCACGGTCTCTTGAAATTCCAATACCACCATCATTACCATCAATAATAAAATTTCCATTTTGTGGATGAATCCACCAAGCGTGGTGATCTGGGTGAATACCACTGTAAGGAATTACAGATTTAAATGTTTTACCAGCGTCTTCACTCACCGTGATCATTTGATTGATATTGTACAATCTGTTTTCATTGGTAGGATCAATAGCGATGTCTTGGAAATAAAACGCACGATTGGTAACCACTGAAGGATCACTATTTACAAGCTCCCATTTTAAACCACCATCTTCAGATTTATACAAACCATTTTTTGTTGCTTCCACAAGTGCATATACTCTGTTTGGATCGTTACGACCCACTGTAATACCTATACGGCCTAGGTTTCCGTCTGGTAACCCGTCTTCTTTACCTAGTTTTTTAAATGTTTTACCACCATCATATGTAACATAAAATCCACTTCCTTTTCCACCACCTTGTAAACTCCATGGTGTTCTTTGGTGTTGATACATATTTACAAATAACTTGTTTGGATTTACTGGATCCATTACCATATCACCTACACCACTTGTATCGTTGGTATGTAAAATTAGTTTCCAATTTTGTCCACCATCTGTTGTTTTATACAAACCTCTTTCTGGATGTGGTACAAATGGATTACCCATTACACCAGCATATACTACATCCGGATTTGTCGGATCAATAATGATACGGTGTATGTTTCTAGTTTTTTCTAGACCCATACATTTCCATGTTTTACCACCATCGATACTTTTATAAATACCTTCTCCTAAACTCACTGAGTTTCTAGGATTACCTTCTCCAGTTCCAGCCCAAACAATACTTGGATTGCTTTGTGTAATGGCTACAGAACCGATATTTAAAATGGGTTGTTCATCAAAAATTGAATTCCAACTTGCACCACCATTTTCAGATTTCCAAACACCGCCGCTAGCCGTTCCTAAATAAATAATATTAGGGTTTGACCATACCGCATCAATTGAAGTAACACGTCCACTCATGCCAGCAGGGCCAATACTTCTAGGTTTTAAACTTTTAAAATGAGTCGCAATGTCAATATTTTGCGCGCTTGAACAAAGTGCAATTACTAAAAATGTAAATGCGGAAAGGAGCTTTTTCATAAATGGTGATTTTGTGACGGGTAATTTCCTAAATAATTAATCAATTTCCAAAAAACTTCGTTGAATGGCTAATTTAACTAGCTAAACTATTCTACCGTAAACCAGGTATAACTTTCTGGATCGATCGTAACAGTGAGTAGTAGCTCATGATTTCTAGTCAATGTGTATTTTTTTGCGGTTGTTTTATCATCTTTAAGTGCAAGTGTTGCAGTTGTGGTTAAACCGGTATAATAAAGGGGCACCGGAATAGTTCTGGTGATTTTTTCTTTGGTTGGATTATACAGCATACCCAACGCTTTTTGTTTTGAACTAGGATCTACATGGATGAGTCCATCCCAATCTCTTCCGTCTGCTCTTCGGAGCTGAATCATATCGGCATTTAAAATAGAGCGGTATTTTTTGTACCAGTTAATGGTACGCGCAACCATTTGTCTGGTGGTTTCTGTATCATATAGCCGAGGGCCTCTATAACAGGCCTGTACACCCGCCCCATAATACTGAATCATAAGTTGCTCGTAATCCGTTAAATGCTCCGAAAGTGGCTCTAGTACTGCTCTTGGATCGGTTCCTTGGTAATTGGTTAATGGTACAAAACCCCAACTCATAGAAGCCGTTTTTTCGATGGTACCATCATGAATATTTTGTCTATTTAAAATACGTTGTTGCTCGCGTGGTAATGAAAAATTTACTTCACGATAGCCAATCGCAATTTTATGCGTGCCATCTAAAAAATACCAATCGGGTGCGTTAATGTATACGCCTCTTTCATTTAACCAGTGGTACAATTCTTTTTGGATTTCCATTTGACGCCACTGCGAATCATTATATCCTTTGTGACCTGGGTGTGTAGTAGAAGCACATACATCACCAGGATAAGGACCATCATTTTCCCAAATATCAAACCCAGTTTTAGTAAAAAAGTTTTTTATTTTTTCTCTGTACGCGAGGCCCCACTT
This sequence comes from Sediminibacterium sp., assembly GCA_027487895.1. Taxonomy (GTDB): domain Bacteria; phylum Bacteroidota; class Bacteroidia; order Chitinophagales; family Chitinophagaceae; genus Sediminibacterium. The sequence goes on along the minus strand of JAIYCS010000135.1, from coordinate 3,714 downwards.
GCTTCCAAAGCAAGGAGCGTTCCCAAAAAATGCGCCGCCTGGTTTTCCGGTTTTAATATCTACAACATCGTCTTCATCAGAAATTCTTCTACTACTAAATAGTGAATAACCACCTAATAATATGCCACGCGTATGCGCATAATCTGTTAACCCTTTCCAGCGAGAAATATTTTTTTGTGTGGTGTCTTCCATATTTAAATGACTACCAAAACTTAAAATCACAGCTTCATAACCAGTTGCTACGCACTGATCAATGGCCGTTTTTACTTCCTCGTCATTTTTACTAACGAGGTGCATGAATATTGGATTTTGCGCAGTCCATGGTGCAACAGCAGTATACATTTTACGTATCATAAGACCTCTACGCTGTCTATCATAACTATCCATAAGTAGTTCATGGGTGCGCACCGATTTAAATAATTCATTAGGCTGTAAGTCAATACCAGGGGCCTTTTCAGGATATATTTCTAAAAGGCATGGGGTTTGGTAATTATAATTTACTTGAGAAGTATATACCGAATCTGTTTTCCAATGCGTAGTTTGATCACTGATATCGTAACGCATCGCATTGTTAAATGCATAATTGGTTTCGACATAAATACCATGCTGCTTTTTCATTTCTTCTGGTGATCCTACTACTGCACTTTCTTCTTCTACAAGTCCAAGCACTTCGTTAACAACCCTGTCAAGTGCATGTGGTGTATTGGATGTATTTAATATTGAAACCCATTTAACAATCAGCGGTAAATGGTTATAGAGTTCGTAATGCACTTCCACTTTAACACCATTAAGTTTTTGAGATGGATGCGCGTATGTAACAATTAATTCTTGACCGGTTGGCGCGGCCGTATGGTGCGCCCAACTTTTATTTTTCCAATTTAAAAATGGTTTTAGAGGCGCAATTTTATGCGAAACATATTTAAAATCGTTTACGCCGGCTTTTAGTGTATCAGCAAGTCCTGGTAAAATATATCCATTTTCTTTTTGACCCACGAGACCACCCACATTATACAACACACCATCTAATACAACACGCGCTTCTGGTTTAATGGCACGTAATAGTTGTTGTTGATTGGTTAGGTTGGTATAATCGGTACAGGCAAAATTAGCACCAATGGTAAATTTTCGTCGCACAAGTCCGTTGTTTAATTCAACGCTATTTCCCTTTTGCGTGATGGCTGCCTTATAAGGCGAAGCGTCAATTAACCAATCTTGTGCGCGCACAACTACAGTTAGCTGCAATGTAATAAGGCAACTAACAAAAACGATTTTTTTAAAATTCATTCGGAGTAATTTAGGTATCCAAAAATGTCTATAAAAGTGCTCTGTCTAAATGCGTATATCCACCATCTACATGTATTAGTTGTCCAGTGGTATGGCTTGATACTTCAGAAAGTAATACCGCAACCATATTTGCAATTTCAATATCAGTGGTCATTCGGTTTTCTAACGGAATTTTTGCCGTGATACTTGCCAATTTTTCGGAAGGATTGTCAAATGTTTGAATCCAAGTTTCATAGAGTGGCGTAAAACATTCGGCAACAATTACAGCATTTACACGAATGCCGTATTTTAATAACTCCACAGCCCATTCTCTGGTTAATGCATTTCTACCACCATTAGACGCTGCATACGCAGACGTATTACCCTGACCCGTTTCGGCGGTTTTAGAGCCAATATTTACAATCGCTCCTTTGGATTTTTTTAGTGCAGGTAATGCATGATGTGCTAATAAATAATAGTGTACTAAATTTTTATGTAGTGAAGCTATACATCCTTCATAGCTTCCGTTTTCTAAACCCACGCCATCGTTTACGCCCGCATTGTTTACAAGCCCATCTATAGTACCATAAGTTGCAAGTACGGTATCTACCGCCTGTTTACATGCGTTTGGATCTGTTAATTCTGCTTCTACAGCAAATGCCTTACCGCCATTAGCTGTTAGAGCATCTACTGCTACTTTATTATCAGCAGCACTGCGCCCAATAATACAAACGGTAGCACCTTCTTTTGCTAATACTTTAGCAATGCCATAACCGATGCCTTTAGCGCCACCCGAAACAACAATCACTTTATTTGAAAGTCCTAATTCCATATTATTTTATTGAGGAAGTGTAAATATTTTTTCTAGCAGTACCCATTTTTCTCCAGGCTTTGATCCTGGCATCGCTTGTTGATAATTCCACATGAGTGTTTCCCATTTTTGAACCACTTCGTTTGCAGCGTCGGCCGCCGATTTTGCTTCAAAAGAAAAATTTTCATTTGCTTCTAATACCATAAATAAACGGTTGGCTACACAGTAAATGTCCAAACAGGTAATGCCTGCAGTTTTAATGCTTTCAATAATTTCTGGCCACACATTTTGATGGTATGCTTTATACTCCGCAATTAATGTAGGATCATCTTTTAAATCGAGTGCTAAAAAATATTGTTGTGCTGCCATGTTTTATTTTTTTGTATACGCAACCGCTGTTTGTTTACTAGTGCCTAATCCTTCGATACCTAATTCAATAACATCGCCTGGCTTTACATAAACCGGTTCTGGTTTAATGCCCAAACCTACGCCAGGAGGGGTTCCTGTACTAATGACATCGCCCGGTAAAATCGTCATAAACTGGCTTAAGTAATGCACCAAAAAAGGTATTTTAAATACAAGGTTTAACGTGTTACTATTTTGATAGGTTTTACCATTTACAGTTAACCACATTTTTAAATTGTTGACATCTGCGATTTCATCGGGGGTTGCTAAAAAGGGTCCTAGCGGTGCAAACGTATCACAACCCTTTCCTTTAGCCCACTGTCCACCTCTTTCTAATTGAAATTCTCTTTCACTATAGTCATTGTGTAAGCAGTAACCTGCCACATAATCAAGCGCGTCTGCCTCCTCTACATAAGAAGCTTTTTTGCCTATCACAAAAGCTAGTTCTACTTCCCAATCTGTTTTTACGCTATTTTTTGGAATCACTACATTATCGTTAGGACCACATAATGCGGTGGTAGATTTAAAAAATAAAACGGGCTCAGTTGGAATGGGCGCGTTGGTTTCGAGACAATGGTCTACGTAATTAAGGCCAATACAAATAATTTTTGAAGGCCGCGCTACTACAGAACCCAGTCTGGTGGTAGGTTGTACTACTGGAAATGAAGTTCCTGCTGCTAACGCTTCTTGTAATTTTTTGATGTCGTTTTTTGCAAAAAAAGCTTCGTTGTAATCAGCAACAATGCCCGATACATCATACCAAATATCATTTACAATGATGCCCGGTTTTTCATATCCTTCTTGTCCAAATCTTATAAGTTTCATTGCTTGCTCTATTTATATCTAAAAAAATTAATTATTGAGTTTTATAAATCCACCATCTATTGGATAGTCACATCCTGTAATAAATGAAGCTTCATCGCTGGCTAAATAAAGTGCGAGTGCGGCTACTTCTTCGGGCTTTGCCATTCTACCAATGGGTTGTGATGCAGATAATTTTTCAAACATTTCAGCTTCTTTGCCCGGATAATTTTTTGCAATAAATCCATCCACAAAAGGTGTGTGCACGCGCGCAGGTGAAATAGAATTACACCTTATGTTTTCGTGCATGTAATCTTTTGCAACAGAAAGCGTCATGGCCATAACAGCGCCTTTCGCCGTAGAATACACAAAACGATCGGCAAGTCCTACCCATGCAGCAATGGAAGCCATGTTAATGATAACGCCGCTACCAT
>JAIYCS010000136.1 GCA_027487895.1 Sediminibacterium sp. | reverse complement strand
GAAGATTTTGGTTTAGGTCTTGAAGGTCTTGGTTATTATAAGGTCATCAACGACTATTTGGATTTTACAACAAGGGCCAATATCTATTCTTATGGTGGATGGAATGTGAACCTAAATTCTAAATACATCAAGCGCTATGCATTTACGGGTGGGTTTAATCTGACCCTTCAAAATACCAAGAGCTTAAACAGGTTTGGTGGCACAGGTGATGAGTTCAATCAAAGCAAATCCTTTATGCTCAATTGGAGCCATAGTAGGGATAATAGGGCAAGGCCAGGAAGTAGTTTTTCTGCCAATGTAAATTTTGGTAGCTCCAGGTTTAATAGATTGCTGCTTAACAATCCCATGCAAAACTTTCAGAACCAATTGAGTTCTTCTATCAGTTATTCTAAAGATTGGAGAGGCAAATACAATTTATCAGTGAACGCCAACCACAACCAAAATAACAATTTACGCCTCGTTAATTTACAATTACCAACGGTAAACTTTAACGTGGTAACATTATATCCTTTTCAATCCAAAGAGCAAATAGGTGCTGGAAAATGGTACGAAAAAATTGGTATTGGGTATAGTGGTAATGTGCAAAATCAATTGTCTTTTTATGATACAGCATTTAATTTTAAAAGACTCTTAGATACGGCGCAGTGGGGTGCGGTTCATAACATTCCAATTTCTATGTCGCTTCCGGCACTTGGTCCAGTAACCATTAGCCCTAGTATTTCGTACGAGGAGCGTTGGTATGGTCAAAGGTTTATAAGGAGTTGGAACAGTGCCAATAAAAAAGTAGATACGGTTAAGTATCGAGGGCTTTTTACCGCTCGGCAAATGAGTTTTGGAATTAGTGCAGCTACTCGAATTTTTGGTACCTATACTTTTGGTAAAAACAGTAATATCAAGGGAATTAGACATGAAATGAGGCCTACTGTTTCTGTCAATTACCAACCTGATATGGCTGCGGCATACCATTATAGTACCCAAATTGATACAACTGGAAGAAGAATCAGGTTTTCACAGTATGAAGGTGGTGTGATTGGTTCTTTTTCGGAAGGGCGTTTTGGAGGTATCGGATTTGGTATCGATAATTTATTGGAGATGAAAGTACGGGACAAGTCCGACTCAACTGCCAAAGACAAAAAAATAAAACTAATTGAAGGATTTGGTATTTCATCTTCGTACAATATGCTTGCTGATAGTTTTAAACTTGGAACATTTAATTTATATGCAAGAAGTACACTTTTTGAAAAAGTGAATATCAATGCAAGTGCCACATTAGATCCTTACGATGTAGACAAAATGGGCTACCGTTTAAAAACCTATGCTTTTGATCCTAAGGCGTTTAAATTTGGACGTATTACAAGTGGTAGCATTGCAATTTCTACTTCATTTTCAAGTAAATCTAAAGATGGTAAAACAGAAAAAGATAGAGCCATTCCTATCGATCCATTTTTAACCCCAGATGAGCAACAACGTCAGTTGCAATTTGCAAAATCCAACCCAGCCGAGTTTACAGATTTTAATATTCCTTGGACATTGTCTTTCTCTTATTCATTATCCTTTAATAGACAGTTAAAACCTGACTATAGTGGATTTGAAACCAGAACTTTTTCAAGTTTAAACTTTAATGGTGATTTTAGTTTGAGTGAAAAATGGAAAGTAGGTGGCACCGGTTATTACGATGTTTCAATGGGAGGGCTTCAGCAATTTAGTATGTTTATTTCTCGCGAAATGCACTGCTGGCAAATGTCAATTAATGTAATGCCAGTTGGTATTTTTAGATCCTTTAATATTACTGTTAATCCTAAATCAGGTATTTTAAGAGACCTAAAAATTAATAGAAGCAGGGTGTTCTCAAATTCGACCTTCTAATAGCTGTTGGTGTTCGGCATAATAATTCCACATCAGATGAAACACTTCATCCTTTACTTCCGCGCTCGATTTACCGGCAATATTTACGGGGGGCAAAAAATGCATTTCAATTTTACCGGGCATTAAACAAAAGCTAGGACTAGGCGGTAAAATATTTTTTGAATTAAATAGGATGGTAGGTATGATTCGTTTTTGCGTATCAACGGCCAATCTAAAAGCGCCATCATAAAAATTTTTGAGTGGGTCACCGGTTCTATTTCTCGTGCCTTCTGGATAAATTAGCATATCTAATCCTACAGCTAAAATGGCCTTCATTTCTTCATAACTCTGTCTTCGGCTTTGGTCACTTCTGCGGTCAACTAAAACGCTACCAAACTTATACACCCATCCAAAAACGGGAACTTTAGAAAAACTTACTTTAGCAATTGTTTTGTTGGCCCTTGGCATAAATGGGGTACTCACCGGAACGTCCATAAGCGAGTTGTGGTTGCATACGACTACATAGTTTTCACCTTTTACAAAATGGTGTGCTCCTTTAATTTTAATACGGCAGCCAATAAAAAACAAGAAAAAACGCATCCAAACCTGTGTTACTTTTCTGTGGAGTATGGCAACATGTGGTTCCGATAAAAAAAAGCAGGGTAGTAAAAAAAAGACGGCGATAAACATGGTGTTTGTGAAAATGATAATCGCCCATACTGCTAAAATTCTTCCTGCAATAAATTGTATTGTTGATATTTTTTTTGTTGAATCGCTCATGCTCTAAATTAAATATGCCAGTCAATTACTTGTAGCCCTTGCTTTGCAAGAAGTTCGTTTGTTTTACTAAAATGTTTACAGCCAAAAAATCCTTTGTCTGCGCTAAAAGGCGAGGGGTGTGCCGCTTTCAAAACAAAATGTTTTGTTTCATCAATGAGTATTTGTTTTTGTTCTGCAAACTTTCCCCACAATAAAAATACAACCCCTTTTTTATCATCAGATATTTTTTTAATCACTGCATCCGTAAAATGCATCCAACCAATTTTTGCATGACTTGCTGGTTCGTTTTCACGAACCGTAAGTACTGCATTTAATAAAAGAACCCCTTGTTTTGCCCAAGGT
>JAIYCS010000067.1 GCA_027487895.1 Sediminibacterium sp. | reverse complement strand
GCTATGCTTCCAACATTTAAAAAAGAGATTGTTCCGGTAATTTATCGAAAAACATCTCTTATGTATGCTTCAATGAATTTCATGTATATGACGAGAAGGTCTGCTATAGAGTTATTAGAATACTACAAAACCCACAATCAACATTAATATGGAAGTACATCATCACTCGCACCATCCCAAAAAGTGGAAGGAATATATCACCGAGTTTTTAATGTTGTTTTTAGCGGTGAGCCTAGGGTTTATGGCAGAAAATGTTAGGGAGCACCAAATCGTTGCGCACCAAACAGAAAGTGTTATTGCGCAGTTATATCATGAATTGCAAAAAGACACGGCTAGTTTGCATAAAATTGATTTGGTGCACGACAAACAAGATACTGCTACGATTGTATTAGAAAACTATATTTTAAATACCGATTTAGAAGCCAATAAAGTAAACTTCTTTTATTTACATAATTATTTGTGTACAAGAGAGGGCATTTTTGAAACAAATTGTATTGCACTCGATCAATTAAAATTTGCCGGTATTTTAAAAAATGTAAAAGACAGCAAATTGCGCGATTGTATAGAAAAATATGATTTGAAGCTCTTACAACTTAAAGACCGCACAGAAAGAGAAGTGGACTTTATGAACCGCTATATGGACGATATTCGTATTGCTCCTTTTGATTATTTCTTTCGAACGGCAAGGGACACTTCAGATTCATTTATTAACGTTAAGGGCAGCACAAAGAGTTCAGCATTAATAAACTACCGCAACAAAACCTGGGACTTTGTTTTGAACAAAACTTTTTTACCCGATAACCTTACTTTAAAACCTTTTGATAAATCTATCTATTTAAACAGAATGTTACAGCTCAACGGTATTAGGATGTCAACAGACATAATTCAAAAAAATGGAATTTATAAAGCTGGCATTGAACTTTTAAAAAATATTGAGCGTGTCTATCCTGATATTAATAGTGTGCATTAAATAATTTTTTCGACGTAAGTTTTGCTCTCTAATTGACCAGCAGAACTTAAGTTTTTAATCAGTGAAAGTCCTGGCTTTTTTCCAATTTCAATACTACCAAGTTTGCCCTCCATTTGAAGGGCGCGCGCGCCATTACTTGTAATCCAGGTTAGCATTTCTGCAAGTGGTATTTTTGAATTATGCGCTTGAATCTTTTTTAATTCATCCAGCATATTTAATGACCAGTTGCTCGCATAGCTATCTGTTCCTATTACAATATTTGCATGTTGTTCTCGTAATAATTGAACCGGAGGCATGGTGTTTTCGATGTATTGGTTAGCATTAGGGCATAAGCACCAATAGGCATCAGTATTAGTGGCTTGTACCGCTTTAATATCTGATTCGGATGTAAAACTATTGTGCACCCAAATTGTTTTTGCAGCATCTTTTAAATAAGGAAGTACCGATTGTAAACTCGTGGTTTTTGTTGGCGTAAAAAAATCCAAATCAACACCTACTCTTGCATACATATCAACAAAGGCGCCTATTTTCTTTTCAAAAAAATCGTTTTCTGCTTTTGTTTCTTGGTTGTGTATGCTTACGGTATGTGATCCGTATTTTTTTGCAAGTAATTCAAGTAAAGCTGCCGGAACCGAGTAGGATGCGTGTGGAATAACCACTGCTTTTAAATTTGCTGCTTCATATTGCGCCTGCAATAAAAGCCCTTCGTTCATTTTTTGAGTAGCAAGTAATGGATCTAAGCCATAGATTTCTACAAAATTATAATATGCGATTTTGCCTTTTGTTTTTGCTGCAATCGTATCTGCTGTATTACATATATCACCCACTGCTACAATACCATTATTATACATTTCATTTTCTGCAGCTTCGATGGCTGCTTCAATCACTTCTTGAGTGGCTGCACGTTTTGGTACAATTTGTTTTACAAACTCTGAAAGTCCAGTTTCCGTTGGAATCGCGTCTTTTAAATGCGATAATTCAAGGTGGCAATGCGCATTAATAAAGCCTGGGCAAAGTAGTCCATCAAGTTCCTGAATATCCTCTCCGGCTTCTGATGCAGGGATTATATCTACAATGTTTCCATCCTTTGTTGTAACAACAACCCTGTTGCCACCCTCTATTATTGTGTGTCCAGTAAAAAGTGATTGTGGTTTAAATTTCAAGTACATAGTTACAAGGGTAAATTATTAAAAACCACCAATTGAAATTGGGTGCGACTTTTGTTTTGTTGAATTTGCTGCATGAGTCCAAGTTCTAATTTAATACTTGGGCCTACTTGATACCCAATGGCACCATACACTCTATTTCTGTCAAATAAGGTTGACGTCGTATGCATAAATATTTCATTGTACATAGAGGCATACCAAGTTTTGGCACCCATTTCTTTTTTACTAACAGGTATATTTAATCCTAAAAAATATCGAAATCTAACTTTAAAATTATCTGGAATAAAACGTTCTTCTAAACGGTAGCGGTGTTGCAGGTAAAGTCGTCCAATATTTTGCTTGGTTAAAAACTGTTGGTAGGTACGCCACTCAATTTGCTTCGTTTTAATATTGGTACCAGTGGTATACGGTTCCGATTGAATATACCCTACGCCTAAAAGTAAGTTGTTGTTCCCCGGGGTTAAATTTTTTCCAATGCCTGTTCTAATTAATAACTGTTCAAGATCACCAAAGGCATTGTAATTTCTATGCTGAATTTCATTGGTCCAAATCCAATCCTTTTTAAATGACTGGTTTCCAAAATAAATGAGCCAATTACCAGTGGGAGATGTTTGCGCATTCCCAACAATTTGTAGGAGTAAACCCAGCACAACCAATGACGCAAATCTCTTCATAGACTATAAAATTACAACATTTGGTACGGATGGGCTCCGGGTTCAATTGGCATTGAATATTCACAATACTCATAACTAATTGATAATCAAGACATATTTTGATGATTAATTTATATATTCAAATTTATCATTGAAAATCAATGCTTTACAAAGGTTCGCGTAAAAATAAACCTTAAAATAGTTGGTAAATCAGTACAACTACCTCACCTTTGCCGTCCATTTAAAACCAGCGGGATAGCGCTGGGTCATTAAAACTAAATATTATGAGTAAACTTCATTTCACCACCAAGCATGCAAACGCGGCTACTGTTCAGCACAACTGGTATGTGGTTGACGGTACTAATCAAACCGTAGGACGTATTGCATCAAAAATCGCGGCTGTTCTTCGTGGTAAGAACAAAGCGTATTACACTCCACACGTAGATTGTGGCGATTATGTTATTGTGATTAACTGCGAAAAAGTTGTTTTCACTGGTAACAAATTTCACGACAAACAATACATCAACTTCTCTGGTTACCCAGGTGGTAAAAAAGAAGAAGCTGCTGAAGATTTAATCAAGCGTCGTCCAGAAGTAATTATGGAAAGAGCGGTAAAAGGTATGTTACCTAAAAACCGTTTGGGTCGCAAGATGATCAAAAAGTTATTTGTTTATGCAGGTGCAGCTCATCAACACAGCGCACAGCAACCAAAAGAACTTACATTCTAAACCAATTACAAAACATTAATTCCAACATAAATGGAAAAACAAAAAAACGCAGTTGGTCGCCGTAAAGAAGCTGTAACCCGTGTATTTATTAGCAAGGGTGATGGTAAGATCACTGTAAACGACAAAGACTATAAAGCTTATTTCCCACTTGTATACTTGCAAAATCAAGTAGAAGCGCCTTTAAAAACCGCTGAAGTGGTAGGTAAATTTGACATCGTAATTAACGCACAAGGTGGTGGCCTTAAAGGTCAAGCCGAAGCTGCAAAGCTTGGTATCGCTCGTGCTTTATTAGAGATGAATCCTGAATTCCGTCCTACTTTAAAAGCAGCTGGTCAATTGAAGCGTGATCCACGTAGTGTTGAACGTAAGAAATTCGGTCACAAGAAAGCACGTAGAAGCTATCAGTTCAGCAAACGTTAATCAAACTTATACTCTAACAAATTATACAATCATACAATGGAAAATAATACTTCATTACAGCAACAACTTTTGGAGGCCGGCGTACACTTTGGTCACCTCAAAAAGAAGTGGAATCCTAAGATGTTACCTTACATCTTTGCTGAGAAGAAAGGTATTCACATTATTGACCTCAATAAAACAGTAGATCACTTACAAGAAGCTGCTGCCGCTGTTAAGCAAATTGCAAAGAGTGGTAAGAAGATTATGTTTGTTGCTACTAAAAAGCAGGCAAAAGAAATCGTGAGCGAATGCGCAAAGCGAGTGAACATGCCTTATGCTACTGAGCGTTGGTTAGGTGGTATGCTTACTAACTTCAATACTGTTCGTAAGAGCGTTAAAAAGATGCAAAGCATTGAAAAAATGTTAGCAGACGGAAGCGCAGAAAGCTTAACTAAAAAAGAGCGTCTTACTTTAAGTCGTGATAAAGAAAAAATGGAAAAAGTTTTAGGTGGTATCGCGCAATTAGGCCGTTTACCAGCTGCACTTTTCTTAGTAGATATTGGTGTAGAACATATTGCACTTGCAGAAGCTAAGCGTTTAGGCATTACTACTTTTGGTATGGTTGATACCAACTGTGATCCTAACAAAGTTGATTTTGCAGTACCTGCAAATGATGATGCAACAAAATCTATTGCAATCATTACCAACTACATCGTTGCTGCAATCGCAGAAGGTTTAGCAGAGCGTCAAGCATCTAAAGATGATGATGAGTCTGAAGAATCAAACAACGAAAACGAAGCAAAAGCGCGTCGACTAGAAGCTGAAGCGCAAGCTGAAGCTGGTCGCGGTGGTCGCAGAGCACCTGCTAGCGCAGATGGTGCTGCTCCTAAGCGTCGTACCACAACAGGAACACGTCGTCCTGCTGCTGGAAAATAAAATACAATTCAATTGGGCCATCACTTCAATACCTGTTGGTAATGATTTGTGGCCCAATTTTCATAAAGCCTAAAAAATAATTATTATGAGTACTGTAAACATTACAGCCCAAGATATTAATAAACTTCGTCAGGCAACTGGCGCAGGTATGATGGATTGCCGTAAAGCATTAACAGAATCTGCTGGTGATTTTGAAGCGGCTATCGATTGGTTACGTAAGCAAGGTCAAAAAGTGGCTGCAAAACGTAGCGACCGTGAAGCAAAAGAAGGTGTGATCATTGCACAAACTTCTGCAGACAATAAAACTGGTTTTGTTGTTTGTATTTCTTGTGAAACTGATTTCGTTTCTAAAAATGCAGAGTTCGTTGCATTTGCGCAAAGCATTGCTGATGCTGCTGTTGCAAACAATGTAAAATCTGCAGAAGAATTAAACGAAGTGGTTATCAACGGTGCTAAAGTGTCTGATATGATCAACGACAAATTAGCTTCTATCGGTGAAAAAATTGGTGTTGCTAAATTTGAAAGAATTGAAGCTGCTTATGTAGCATCTTATATCCATGGTGCAAACCGTATGGGCGTATTAGTAGGATTGAATAAAGAAGCTGCTGAAGTTGGTAAAGACGTTGCGATGCAAATTGCTGCGATGAACCCACTTGCAGTAGATGCTAACTCTATCCCTGCTGATACCATCGAAAGAGAGCGTGCAATTATCATTGATACCATGAAGGAAGATCCTAAAATGGCTGGCAAACCAGACGAAATGGTTGCTAAGATTGCAGAAGGTAAATTAAATGCTTTCTTCAAAGAAAATACCCTTTTAGCACAAGCCTTTGTTAAGGATGGTGGTATCAGTGTAGAAGCTTACTTAAAATCTGCTGGCGACGTTGTTGTTACAGAATTTAAGCGTGT
>JAIYCS010000026.1 GCA_027487895.1 Sediminibacterium sp. | reverse complement strand
CCAGAATATGGTGGTGATGGCAAAAAAACAGTAGATGATAAATACATCAACCCTGCAATGGCATTTCCTGCGCACATGGCGCCAAATGGTCTTTTATTTTATACCGGCAATCAATTTCCGGCTCGTTACAAGAACGGCGCTTTCATTGCATTTCATGGTTCATGGAATAGGTCACCGCTTCCGCAAGAAGGCTACTATGTTGTATTTGTGCCTTACGAAAATGGAAAACCAACAGGTAAGTGGGAAGTGTTTGCTAACGGATTTTCCGGAAAAACAGTGGTTAAAAATCCACGTGATGCACAGCACCGTCCTTGTGGTTTAGCAGAAGGTCCTGATGGGTCTTTGTACATCTCTGATGATGTAAAAGGAACGATTTACAGAATCATGTATCAAAAATAATAAAGCATGCAGCGTATTTATATAACGTTCGTTGTTGTGTTCTTATGTGTTGCGGGAGCATCAGCGCAAAGTAGTAATAAACTCGTGGCAGCAAGTGTCGCGCGCGGCAAAACAGTATACTTGCAGCGTTGTATGGTATGCCATCAAGCAGATGGAGGCGGTGTTCCAAAACTCAATGCATCACTAGATGGCTCAAGCGCTGTTAATGGTACCGACGTTGCTAAACTGATAAAATATATTGTAAAAGGTTTTGCAGACCGCGTTGAAATTGATGGCGAATTTTATTCCAATGCCATGCCTGCGGCCGCCGATTTAACGGATCAACAAATTGCAGACGTACTCACTTTTATAAGAAGTAATTGGTCCAATAAAGCAGGTCCAGTTTCAGTTGCGCAGGTTAAACAAACAAGAAGTAAATTAAAATAGAGATTTAAACAAGCGGCATGAAGCGAATTTTATTTATAGATAGAGATGGTGTTATTTTAAAAGAGCCGCCACAGGATTTTCAGGTTGATAGCATAGATAAAACAAGTTTTGTGCCTGGCGCTATTGTTGGACTCTCAAATATTGCCGCATCACTAGATTATTATAAAGTAATGGTGACCAACCAGGATGGACTTGGTACGCCATCTTACCCAGAAGATACTTTTTATCCCTATCAAAATTTACTGCTTCGCACACTCGAAGGGGAAGGGTTTACCTTTGATGAAGTAATTATTGACAAAACCTTTGCACAAGAAAATGCACCTACGCGTAAGCCGGGCACGGGCTTACTTACGCATCTGATCAATAATCCGGCTTACGATTTGAGTAACTCATTTGTTATTGGCGACCGCTACACCGATATACAACTCGCCAAAAATTTAGGATGTAAAGCCATTTATTTTAAAAGTGATTTGCACCCGCTTGCACCGGAGCAGGATCAAGATTTACGCAGTACCATCGCACTTGAAACAAGCAGCTGGCCCGACGTGTATAGTTTTTTAAAATTAGGCCTTCGAAAAGTGAGCCATGCACGAAATACCAACGAAACAAAAATACAAGTAGAATTAAACCTTACAGGATCAGGCATTGCCAACATCCATACAGGCCTTGGATTTTTTGACCACATGCTCGAGCAAATTGCGCGTCATGGAAACATAGATCTAGCCATCACCACAATTGGCGATTTACACATAGATGAGCACCACACCATTGAGGATACTGGACTAGCGCTTGGCGAAGCGTTTGCTTTGGCGCTGGCCGACAAGCGCGGGATGGAGCGTTATGGTTTTGCTTTACCTATGGATGAAGCAGAAGCAAAAGTACTCATTGATTTTGGTGGCAGAAACTGGCTCGTGTGGGACGCTAGTTTTAAGAGAGAAAAAATAGGAGAGATGCCTACCGAAATGTTTTTCCATTTCTTTAAATCTTTTTCGGACGCGGCAAAGTGTAATTTAAACATTAGTTGCGCTGGCGATAATGAGCATCATAAAATAGAAGCTATTTTTAAAGCATTTGCAAAAGCGATTAAAATGGCCGTTAAGCGGGATCCTTTTTCCAATCACTTACCATCTACAAAAGGGGTTTTGTAATAGCCTGATATTATTGTAGGATAGACGTGTTGTTGATTTTGTCTAAAATTTTATGGGCCACTTCCATTGCTAAATAACCATCAATTTCACTTACAACCGTAGGCTTGTTGTTTACAATCGCGTCAACAAAAGATTCAAGCTCTAATTTAATTGCGTTGAGTGGTTCGATGCTTGGGTTTGCAATTGCAATGGTTTTTTTACCATTAGGCGTTTCTATATCAAAAGAAAATGCATCTACGTCTTCTGGTTGTTTTAGCTTTATAATTTCAGTTTTCTTTTCTAATAAATCAATACCAATGTAGGCGTCTTTTTGGAAGAGCCTTACTTTGCGCATTTTTTTCATAGAAATGCGGCTACTTGTTAAGTTGGCAACACATCCATTGTTAAATTCAATTCTCACATTGGCAATATCTGGCGTATCGGTCATAACGGCCACACCACTTGCTGATATTGATTTTACATCTGATTTTACAAGGCTTAAAATAATGTCAATGTCATGAATCATTAAATCTAAAATCACACTAACCTCTGTTCCTCTAGGATTAAATTGTGCTAATCTATGCACTTCAATAAACATAGGGTTGAGATTCATTTCTTTTAACGCTAAATAAGCCGGATTGAATCTTTCTACATGACCCACTTGCATTTTTACGCCCGCTTCTCTCACCATGTTCACTAAATCTTTACCTTCTTGTAGGGTGTGGGCTAAAGGCTTTTCAACAAATACATGTTTACCTTTTCGGATGGCCATCATACAAACTTCGTAATGAAGATCAGTAGGCGTGATAACATCGATAACATCACAGGCTTCAATTAATTTTTCTTCATCAGAAAATCTTTTGAGGCCATGCGTATTAATGACATCATTGGCATTATCATTATTAGGATCAAAAAATCCGATAATTTTTACGCCTTCAATTTCTTTCCAATTAGATATATGAAACTTGCCGAGGTGTCCAACGCCAAAAATCCCTACTTTAAGCATGTATGTGTTTATTTGGCGTAAAGGTAGGCAAACGGGGTCCTTTAACTGCCTGGGCGTAATTTATGTGGATATTTTACTTCTTTTTCTTAACGGGCGCCTTTTTTGTAGGGGCTTTCTTTGCCACAGGCTTCTTTCCAGTAGTAGCTTTCTTCTTAACTGGAGCAGTCTTTTTCTTAACTGATTTTTTAACAGGCTTTTTCTTTTTACTAGTAGATTTTTTACCTCTTTTTGATTTTTTAGATTTACTCGATGGCTTTTTTTCTAAGGCATCAATAACCGGAGACGTAGTAGGGTATCTATAATTCACTAGGTCTACTTTGTCAAATATAACCGTCTCTGTTTTTAATTGTTGGGTGGTTAAGTCAATTAATAATTGGGGGTCAAAAGAGTAATCTTTGTAACGCATTTCAAAATGCAGGTGTGGCCCTGTTGAGTGTCCACTTGTACCGCCAAGTCCAATGTGTTGTCCACTTTTTACGTATTGATTTTCTACTACATCTATTTTACATAAATGTCCATAAATCGTTTCCAATCCATTTTTATGTCTGATAACAACGCAGTTTCCAAAACCTGATTTATTAAACTGTGCATACCTAACAATGCCATCAAATGCAGCCACTACGGTATCTCCAATGTTTAAATCTACATCTAAACCATGATGCTGTCTGCCCCATCTTTTTCCGTATTCCGAATTTATTTTTCCGTACCAGGTTAAAGAAAACTTTTCATCTTTATTTATTAATGGCAAATAAATTTCTTCCGGTAAATCATTAAACTCTACACTATCGTACACAAATGTGATGGCGTTGACCCAATCTTTTGTATAAACAGAATCGTTTGTTAGTAAAGATGTTGTAATTGCATTAGCACTATCAGCAGGTAATGCAGGTGTTGAAATCCAGTTTTTTTCACTTAAAATTATAGGGTCCGGAATGGGATTGTAGTAGATGCTTCTTACTGGCCTTCTGCTTCTTTTAGATTTTCCTTTTTTACTGCTTTTCTTTTTTTTGCTCGTAGACTTTTTTGAACTGCCTGTTTTTTTCTTAACAGGTGCTTTTTTCTTAGCTGGCGCTTTTTTTGAAGTAGTCTTTTTTGCGGTAGAGGACTTTTTCTTTTGGGCAAATCCTTCAGGTGCAACAACGCTTATAGCCACCAAAATGGTTAAAACCGCTATAATTTGACGTAGGAAGCCCTTAAAACGCATTATAATTTAATTAGTTATATGAACAAAGCAGCCCAAGATACTAAAATCTAATAAAAAGGGGGGGGTAATATGTTACCCCCCCCTGCTATTTTATTGATATCTGATAAGGGTTACGTTACCTTGCCTGATTACAGGCTTATTGTTGTAGTCAAATCCTTGGATGATCCATGTGTATGTTTCCATAGGTTGACTTACCCCATTGCTTGTGCCATCCCAATACTTATTCATATCTGATGTTGTAAATACCTCGTGACCAAACCTGTCATAAATTTTAAAGTATTTAATCGCAGTAACTCCCACATAAATTGGTTTAAATATGGCGTTATCTCTATTGCTACTTGCAGGTATAAATGCTCTTGGCAAGAATATATCTGTTCCAGGGAAGCCCCATATTTCTTGTCTATCTGTGATGGTACATCCTGCCGAATCGATGATGGTAATCTTATAGGTTGTTTTAGGGTGTTGCACATTAATTGTAACGCATCTATTATCAATTGGATTGATATCGGTACTTGGAGACCATGTATATCTATCACCACCTGGAAGTGCGCACAAGGTTTGTGCCACATTGTATTGAAGGTATTTGATGGCATATACAGAGTCTCTTCTTCTATCTATAATTTTTAATGGCACTGTAATTGAATCTTGCATAAATGGACAAAGATTTCCACTTACAATTAATTGAACAGGGAACGTGCCAGTTCTTTTATAAATATGTACGGGACTTGTTGCACTGCTAAATGAGTTGTCTCCAAAATTCCACTTCCAAGATCCTAGTCTATCCGCATATCCGGCAACACTCGAATCCCTAAAGAAAATAGGTGTTTCAACACAATAGTTTTCGATACCAAATTTAGCTTTAGGATATCCTATAACAGTTACAGAATCTACAAAGGTAGAAGTCATACAAGAGCTATCTGCTCTCACTGTTAGGCGAACCCCAAACTTGCCTGCAAATTTAAATCGGTGGGTTGGGTTGGCGGTATAGTTAAGTGGAATACCATCCCCAAAATCCCATGTGTAGGAGATGAATTTGGTGCTACCATATCCAAGCGTTGATGTATTTACAAATGGTATGGAATCAGTTAAACAAATTTGTTTAGGCATTACAAATGCTGCTTTTGGTGAACCATAAACAATTAATTGTTTAATTAATGGAAGCGATGTACAGCCTTCGTTATTTGTAACAGTAAGTGTTATAAAATATTTACCTGGCTTTCTAAATACATGTGTTGGACTTTGCAGTGTTGAACTGTTTCCGTCACCAAAATTCCAATTCCAATTTCTTATTGTTGTTGGAGCATAGGTAGTGGATAGGTCAGTGAATTTAATTTGAATGGTATCCATACAACTTACACTGTCACTCATATTAAAGGATGCGATTGGAGCATCAATTAGAAGTGGATAGGTAACCGAATCTTTTAAGTTCGGGCAAGCAAGTCCGCTCACAAGTAATTTAACATTGTAGGTTTTTAAACTACTAAATCTTTGTGTTGGACTCGGCTGATTGCTAAAGCTTCCATTATCAAAAGTCCATCTCCATGCACCTAACGTGTCTGCAAATCCAACTTTTGAAGTATCAATAAAGTTTACAGGACTGTTCACACAATTAAATTGATGTGTAAATCCAGACTTAGGGAATCCGGCTACCGTGATTGTATCAAATATGGTTGAAGTTGTACATGAACTGTCTGCCTTTACTTTTAATGATACCACAAAAATACCAGGCCTTGTAAATACATGATTAGGATTAGCATTCGTATTGATGCTTGATCCGTCTCCAAAATTCCATTCAGAGGCAAAGCTTGATGTACCATGTCCTAAAATAGTGTTGTTCGTAAATCTGATGGTATCAGTTTGACATACTTTTTTAGGCATCGTAAACCTGGCCCTAGGTGAACCAAATACAATCAATCTTTTCCTGGTTGGTAAAGATGAACATCCTTCATTGTTTGTAATAACAAGTGAAATGGTGTATGTCCCTGGCTTATTGTAAAAATGGGATGGATTTTGACTATTTGATGTAGTGCCATCTCCAAAATCCCATGACCAACCTGTAATTGTTTCAGGTGTTCTTGGAATAGATTGATCTTTAAATTTGATGGTAACAGAGTCGATACAACTAACTGAATCACTCATATTAAACATAGCCGTTGGTAGGGCCTTTGCGTCTAATTGAACAATGGAAGAATCGGTACAACCATTAACGGTGGTAGCTACCTGCTTAATATAATAGCTTACTAAATTGCCGGTAATATTTGGTGGGACCAATACTTTTGGACTGCTTGCAGTATTTGACGGGAAAAACGATAATGGATTACCAGTAGGTGTCGTATATGACCATATTTTAGCCGTTGGTACATTTGTTGTTTGGTCCGTTAACTGTAAGGTAATTTCTCCGCACACCAGTGAGTTACTAATTGTAAAATTCACATTTGGTCTTCTATACAGTGAAATATTTGTTGTAGTATCTGCTTTACAACCATTGATAGAAGTAGCTGTTAATTTAACTGCATAAATGGTGTCTATGGTTCCCGGATTGTCTCCAAATTGTAATTGGAATTGTTTATTTGTACTAGTTGGTAATACTTGTAATCCGGCAGGCCTGTTCAGTGTTACATTGGTAACAGTCCATGCAGCATTATATACATTGTTTTTAGCAACCACACTTTCTGTTAAAAAGTTTTTAAATCCTACAGGAACGCCACATATTTCTTTACTAGTTACAGTAAAAATTGGAGCAGGGGCAGGATAGATCGTTATTTTTCTTGTAACACTATCGTTACATCCAGTACCAGTAAAGGTTGTAACAAGTTTTACATATAGTATGGAGTCCGAAACATTTGAATTATTTCTAAAGATAAATGTGGGACTATTAATGTTAGTGACTTTGCTGTCATTTACATACCAGTCATAAATTAATCCTGTTGTTTCATTGTTGTTTCCATAATAGCTTCTATTGGTGAATGCTAAAGGAAGATTCGAGCAAATCGTAGAATCTGCAGCTACAATTGCTTTCACACTATTTGGCCTAGTAATTACTTGTCTAGAGAATATGTCTTGCGTACAGCCCCATTTACTATATGCAATGAGTTGAAGTGTTACCGTATCACTCTCATTTTGTATGATATAATCTGGTGCAAGAACTGAGCTGTCATAGTTTGCTAGTAAAAATCCAAACCTATCATAAATACGCCACTCATATCTCCAAATATCATTGGCCCCTGGGAAGTCTTGTACTTTAATATGGTCTCTAATTTTAAATGGAGCGCAACCTAAAGTATCGGTATTAAAGAAGGCGCGGGCATTTGGATGCACCGTTATTTGTTGTATTGCAGTTGTATCCAAGCATCCCTGCGGATTACTAACAAATAGTCTTACCGTATACACGCTATCAACCACACCTGTATTTGTGAAGGTATAGGTTAAGTTTTGGGCGCTGGTATTGAGTCTAACTATATTGTCTCTTCTTACTTCCCATCTTGACGTAATTGCGTTTATTCCAAGTCCATTTTTTGGATCTGATGTGTTCCTAAATGTTTTTGTCCACGGCCCACAGCTATCAATTTTTCCAACAACAAATGACGCTGTTGGTTTAGGATGAATTGTTATAAATCGATTTAGTGAGTCAATACAGTCATTGAATCCTTTTACGGTAACTGTTTGTTTTACCTTGTAAGCAATTGAATTTGCTGTGTTGTTTACTGGGAATATAACATACGGGTTATTGGCATTTGCATTGAATAACGATAAACCTCCTGTTGGTAATACTGTCCATTGTCTATTTAAAGAATCGTTAGGGAAGTTAATGGTGTTATCTGTTGGATTTACAATATATATACCACAACCTTCTACTGGAATTGTAAAGTCGACATTAGGTCTTCTGCGAATCTTAATTGATTTTGTTAGTGTATCAATACATCCATCTACCGTGTATATCATCATATTGATATTGTAGCTGGTATCTACGGTACCTTTTGCATCTCTAAATTTAAAATTAGGTCTTGCAGCAATAAATGGCGCCGTGGTAGAATCAATGATAATGGCTCTTGCAGTATCAAACAAATTATTGTACGTAACAGACCATTTGTATTGAGGAACAGTTCCATTTTTAAATAAGGAGCTGTTGTTGATGCTAGAATTTACGCCATTAATTGTAGTACAAACCTCATCTGCTTTGTCAATTGTAAATATTGCTTTTGGTTTTGGATATACGACTAAATTGCCAACACTGCTGCTGTCCTTACAGTTATTGATTGTTTCAGATACGACTAATTTAATGGTATAAATTGAATCTCTCGTATTACTGTTGTTGATTAGATTAAATGTTCCTGGAACTCCTGCATTACTGAGTAATGAGCCATTTGCATACCATGCGTATCTAAGTGTGCTTGTAGTTCTATTAGGACCAATGTAACTCGTATTAACAGCCTGTGTACTTAGCATCGTACAACTATTTTGTGGCGCTACAGTAAAGTTTACAATTGGATTTTGATAGGTGTAAACAATTCTGTTTACAGAGTCTGGTCTGCAACCATATAAGCTATTTACCTTTAATGCAATGAGTAACGTATCATCTGCATTTGTGATCGTATAATTAGGCGGATTAGGACTAACTGTATTGGATAAGATGTTTCCATTTTTGTCTCTAATGGTCCATTTGTACGATGAAAATAAATTGATTGTTGGATTTGGTGAAGGATCTGTTTTATTTACTACGTTTAGCGCATTAATCGCATTAAACGGAGCACAAGCAGCTGTTGTTCCTATTGTTAAATCTATTCTTGCATCTGGATGAACAGTAATGGTATCTCTATATGTATTGATACAACCATTAGGTGATTTTGCAGTTAATGTAATAGGATATAGGCTATCTCTTATGCCTGTATTCGTGAATGTATAATTTACTTGTGTCGTATAGTTGGTGTTAATCAAACTATATACAGGAACCGCGCCACCATTTCTTAAAATATCAAT
>JAIYCS010000019.1 GCA_027487895.1 Sediminibacterium sp. | reverse complement strand
GCCAAAACCTTCCATATCGGTTTGAATGGTATTTTTAATGCTATTGATGTCTACCTTTTCGCCACGCATTTCCAATTTATCGGCGGTGGTTTTAGCTTCTGGAAGCACCAACCAAAGTACGATGTATACAAAAACAGCACTCGGGCTAAATGTTAATTCAATAAAATTAGGAAAGTCATCAAATTCCCAAAATTGAAACAAATGAAAATGATTCCAATTTAATACAAGGAGTATACTAGGTACTAAAAATAAAAGTCGAATGTACCTAACTCTAACATCAAAATATTTAGACAAGCCGGCACACACACCACCAATTACTTTCGCATCAATGTCTCTAAACAATCTTTTTCTTGCACCACCAATTTGATTGTTTGAAGTGTTAGGAACAGCTATCCATAAAAGTACGTATGCAAAAAATGAAATACCAAATAGCAAGATCCATAATACACGCACAAGAGTTGGATCTAATTTTAAATAATTAGCTATACCAGCACACACACCACCAATCACTTTATTTTGCTCGTCGCGGTAAAGTCTTTTAGGATTTTCGTCATTGTCTGAAAACTGCTGCTGGTTTGCATTTGAGGCGCTTGCACTCGTAGTAGCCTCAAAGCCATCCTGTGCTTCAAAATCTGCGGGACGACCAATACTTTCGATTATCAAACGCATGTCATCTTCTGTGATACATACCGCGCCTTTTTTTAAAAGGTCGTCACAAAGTTCTGCAATTCGGCATTCGATGTCATTGATGATTTCATCTCTACCTTCTTCGGCATCAAAATATTGACGCAAACTTTCTATGTATTGTTTTAATGTTTCGTAAGACTCTTCCTCGATAGGAAGGATACGACCTTGGAAATTTATATTGATTACTTTTTTCATGGATCAAAATTTTAAAGCAGTTATGCTTCGGTGTTAGTGGTTTGTGGTTGTGTTAGTAATGAAACGGCATTTGCCATATCGTTCCAAGTTTGTAATAAAACAGAAAAAGCTTCTTTACCCGCATCCGTCATTACAAA
Source organism: Sediminibacterium sp. (assembly GCA_027487895.1). Classification (GTDB taxonomy): domain Bacteria; phylum Bacteroidota; class Bacteroidia; order Chitinophagales; family Chitinophagaceae; genus Sediminibacterium. The sequence goes on along the minus strand of JAIYCS010000019.1, from coordinate 30,180 downwards.
ATATTTACGTGGTGGTCCACTCACACTTTCTACCCATCTGTAATTTAATAAACCGGCATTTTTAAGCCTGGTTAGTAGCGGGTACAAAGTCCCTTCTAGAATGTGCAAATTGGCTGCTTTCATTTGGTCGATAATATCACTAGGATATACTTCACCTCTATTAATGATAGACAGGATGCAAAATTCTAAAACCCCTTTCCGCATTTGCGATTGTGTGTTTTGAATATCCATTGCTGTTAATTGAGACACAAAGATGGGATATATTTAGTACTATGCAAAACATAGTACTAAATATTTTTGACACAATGTGGCAAAAAATTTCTAACTAGTTGCTTAGCAACTAGTTAGGTAAATATATTTTTATTAAAATATTTTTTGAATAACCGCCAGATCGTAAAAATCGACCAAAATATACCCTTAAATCACCACCAACTCGTAAAAATCGTCCGGTTGTAGGTAGGTATTTGCCAGACTTTGAAGCTCCTGTGGGGTTACAGATTTGATGGTTTCGATACTCTTATAAAAGTAGTTTTCGTCTAGTCCGTTCAGCACATAGTTTTTCCAACGCCCTATCAGCTGGAATGGACCATCCAAGTCACCTAATAGTGAGCCAATCATATAATTGCGCACTAAATCAAGTTCCTCCCTATCTACCGGCTCGTTACGCAGGATTTCCATTTCTTTGATTACTTCTGCTATGGTAGCTGCACAAACATCACGGCCCGCTTCGGTACTAATCATCCATGCACTAGCGTGCACATGGTTTTGAAAATAACTATGAATACCATAAGTGTAACCTTTGTCTTCTCTAATATTACTCATGAGTCTCGATCCAAAAAATCCACCAAAGAGTGTATTGAGTACATGTGCTTTTTGAAAATCGGGGTGGTGTCTATTTGGAAAAGGTCTGGCCATTCTAATAGCGCCTTGCACACCATTTTCATCATTGATAATTTCTACCTTTTTTTGTGACGCTGTTACAATAGGATGTTCAACCACTGCGTTCGGCTCTGCCCGCAAAGGCAGTGTACCAAAGGCTTTGTTAAGCATCGACTCATAACCTGTTGGCATTTTACCGGCTACAAATATTTTACAACAGCCGTTTAAATAATACTCTTTGTAAAATGCTTTTATAACATCCGTATTGAGTGTATCATAATCTTTAGCATTTGAATACGTACCGTATGGATGGTTGATGCCAAATAAATATTCGTCAATTAAACGGTTGGCAATAAAATCACATTTTTGTAAATTAACAGACAAACGCTGTTTTTGATTTTGAATATAAATACCCAATTCTTGTTCTGGGAAAATACTGGTTTCAATAATTTCACGCACCACCGGAAGTAGGGTTTCCAAATGTTTACTTAAACAGTGCAGTGTAAGACTTGCCGTTTCGTTGTAGCAACTTCTATTTAAATAAGCCCCATGAAATTCAAAAAAATCATTGATTTGATAGGCCGTTTTTGTGGTTGTGCCATTTTTGATTAAAAAATTGGTGGTAGCTGCCACCATGGGCTGCTTATCATACCAATTGCCTGCATCAAATACCCATTCTACCATCACCACGTCCTGCGCACCGGCGATCATAGCATAAACCGGCACTTTATTATCTAATGTAAACCGGTCACAATTTTTTAATTGCAAATCAAAATGAACCGCCTCTTCTATCGTTGGAGTAACTTTTCTATCTAACATGTTTTATGATTGAGCGTGATACAAGAGTGTATTTGAATTGTTGTTTGCAAAAATTTTATTGGCATAATCATGAATGCTATCAATAGTAATAGCTTGGTATTTTTGAAATTCCGTATTCATCATACTAGCGTCACCTAGTAATTCGTAAAGTGCAATACTACTTGCTCTACTCATCACACTCATGTCTTCAAAAGCAATCACACTCTCTGTTCTATTGATTACTTTTTGTAACTCTTTTGCTTCAATTTTTGAAGCCTTTAATTTTTCAATTTCTTCATCTACTGCCTTTACAGCCGTATCCATAGAAACACCTTTCACAAGTTTTCCATCCACCGCTACAAGGCCCGCATCTAAACTTCCAAAATGATAACAATCGATGCTAGAAAAATATTGTTTTTCTTTTACCAGCGTCTGATACAACCTAGACGCAGCGCCACCTCCCAGTATTTCAGTGAGTAAATCGGCGGCGTAATAACCAGGCGATAACCGGGCGTCCATATGCCATGTTTTTACAAAAGCATCAAGTGGCACATTGGCCTCCACTTCTAATTTTCTTGCTTCTGTTTGTAAAGGCTCAACGGGTAATTGACGTTCATATTTTTTGCCCATTTCGATAGGACCAAACCACTTTTCTGCCAAACGTTTTACTTGTTCTAATTTCACATTTCCTGCCACTACTAAAATGGCATTGACAGGACGGTAATGTTTGAAAAAGAAATTTTTAACGTCATCAATTTTTGCATTTTCTACATGCGACAATTCTTTACCAATGGTCATCCACCTATACGGATGCACGGTATATGCCAGTGAACGCATTTTATGCCACACATCACCGTAAGGTTTATTGATATAATGTTCTTTAAATTCTTCGCACACCACTTTGCGCTGTGTAGCCAAACTTTTTTCGCCAAATGCCAAGCTTAACATGCGGTCACTCTCCAACCAAAAAGCCGTTTCAATATTTTGAGCCGGCAACTGGCAATAATAATTGGTAAGGTCGTTGGTGGTATAGGCATTGTTTTCACCCCCCGCACGCTGTAGGGGTTCGTCATAATCTTTAATATTAATGCTGCCCCCAAACATCAGGTGCTCAAATAAATGGGCAAAGCCTGTTTGGGCCGGATCCTCGTCTCTGGCGCCCACATCATACATTACATTCACCACCGCCATGGGTGTTGAGGGGTCTTCGTGAACCAAAACCCTTAATCCGTTGTCTAATACAAAGCGATCGAATTGAATCATAATAGTTAAAATAGACTGCAAAAGTACATACAACCCTGTTAGCTATTTTTAAAACTTGAACTATTCGGTAGTACCTTTGTACCCATTATTTAAAATAAGCAAGCATGCAATTAGCAGATTTATACCAAAAGGCACTCAATTTTGAGTTTTTAACCATCGAAGAAGGGATGTTTTTGTTTGAACACGCCCCTTTAACCGAACTCATGCACGTAGCCGATGAGCTTCGTAAAATTCAGGTGCCGCATGGTAAAGTGAGCTGGCAAATTGACCGTAACGTAAACACGACCAATGTATGTTTAGCCAATTGTAAATTTTGTAATTTTTATAGAATACCTGGTCATGCGGATGCATACATCACCGACATGCCAACCTACCGTAAAAAAATTGAAGAAACACTTGCTTATGGTGGTGATCAATTATTATTACAAGGAGGTCATCATCCTGATTTAGGACTCGATTTTTATACCAAAACATTTAGACAACTCAAGCAGGAATATCCATCACTAAAACTACACGCACTTGGGCCCCCAGAAGTAGCACATATTTGTAAGCTCGAAAAAATGAGTCATCACGATGTGCTAAAAGCCTTACAGGAAGCGGGTTTAGACTCACTACCAGGTGCAGGTGCCGAAATTTTAGTGGACCGTGTAAGACGTTTAATTTCAAAAGGAAAATGTGGTGCCGACGAATGGCTTGCCATCATGCACGAAGCGCATAAATTAAATATCACCACCAGTGCTACCATGATGTTTGGTCATGTAGAAACACTGGAAGAACGTTTTATTCACTTAACGCGCATCCGTGAAATTCAGAGTATGAAACCAGAACATGCGAAAGGATTTTTAGCATTTATTCCATGGACTTTCCAAGACGTTGATACTTTACTTACACGCATAAGAGGGGTGCATAATTTAACCACCACCGACGAATATATACGCATGATTGCCATTAGCCGGATCATGCTACCAAATGTCAAAAACATTCAGGCCAGCTGGCTCACCGTGGGTAAACAAACTGCCCAGGTATGCTTACATAGTGGCGCCAACGATTTTGGATCAATTATGATTGAAGAAAACGTGGTGAGCGCTGCCGGTGCACCCCACCGTTTTACCTATAAAACCATGCAGGATGCCATTAGAGAGGCCGGTTTTGAACCTCAATTAAGAAATCAGCAGTACGAATGGCGCGAAATTCCAGCGGCCATTAAAGAACAAGTGATTGATTATTAATTTTTTGAGCTAGCCTGTAACTTTTTATAGCCGGGATCGTTATACCCACAGAAAAAGACCAAAACAACTGTGTTTTAGCTATGACGGAGAAAGATTACAATGAATCTGTGCTACTATATGCCGATAATGTGTACCGCTTTATCGTAAAAAATCTTCGCCACACCGAAGATGCAGAGGATATTGTACAATCTGCCTTTGAAAAACTCTGGATCCACAAAGACAATGTGGAGCCCTTAAAAGCTAAATCCTATTTGTTTACGGTAGCTTATCACTTACTCATAGACCATACCCGAAAAGCAAACCGTATAACCTTACAGGAAAGTTTTGAAAACGATACACAAACAGCGTATCAAGAAAACAAGGCTTTAAAAAAAGTGTTGCACGACGCACTCGCTACCTTAAATGAAACGCAGCGCAGTTTGGTTTTATTAAAAGATTACGAGGGATATAGTTACGAGGAAATTGGAGAAATCACAAAGCTTACCACAGATCAGGTGCGCGTTTATTTGCACCGGGCCCGTTTAAAGCTCCGCAGTTATTTAATTAGTCCGCAGCAAGTATTATAATATATATGCAAAACATAAGTCTACATAATTACCAAGATTTCTTACTCCGTTACATCGACGGAGAATTAGATCTGCGTGAAACAGAGGACCTGCTTGCATTTGTGGCGTTACACCCTGAGGCACAAGAAGAGTTAGAATTATTACAATCCACCAAACTAGACATTGAAACGATTACTTGTCCAAGTAAAGCCCTACTCTATAAAAATATTTTTCCGGTTATAGTAGAACCAACAACTATTGTATACCCTAACAAGCAAAAATTATTTAAAAAAGAAAAAGAAAAGGCGCCAGTAGTTTTATTAAAGTGGTGGGCAGTAGCTGCTGCTGCGGTATTTTTATTTATGATGGTTCGCTATGGTATGCTAGATCAAAAAGCAGGATCTACGGTATCTAAAAATAGTATTTCGAAAAATAAAAATGCTAAGGAGTCGCCAATTGCGGTTGTTAAAAATAATGTGCCAACAAATAATTCAACAACAAATAATCCTGATGCAAATACCGTTTCAATGGCGGCAGCAAAAGTTGAAATCCGTCAAAACGGTATTTCTAAAAACACATTGGAGTATAGGACCGTTCAAAACATAGAACCTACGACTATCCCAACTGCATCAACTGTTACAGCACGTGAAACAATACAAAACATACCAAGTTATAATGGTGATATTATTGATGTAAAACCTACTGTTATTGCCGAAATAACAGTGCCCTCCATGCCTGAAAACGACGAAACCACAGAAACAATAGAAACCATCGATACAGAAGCCGCTAGCAGTAATAGATCTGTTATGGTTGGCGCTTTTGAAATTGATAAAGATAAATTTAGAGGACTCTTTAGAAAAGCAAACGCGTTATTTAAAAACAAAGAAAACAACAAAAATGAAAAATAACTTACTCACAGCACTCTTTAGTATTGGAACATTATTTGCAGGTGCGCAATCAGATAGTAGCTACACAAAAAAAGACAGCATACTCGTAAAATCCGACACCATCAAAGTAGGTAATTTTTTTATCGTAAAAAAAGGTGGTGAAAATGTAAATGGTAGTTTAAAAGGAAATGTAGAAAGTGACGCTACTGTTCAAATTGGCAATGTCACTATTAACGCAAGCGGCCTAGACAATAAGCCCGTTATTAAAATTGAAAGAAAAAAACCGGCACCTAAAAAAATAAGCACTAATTGGTGGATTCTAGACCTGGGTTTTGCAGGCAATAGAGACGAAACCAACTATGCTACTGCTGTTGTTAATAATAATTACCTCAGAACCTTTGGTGCCGCTAATGGCGCGCCAAACAATCAAACTTTTAATTTAAACAATGGTAAAACAACCAATGTAAACCTTTGGTTTTTCATGCAAAAAGTAAGTATTGTTAAGCAGGCCGTGTTTTTAAAATATGGTATGGGTATGGAAATGTATAATTTCAGATACGACTCTCGCGTCTCTTACAGAAAAGAAAGTTTCCCTTACCTATACAACGATTCAATTTCGTTTTCTAAAAATAAATTATTTGCCGGCTACTTAAGTGTACCATTAATGTTACACGTTAACACAACACCTGGCAATAAAAAAGGATTTAGTTTTAGTGCAGGTGTGAGTGCAGGTTATTTAGTAGGTAGCAGGGTTAAGCAAAAAAGTGAAGAGCGTGGTAAACAAAAATACAAAGGTGACTTTGACTTGTCTCCATTTAGAACCGCGCTCATTGGTGAACTAGGTATTGGACCCGTTAAGCTTTATGGTTCTTATAGCTTAAATACTTTGCATGATTCTTATACCAGATTAGAACAGTATCCTTTTGCAGTAGGTATCCGCTTTAGCAATTGGTAATATTACATCATTAAGAAGCGACCAACGGTCATATACCATTTACTCTTTTCATTTTTACAAAGGCTCTGATGTCCGCTTTGTAAATATTTAATGAGTTCTTTGTCACGGCTCGCTAAATTTTTAAATATCTGATGGGTTTCAGATTCCGTTACTCTCGGATCCGTAACACCCCACTGCAATAAGACCGGACAATTAATAGCAGCAGCGTCTTTTTGCGGTTGGTAATTAAAAGCCCAAGCGCCCAGTTCTACACCACCCCAAAATGTAAGCAGTGTGCTTAATGGTTCTGATGGAAGTCCCATGGTGCGCATACGTCCTGCCACAGCGTCTTGTAAGGTTGCAAAAGGCATTTCTAAAATTACTTTGGAAGGCTTAAGGCCAAATTCTGAAACGGCTTTTGTAATCGTAGCAGCGCCCATAGAAATACCATAGAGCACAATATTTTTTTCTTGTTTTGCCTGTACATAATCATACACGGCTTTTACATCGCGCGCTTCATACATACCAATAGAAGTGGTGGATCCTTCGCTATTACCATGCGCTCTAAAATCTGTTACCATAATATGATAACCCATTTCATGAAACGCAGTAGCTTCTGCAATGATGCCACTTTTACTACTGCCATGACCATGAAACATTAACACAGTACCACGCGGAATTTTTCCATTAGAAGTATCTGCAGCTGCATACCAACTTTCTAAACGTACGCTATCCTGCGTTGTAAGAAAAACTGTATCGTGTGCTACTAAAAAAGAATCCACCACTTTACTCTTTGGATATTGTACACCAAAAAAAATAGCGCTGGCTTTTTCTGAACCAGACATTTCGGAGGGCTTTTTTGGCTTTGGCGCACCCGCATAAAAATGGGTAAACTTATAGGCCTGAAAAGCGGCAATAATATTGATAAAAACAAATACCGCTAGTACGGTGTAACCAATTCTTTTAGCCCATTTTTTTAACATAATGTATCGTTTAAATTGTTGTTGCGCCAAAATATGGTTGAAGTGCAGCTGGTATTGCAATACCCGCAGCAGTTTGGTGATTTTCCAGTAAACAAGCTAATATGCGTGGAAGCGCTAATGAACTTCCATTTAATGAATGCGCAAATTGCATTTTTCCATTTTCATCTTTGAACCTGCATTTTAAACGGTTGGTTTGATAGGCTTCAAAATTTGAAACACTACTTACTTCTAACCAGCGTTCTTGTGCTGCACTATATACTTCAAAATCATAAGTAATAGCACTTGCAAAACCCATATCACCTCCGCATAGTCTTAAAATGCGGTAAGGTAATTCTAGAGACGCTACTAATTTTTCTACGTGCGCTACCATTTCATCAAGTACCGTATAGCTTGTGCTAGGTTCTACGATTTGTATAATTTCAACTTTTTCAAATTGATGCAAACGGTTTAATCCACGCACATCTTTTCCGTAGCTTCCTGCTTCTCTTCTAAAACATGGTGAGTACGCAGTCATTTTAATCGGAAATTCTTCTGGCTTAATAATCACGTCGCGGTAAACATTGGTTACTGGAACTTCCGCAGTAGGAATCATATAAAAATCATCGGCTGGCATATAATACATTTGTCCTTCCTTGTCTGGAAGTTGTCCTGTACCTAGTGCAGACGCTTCATTCACCATAAATGGCGGTAAGTATTCGGTGTAGCCAGCAGCTGTATTAAAATCTAAAAAATACTGAATGAGTGCACGTTGTAATTTTGCGCCCTTTCCAATGTAAACTGGAAATCCACTACCCGTAATTTTATTGCCTAAATCAAAATCAATTAGATTATATTTTTTAGCGAGATCCCAGTGTGGCATCGCACCTGCAGGTAAAGTGGCAGTGGGTCCGCCTGTTTTTACCACTACATTATCTTCCGGTGTTTTACCAATAGGCACAGGCGCTCCAGGTAAATTAGGAAGTTGCAATAATTGATTGGTTAATGCCGTTTCAATTTCCGCCATTTGTGTTTTAATAGGATCTAAACTTTCTTTCCATCCTGCCACTTCTTGTTTTATCGCTTCTGCACCAGCTACATTTCCAGAAGCCATCATCTTTCCAATTTCTTTAGAAGCCGCATTTACCTTTGCCTGTGTAGTATCAAAATCCAATTGTAATTTTTTGCGCTGGTCATCTAGTGCAATGATTGAATCCACTAAATCCAACTGCTTACAATGTTTAACCGCCAATCTTTCCTTTACAAAGGCAGGATCATTTCTTAAAACACTCAACTGTAACATAAAATCAACTATTTCTGCAAAGATAACTTTTGAAAGCTGATGTACGCACTGCTTTGGGCTTTACATTTGCAATATGAGCTTTGCAACAGACGATTTACAACAAAGATGGTGGCAATTGGAGGCCAAATTACTGGAGCGTTTTGGCAAAAAGCCCGATTTAGAGGGTGTTTTGTTCCTAATTGGCATGCAGGAAACCGGTTTTATCCAAGAAAAGATATCCAAAGAGCAAAAACAGGACCTCATGCATGTGGCGGTTTGTACCGTATTAAGTGCCAGCGATTATTACCGTTTTGCCGGAAAAGACCCCGATGGATGGCCTCATTTTGAGCAAATCAAGGAACTGCCGGTGATGCACCTCCCGGATCAAGAAAACTTTTTGAAAGACCACGTTTTACTCTATTTTGAAAAAGAGGGACTTTAAAACTAGTTGATCAAATGATTGGTCAATTTGAATAAATATGCAATCTTTGCAACCTATAAATAAACAACTATGAATTTTCCTGCAAACCTACATTACACCAAAGATCACGAATGGATTCAATTAGACGGAAACGTTGCAACCATTGGTATCACAGACTTTGCACAGCATGAGCTTGGAGATATTGTATATATCGACATCAATACAGTTGGTAGAGCACTTGCCGCAGAGGAAGTATTTGGTACCGTAGAAGCAGTAAAAACAGTGAGTGATTTATTTTTACCTGTTGCCGGAACTATCACAGAAGTAAATCCTTTATTGGAAAAACAACCGGAGCTTGTTAATACAGATGCTTATGGTGATGGCTGGATGGTTAAAATGACCGTTAGCAACCCAGCAGATGTAGCCGCTTTAATGAGCAGCGAAGCTTACGCAGCCCTTGTTGGGTAACCCAAATGAAAAAACTACATTTCTTACCTGGTTTTATTTTTTTAGGGATTAGTCTATTCTTACTCACCTTACCTGGATCCTCGGTTCCAAGTGGATGGTTTTTTATTCATATCCCACAGTTTGATAAAATCGTGCATATTGGCATGTTTGGTATGCTATGCATTTTATTCCATTACCCAGCATTTCAGAGCACACTTACCAACCTCCAAAAAATAAAATGGTATTGGCTGGTATCAATTGCCGGTATTGCATATGGTGTTGCGATGGAATTTGTACAAAGAGACCTTGTGGCCAACCGTTCATTTGAAGGAGCAGATATTTTAGCGGACATGGTTGGATGCCTTGGTGCGCTTGCTGTTGCGCTTAGTGCATATAAGCAAAAGTAAAGTCAAAAAAATAGGCCCCAATGGAAATTGGGGCCATAACCAAAACTAACTGCTTATGAGAAAAAGTTACATGAAATTTTATTGTTGACCTTTAACTTAAAGTCCTAATAAATTTCCTACTTTTTTCTCAATAATTAAAATAAACCTTACAAATAATTTGTTAAAACGGCGAGCTCATAAAAGGGATTAGTGACAGGCTACGCCGCCGCCGCTATTTACGAAATGCGGGCTTATAAAAGGGATCCCCAAATTCAAACCCCTAAGTATTAATAGTATGCCCATAATGGCAATTACAGTAGGGGCAACAAGCTTAATACGCTGTTTTACAGATACTTGTAAACGAATCCCGTAAATATTAACAAAAAACAAGAGGGGTAAAGTGCCTAGACCAAACAGCAACATAAATGTGGCAGCATCCAATATTTTTGATGTAGCCATAGCCCCTGTTAGTGCAATATATACCATGCCGCAGGGCAATAGTCCATTTGCGACCCCTAATAATATAGTGCCCCTTTGTCCTTTTTGCTTAGCAGCAAATCCAAAAAAAGAAAAAATTATTTTATTGAATGCAAGTAACCAAGTGGTATTAGCAAAAAAACGACCAGCGAAAACATAAATGATCAAAATAATACCAATAGTCAACGAAAAAAATTGTTGCAAGCTTGCAACTTGTAAACGCCAACCTGCAAAACCAACTAGAATACCTAGTAAAGCGTATGTAAAAATCCTGGCGGCATGATATATTATTTTTTCAACCCATTGATATTTAGTTGATGTAGACGTTGGCAATGCTAATAGAAGTGGGCCACACATTCCAACGCAATGAAAACTACTTGATAATCCAAGTACAAAAGCGGTCATAAATAATACAGAAAACATAACTATTGAATACGTAATGGATGCGCTGAATAATATTTTTTCCCAGTAGCTTCATACGAAATTTTTACAAGATAATTTCCTTTTTGAAGGCGCTTACTTTCTATAACCTGTAAACCAGTTGAGTCTATATTTAGTGCGATGTGCTTATCTTTAGAAGCATCTACACTGCAGTAAAACCAAGCTTCTCCGTTAATATTTGATTTTTTTTGTGATTCTGGAAATTCAACAATAATTGAGCCATCGTTCACCTTAATAAGAAGTGGCGCTTCTAAAGCTGCATTAGAAGAACCATCAATTTTATCTTGATAACGCAACTCGTCTTGATAATAATCTTTACTCACGAGTTCGAATTTCGTTTGTGTTGCTTTATAAACGAGGGTTGCCATTAAAGCAGCAAAAGCTACAAATACAATGATTAATTTATTGCCCCAACTCATGTGTATAATTTTTATGTGTGTGATGTTTTTTTTACAGGACCTAAAAATGTAGTTTTGCCACCACCTACCACTTTATTGTCTTCAAATAATGTTATATAAAGTTCCGTTTTCCTTTTGTCTATAACTTGTCGTGGAAGCACAATAAAAAATGTGCCAGCACCTTGCGCTTCTTTTTTTACATGTAATAGCGGTGCTCCAATCATTTCAATGCGACCATTAATTTTACCTGTTATTCTTATTTGCAGTTGTACATCTTTGGTTGTTTTGTTCACCATTTTAATAGAATACAAATTACTAATGCTATCTCTTCCTCTCTCTTGATACAACATGCCTGCCGTTCTAATAATCGTAGCGTCAATATCCTTACGCGTTACAAGTAACACACTAAGAACCGTTAATAATAAGAAACACAATGCCGTATACATTTTCATCCGGTTGGTATATCTAAGCGGTTCGCCATTTGCAATGGTATTTTCGGATGCATACCTGATAAGTCCACGTGGCTTTTCTAATTTGTCCATGATATGATCACAAGCATCGATACATGCTGTACAACCAACACATTCCATTTGCACACCATTACGAATATCAATACCAGTAGGGCATACTTTAACACATTGATGACAATCGATACAATCACCCAAATTTTCTTGATTTTTTGAATGACCCCTAGGCTCCCCTCTTTTATAATCGTAAGCAACAATCATTGAGTTTCTATCTAGAAGCACACTTTGTAATCTTCCATAAGGACATACCACAGTGCAGGCTTGCTCTCTAAAAAAAGCATAGACCGCATAAAAAACGGCACTAAAAATAAGTAGTGCAGAAAACCCCACTACGTGCAGCGACACAGGCTCTGTAATAATTTTATATAAATCATCAACGCCAATAATATAGGCTAAAAAGAAATTGGCTATAATAAAACTAAGACCATAAAATAAAATATGTTTGATCGCTACTTTAGTTATTTTATCAAGATGCCAAGGTGCGTCTTTTAACTGCCGTTGCGCCGGCGCGTCACCAAGTACCAGGTACTCCACTTTTCGAAACATCATTTCCATAAAATTGGTTTGCGGACAAGCCCACCCACAAAACAATCTCCCAAATGCTGCTGTAAATAAAATAATGAAGAATACAAAAGTGATCATTGTAATCCCGAAAATGAAAAAGTCTTGTGGCCAAAATATTTTACCAAATAGGATAAACTTAGCATTAGGTATATTAAATAAAAACAAAGGCCTGCCATTCATTTTAACAAATGGAAGACCAAAAAAAATAATAAAATAAAATAAACTTAAAATTGTTCTAGCATTATAAAAAAAACCTTTTGGCTTGTAGGCATATATCCATTTTCTTTTACCCGCCTCATCAACTGTTGCGATTCTGTCTCTAAAATTCTCTGTTAATGGCTCGTTACTATGCTTTACATTACTCATCTTCTAAGGTTTAGACACTAGGGTTGTAGTATCTTTTTTAGCGACATTATTGGTACTATCTGAAAACAAGTCTCCCTGTGGTTCCTTGGCTTTTGCAGGCTTTGTGCCTGTCAATGATTTTACATAACTAGACAGTTGTGCCATTTGCACAGGCGAATAATCTTCTTGCCAACTTTTCATGCCTTTTTCTGGCCATCCATACTTAATAGTTTTGAAAATGTCGACAATAGAACCACCATGTATCCAGTAATTGTCTGTTAAATTTGGCCCAACCATACCGCCACCATCCGCCGCATGACAAGCAGCACAGGTTGTCATAAATATTTTTTTACCTGCTTCTAAGCTTGAAGCATCCGACAAATAAGTAACCGTATTTTCATCTACTTTATTGGCTGCTTTTTTTAAGTATGCTTCTTTTTCAATGGCTGCTGCTTCTAATGACATCGTTAATTCCTCTTTACTAGAAGGGGCGGCATGTGAAACATGATTTCGATATAAATAAATCCCTGCAAAGACAACGCATAAATAAAATCCATAGAGCCACCAGGGCGGGAGACGGTTATCTAACTCTCTAATACCATCATAGTCGTGCCCTAAGTCTATATCTGCTTCTTCATGTACTGGTCTAAACTTATTAATGTGATCCCACCATATTAAAAAGCGAGACGGCTTGTTTACATGCGCATCTTTAACAATATCAACATGCTCAAACTCAAACTTAAGGAGGCTTTTTAAGTGAAAGAGTAACCAAAGTAATACTAGAAACTCTAACCCAATGACAGACAGTAAAGCCCATAGCGCCGCATCTGATAACCCACCCATATTGGGTGTAACAAGAGCTTCAGTAACAGATGGATCTGCTCCTGCAGTTTGCGCAGATAGTACCCCGGAACTAAGCATCATAGCAAATACAAGTTGTAAAACTTTAGAGCCTTTTTCTTTTTTATATGAGTTGTACTTTCGCAAATAAATTTGTGCAGCACCCATTACGGTATAAGCCAACACACCAATAGCAACCAGTAAGGTTATAATTATAACCACAAGTAATTGTACAAGCGGATTAGACATTGTTGATACTGTATTTAATAGCATATCAATTATTTTGAATATAGAATTAGTTGTTGAGTGGAATTTGATTCATCGTATCCATTGTTTTTTGATCTGCTTTAAATGCCCAAATGCATATCACAACAAAAAAAGTAAAGAAGATAGAAAACGAGCTTAGTGCATATACATCCACCCCCGTAATTTTTTCTAAATAATTAATAAATTTCATGTCGTTATTTTTTATTTATTTACCGATGCGTTTTGTGGCATCAATTTAATATCGGTACCTATTCTTTGTAAATAAGCAATTAGCGCAATAATCTCTTTATCGCTTTCTGTTTCAATTTTTTCTGTAGCTAAAGATTTTGCGATTTTTTCTGCCTGCTGTACCAAATCTTTATTGGCTATTTTATCATAACCAACAGGATAAGGCACCCCTAGTGTTTGCATGGCTCTAATTTTAGCAGGCGTAATAGCTGTATCAATAGGATCATCTAATAACCATGGATAAGATGGCATAATTGAGCCAGGACTCATGCTTTGTGGCTCTAACATATGGTTGTAATGCCAGCTGTCTGGGTATTTTCCACCTATTCGCGCTAAATCTGGACCCGTTCTTTTACTGCCCCATTGAAATGGATGGTCGTAAATAAATTCGCCAGCTTTACTATACTCACCATATCTTGCAACTTCATCTCGAAATGGTCTTATCATTTGAGAGTGACAAGTATAGCAACCTTCTCGTATATAAATATCACGACCCTGTAATTCAAGTGGCGTGTATGGTTTTACAGATGCGATGGTAGGAATATTACTTTTAATTAAAAAAGTAGGGATGAGTTCTAGTATACCGCCAATAGCAACAGCAACTAAACTCAACACAAGCATTTGAATAGGTCTTGCTTCAATCCAACGGTGCCAGTATTGTTTGCCATGTGTTTTAATACTAGCAGGTAGAGGAGCGGCTTCTGCTGCTTCATTTGCCACAAAAGACCCTGCTCTAATAGTTTTCAATAAATTGAAAATCATGACAAGCGCACCTATTAAATAGAGCAGCCCACCAATACTTCTTACTACATAAAGCGGAATGATATGCGTTACAGTTTCTAAAAATTGAAACTTAAGCGTTCCATCTTCAGTAAATTGCTTCCACATCATTGCTTGTTCAAACCCTGCCCAATACATTGGAAGTGCATATAAAATAATGCCAATAGTTCCAATCCAAAAGTGATTAATTGCAAGGCGTTTAGAATATAGTGTCGTGTTAAAAATGCGTGGAATCAACCAATATAGAATTGCAAAAGTTAAAAAGCCATTCCAGCCTAATGCGCCAACGTGAACATGCGCAATAGTCCAATCGGTAAAGTGTGAAATAGCATTTACAGATTTTAAACTTAACAGGGGCCCTTCAAGTGTTGCCATACCATAACAAGTAATGGCAACTACCATGAATTTTAAAATAGGATCTTCTCTTACTTTATCCCAAGCTCCTCTTAATGTAAACAAACCGTTAAGCATCCCACCCCATGACGGCGCTATAAGCATAATACTAAATACGACACCTAAGCTTTGTGCCCAATCAGGTAAAGCAGTGTATAATAAGTGGTGGGGTCCAGCCCAGATATAAATAAAAATTAACGCCCAAAAGTGTATGATAGACAACCGGTAGCTATACACAGGTCTATTTGCAGCCTTAGGTAAAAAATAATACATGATACCTAAATAAGGCGTTGTTAAAAAGAATGCAACAGCGTTATGACCATACCACCATTGTACAAGTGCATCTTGCACACCAGCATACCAACTATAGCTCTTAAATAAGCTAAATGGAATTTCAAAAGAATTAACAATGTGTAACATTGCTACTGTTACCCATGTTGCGATATAAAACCAAATAGCAACATACAAGTGACTTTCTCTTCTTTTTAAAATAGTACCAAACATATTGATTCCAAATACTACCCATACAAGCGTAATGGCGATATCGATAGGCCATTCTAGTTCGGCATATTCTTTACCAGTGGTATACCCTGCTAGTAATGTGACAGCCGCAGCAACAATAATGAGCTGCCATCCCCAAAAATGTATCTTACTAAGTGTATCATTAAACATGCGGGCTTTACATAGACGTTGCAATGAATAATAGACACCCATAAAAATACCATTACCCACAAATGCAAAAATTACAGCATTGGTATGAAGGGGTCTAATTCGACCAAACGTAGTAATTGGTAAATTAAAATTTGCAGCAGGTAAATAAATTTGTACCGCCGCTAATAGTCCAACAAGCATTCCTACAATACCCCATAACATAGTGGCATACGCAAACATTTTTACGGCTTTGTTGTCATAATAGAATTTCTCTAACTGCATGTATATAAGTTTTAAAATAAAATGTTATGTATGGCTTGATTTGTTTGTTGTATCATCTAATAGCATGCGCATTGGGGGCGAAATTTCATCATCATATTGCCCTGATTTCACACTCCAAATAAATGCTACTAAAAAAAGCGCCGCAACACTTATACTGGTAATGAGTAAAATAATTATGGCACTCATATATTGGTATTAGGCTACAAAGCTATTTTACTGCATTATTGTAGGCAATGACAAAAGTCATGTTTTACAAAGACAGCCGCTTGGCTATCAAATTGGTAAAACCAAAACTGATAAGTAAAATACTAATGCTGCTGATGGGCATTAAAATAGCTGCAATCATGGGAGACAATAGTCCTTGGACTGCAAATGACAGCCCAATTAAATTGTAAATGATTGAAATAATAAAGGCAGTAACAACAATTACTTTATTGGCTTTTGCGAGTTGAATGAACTGCTCTAATAGAGCTAATTTTGAAGCGTCCAATATAGCGTCGCTAGCTGGTGTGAAATTATTGGTATCATCTGTAATGGCTATACCTACATGCGCTTGCTTTAAGGCACCAGCATCATTTAAACCATCTCCCAACATAACCGTTTTACTACCCATTTTTTGAATTGCCTCTATAACTGTAAGTTTGTCTGCAGGTTGCTGGTTGAAATACAAATCTGCGCTTGGCCCTAATAATTGACGCAGATAAGAACGTTCATTATCATTGTCACCACTAATTACAAGTAATTTAAAGCGAGCTGTTAACCGCTTTAACATATCTGGTATAGATGCACGGTATTGATTTTTTAATTTAAAATAACCTAGATATACGCCTTCAACAGCAACATACACAGCTGCTCCAATGTTCATGTTTATATCGTTTTTCCCCCTAACAAAAAGAGAAGAGCCTAAAGTAATTAAATCATCTTCTACCATTCCTTCAATCCCACTCCCAGGTATTTGCTCAAATGCAATTACAGGATTTCCGGGTAATACACCGGCCCAATTTTCAATAGCGGAGCTCAATGGATGAGATGACTGAGAAGCTAGTGTGCCTATTTTTTGTTTAATTGCACTTGTAAGTGGCTTGCCCTCATATACAACTGTTTGGTATGCTCTTGTGGTAAGTGTTCCCGTTTTATCAAATACCAAAGTATCAGCAGCCGCTAGTTTTTCGATCACTGAAGCATTTTTTAAATAAAATTTATTATTTGAAAAAATCCTTAAAACACTAGCATTTGTAAATGTATTACTTAGCAGTAAAGCACATGGACAAGCTACGATTAAAACTGCTGTTACAGCATTCCACATGATAGCACTGTTGGCAAAATACCAATAGAGGCCTGCCAAAAAAGCTATTATAAAAACGGCCCATGTAAACCAGTAACTGATGGCATGCACAAAAGACCTGTCATTTATGGGGTCGTCCTTAAAAGCATCTTTATTCCACAAGCTTGTTAAATAGCCCTGTGCTACTTCCTTTATAACGAGAAGTTCAATAGTGCCGCCCAACTGCTTTCCTCCAGCATAAATAATTTCACCCATTTCTTTTGTAACAGGGACACTTTCCCCAGTAACAAAACTATAATCAATGAGTGCGTTTCCTCTGGTTAAAATAGCATCTGCTGGAATTAATTCTTGATCATAAATTTTTAGCGTGTCGCCTAGTTGTATATCTGGAAGTGCTACTGTCGTTAAATCTGATTCATTCACTTTTGTTACGGCTACCGGAAAATAGGATGTATAATCTCTTTCAAAAGACAATTTTTTTTTTTTTTTTTCTTGCAATACCCTGCCAGCTAGCATGAAAAAAACGATACCTGACATAGAGTCTAAATAACCTCCGCCCGTGCTAGTAAATATTTCATATAAGCTTCTAAAAAAAGTAACCCATATTGCAAGTACTATAGGTGCATCAATATTTACAAATTTTTGCTTGATGGCTTGCCAAGCGCTTTTGTAAAATTCACCAGCACTATAAAAAAATACTGGCAAACTAAGTAATACGTTTACGTATCTAAATAGCATCATTAAGCTTTTTTCTTTACTGTCAATGCCTAAATATTCTGGAAAACTTAAGAGCATAATGTTTGCAAAACAAAAACCTGCCACACCCAAACGATATATTTTACTCCCATTGATGCGGGGTTTTTGTTTACCCATATCACTATAGCTGATGCATGGTTCATATCCAATGCGCGTAAGAAGTTCGGCCACTTTTCGCAAACTACAGTACTGATAATTAAAAATAATGGCAGCCTCCTTTCTCTCAAAATTTACATGACTTGACACCACGGCTGGCTCTAACTTGTGTAAATTTTCTATGAGCCACAAACAACTACTACAGTGCATCTGAGGCAAATAAAATGTTACATGAATTTGATGTTCATCTTTAAAACTTATTATGCTTTGAGCAATGGCGGCATCATCTAGAAACGAAAACTTATCTGGCCTAAATGTATGTTTTTGTGCAGCGCCAGGGGTATTGTTCAAATCATAATAACTGCACATCCCGGTTTGATTCAATATTTCATAGACCATTTTACAACCTTCACAACAAAAATTCTTTTCTGCCACAATAATTTTTGTATTTATACATGTGTCTCCGCAATGAAAGCAACGTAATGCTGTTTTAGTATTTGTAGAAAAAGCCATAATTAATGAAGCTCAGGGTTAATGAGTAAAGGATAAAGTTTGCTCTGCTCAAGATGTATGTAACGCTGAACCAAGCTTTCTAGATTAAAAAGTTCGTTTACAATGTTAATCCAAGATGTATCCCATTTGTATGATGTAACATAGTTGTTTAAAATTTGACGCTCTTTTTGCAACAGTTGCAATATGCGTGCATGGGATTGCACCACAAGATCTAGGACAGAAGATGCTAAAAGTGTAGCCGCATGTTGTGAAGCTTTAATTTTGACACTGGGAAAAATAATACCTGATTCTTTTAAAAATAAACGTGATAATTCGTCTTCTAATTTTTGGTGCAATAACTGTAATAATTCAGTGTTTTTAGGAGCAAGATCCTTTATGATATTATTAGACTGTAAAAAAATAGAAACAGATTTGCAAGCAGCCATAATAGGTGTATGATGCGATTTTACAATTTCGTCACACATACTTTCAATGGTTGGTTTATTGATGGCGCTCGGTTGCATAAGCATACTGCTTAATTTAGATGCAAGTTATTTTGAGCACCTACATCAAAAAATGACAAAGGTCATATTTCAAAAAAACGTTGTTAATCTTGCAAATTGGCGGTAGCTAAAAGCTGCTTTGGCTTTAGTATTTGTATTTTTTTGCCTTCTAATTCAATCATACCATCTTTTTTAAATTCAGACAATAAACGAATGGTAGATTCTGTGGCAGTGCCTACTAAATTGGCTATTTCTTCTCTTGAAAGTTTTACTGCAAGTGTAATACCGTCTGCTTCAAAACCATATGTTTCCTTGATGAAAAGCAATGTTTCTGCAAGTCTTTCACGAATTGGTTTTTGTGCTAAATGTGTAAGCTTGATTTCTGAACGGTGCAATTCGTCACTTAATACTTTCATCATTTCAAAAGCCATACCTGCGTCGTGTTGTAGTACTTTTATAAATACATCTTTGGGAATAAAACAAACCTGTGTTTCTTCAAGTGCAACAGCAGATGCACTGTAACGATCTCCACTTAATAAAGCACGGTAGCCTAGTACATCACCGGCTTTTAACAACCGAATGATATGTTCTTTTCCGTCATCTCCTTGGTGTGATAACTTTACTTTGCCATCATTAATGCAAAAAACACCAAATGGATTTGCACCTTCATTAAATAATTGCTGCCCCTTTTTGTAAATGTTACAAACCTTTTTGTCATTAATCACTTCTACATGCTCTTCCCTTGCCTTGCAAAACACAGAGTTAAACCTTTGTGCACACTGCTGACAGGTAGATGGGCTTGGA
Source organism: Sediminibacterium sp. (assembly GCA_027487895.1). Lineage (GTDB taxonomy): Bacteria > Bacteroidota > Bacteroidia > Chitinophagales > Chitinophagaceae > Sediminibacterium. The sequence continues at coordinate 10,021 of JAIYCS010000019.1, read as the reverse complement.
TGCATATAAATAGGTTAACGATTGTTATACAAAAATAAAAAATATTCAAAAATTATTCAACAAAAAATTATTGCAGTATCTTTTGAAGTTAGTTCTTTAGGCCTGCATTTCACATGTATTGGTGCCTTAACTTTACATTGTGCCACAGTTTAACCTCAACGATTCCGTTAATTTTTTATCCAAACTAACCCCAAGGCGGTTATGGAATGGGGCAAAAGTGTATTTCAGCTACCAATTAAGCCGTTTCACCGGTAAACCCATTGTTTGGGGACTTCCCATTTCCATCTCTTTTGAACCCACCACTTCCTGTAACCTACGCTGTCCAGAGTGCCCAAGTGGTTTGCGCGCATTTACAAGACCAACCGGTATGCTGCAGCCCTCGTTTTTTAATGAAACCATCGATTCGGTATACAAAGATTTGATTTATCTGATCTTTTACTTTCAGGGAGAACCTTACTTAAACCCCGCCTTTTTAGACATGGTGTCTTATGCAAGTAAAAAAGGGATTTATACTGCCACTTCCACCAATGCACATTATTTAACAGAAAAAAAAAAAAAAAAAACGGTGGAATCGGGCCTTGATAGGCTCATTATATCTATTGATGGTACTACCCAAGAAGTATACCAGCAGTACCGGGTTGGCGGAAAACTGGATAAAGTAATGGAAGGCGCCCGAAACATTGTAAAATGGAAAAAGGAACTAAAAAGCAAAACGCCGTTTATCTTTTTTCAGTTTTTAGTGGTCAAACCCAATGAACATCAAATTGAAGATATCAAAGCACTAGGCGCAGAAATCGGTGTAGACGCCGTACGTTTTAAAACCGCACAGGTGTATGATTACGCCAACGATCCGCACGGACTCATTCCTACCAATCAAAAATATAGCAGGTATAAAAAAGACAGTGCTGGACAAATGCAGGTAAAAAACGGACTGGGCAATCACTGCTGGAAATTATGGCATGCCAATGTAATTACCTGGGATGGAATAGTGGTACCCTGCTGCTTTGATAAAGATGCAACCCATCAACTCGGTAATTTAAAAAACAAATCATTTACAGAGGTTTGGGACAGCAAGGAATATCATGCTTTTAGAAAAAATTTAATGACCTCCCGAAAGTCGATTGATATTTGTGCCAATTGCAGCGAAGGCCTCAGCGTTTGGGAAGACTAACCATTGCAAAGCATCATGTAGCAATTGTGAATTACTAGCCCCGCGTTATATTATTCTTCCACAAAAGCGCGTGCACACAGATCTCAATTTATCTTTAAAGCATGAAAAAAACAGCAATACTTTTAGTGCTACTTGTAAGCACTTTTCATTTATTGGCACAGCCCGTTCGTAATTTTGAATTTAGAGGTGTATGGATTGCAACAGTCGAAAATATTGACTGGCCTAGCAAACGTGGGCTACCCCCAGAAACGCAGCAACAAGAGTTTATTAGTATATTAAACATGCACCAAAAAAATGGCATGAATGCAGTAGTTGTTCAGGTGCGTCCTGCAGCCGATGCGATGTATCCATCTAGCTTTGAACCATGGTCAGAATATTTAACGGGCAAACAAGGTTTAGCACCGGAACCATTTTATGATCCGCTCGCTTTTATGATTGAAGAAACACACAAACGTGGCATGGAATTTCATGCTTGGCTTAATCCATACCGTGCTGTATTTAATGTCAACAGATCATCGGTAGCAGAAAATCATATTACCAAACAGCGTCCCGAATGGTTTTTAATTTATGGAGATAAAAAATATTTTGATCCAGGAATACCAGCTGTTCGTTCACATACAGCGGCACTTGTAAAAGATTTAGTAAATAGATACGCCATTGATGCAGTGCATATGGATGATTATTTTTATCCGTACCGTATTGCAGGAAAAGAATTTCCGGACCAAGCAAGTTTTGCAAAATATGGAAAAGGTTTATCTAAAGACGAATGGAGAAGAAGCAACTGTGATAGTATTATTGTACAACTCAAAAAAACAATTGTAGCCACCAACCCGCGCGTTAAATTTGGCATCAGTCCATTTGGTGTTTGGAGAAATAAAACACAGGACCCGCGTGGTAGTGAAACAAAAGGCGGACAAACGAACTACGATGATTTATATGCCGACATTTTACTCTGGCTAGAAAAAGGTTGGATCGATTATGTGGTACCGCAATTATACTGGGAGCGTGGTCATAAACTAGCAGACTATGATATCCTTTTAAAATGGTGGAACGACTATGCCTATGGCAAACACTTATACATTGGGCATGGCATTTATAGAGCAGGTACCAACGATGCTTGGAAGAGCAAGGATCAAATTCCAGATCAAATAAATTTATTACGCTCTTTTAAAACCACACAAGGCAGCGTGTTTTACAACAGTAGCACTTTTGCAAAAAACCCTAACGGTTGGAATGATAGCTTGCAAAATAATTACTATAAATATCCGGCTCTTGTGCCTCCAATGCCTTGGTTAGATGACATAGCACCTGATGCACCTGCTGTTCAAAAAAAGGGCACTACTAATGTTGTTGTCAGTTATACTGGTAAAGAAAAAATAAAATCATTTGGTATTTTTTCTGCGGCAGCAGGCATTAAAGCAACTGCTAAAAATGCACAGCTCTTACAAGTAATCATTGCCACTAAATCAAGCGCAATAGATATCACTAGCATTCCGCATAAGAAAAATGAAAAACTCTATGTGGGATCTGTTGATCTCAATAATAATGTGAGCAGCCTTGTAGAACTCAATTAAAGTTTACCGTATTTTTTTTCTACTGCTTCAAAGCGGTAATCAAAAATATGGGTAAGCTGCGCTTTCACAAATAATGCATGCGCAATATCACCTAAAAAAAACAGGGGTAGTTTGTAATGTACAATGTCTGTCATTTCAACACCGCCTTCAACCTGCTTAAAATGGTGCTGATGGTGCCACATGCTATAGGGTCCAAAGCGCTGTTCGTCCACAAAATACTTGTGGTCTTCTACATGTGTAATTTCGGTCATCCAATATAAAGGAATACCAAGCACAGGCTTTACGGTGTATTCTATAATTTGACCCGGGTACATTCGCTCGCCGTGGTACTTGCTGATGATATTAAAACCGAGGTTGTCAGGGGTAATTGCAGCCAAATTAGAGGGCTTGCTAAAAAAGTCCCAAGCTTCCTCTAATGAAATAGGGATTTTTTGAACCGTTTTGATCGTATATACTTTAGACATAATTGCAGTTTAGGTAACAACAAAATCAAAGGGCAATTGTTTGACTTATTTCATTAAAAAAACGGTAATAGCCATAATAAGTAACCATAGAAATTTTACCTTTAACCATGATCACTAAAGTAGAACAACAAGCCGCTTTTGACAAAATGATGCAGGGGCTTAACCCAGCACAAAAAAGAGCGGTAGACAATATGGAAGGGCCCGTAATGGTGATTGCCGGTCCGGGAACAGGAAAAACACAAATACTAGGCGCACGTATTGGAAAAATATTATTAGAAAGCGACACTAGGCCGGAAAATATTTTATGCCTAACCTATACAGATGCTGGCGTTGTAGCCATGCGCAAAAGACTACTCGATTTTATTGGTCCAGATGCCTATAAAGTAAACCTATACACCTTTCATGCTTTTTGTAATGACATTATACAAGAAAATTTATCCTTGTTTGAAAAAACAAGTTTAGATCCTATTTCTGATTTAGAAAAAATTGCGCTTTTTAAAAAATTAATTGACGAGTTTCCAAAAAATCATCCTTTAAAAAGATACAGAGGTGACGTTTATTTTGAGATCAACAATTTGCAGCATCTTTTTTCTACCATGAAAAAAGAAGGGTGGACGCCCGATTATATTTACAGCTGTATCGACAACTATATTGCAGATATACCCAACCGAGAAGAGTTTGTGTATAAGCGCGCCTACAAAGGGTTTAAGGCCGGTGACCTCAAAGAAAGCAAGGTAGAAGAAGAGAAAGAAAAAATGGAAAAGCTAAAGGCTGCTGTTGCTGCCTTCCCGGTTTTTCAAGAAATGATGCGCGCTAAAAACAGATACGATTTTGATGACATGATCAATTGGGTGATTCGTGCATTTAATGAAGACAAATATTTACTTGTTCGCTACCAAGAACAATACCAATATATTTTAGTAGATGAATACCAAGACACCAGTGGAACACAAAACAAACTGGTTGAACAACTCATTAGCTTTTGGGATACGCCCAATATTTTTGTTGTAGGTGACGATGACCAAAGTATTTACCGTTTTCAGGGTGCCAACATCGAAAACATGCAAGCTTTTGCAGAAAAGTTTTCGGATAGCTTATTAACGGTGGTGCTTACGAATAACTACCGCTCTACGCAGTCCATATTAGACGTATCAAAAACCCTCATCGATAAAAACGAAGAAAGGCTTGTCAAAAAAATTGAAGGCTTAAGTAAGGATTTAGTAGCATCCAACACAAATTTGGTAGCTCTTACACATAAACCACTTATTCAGGTTTACGAATCGCCAAGGGCCGAAATGATTGGTATTACAAATGCCGTAGAAGCCCTGATAAGCAGTGGTACAGCCCCTGGGCAAATTGCTGTTATTTATAAAGAAAACAAGTACGGAGAGGAACTGGCCACTTATTTTAAGGAAAAAAACATTCCGTATTACAGCAAACGAAGCGTTAATATTTTACAGCAACCTACGCCACAAAAATTAATCAAGCTACTTACATATTTAGCAGTAGAGCATGATATTCCATATGGTGGTGACGCACTGCTATTTGAAATTTTACATTTTGACTGGTTTCAAATCCCTCCTATCGAAATTGCAAAATTAAGCGCAGCTGTTGCAGACCGAAGATTTGGAGATCATAAAACATCGTTACGCAGGCTCATATCAGAAAAACTAAGTGGCCAAGGTGAAGATTTATTTTCAAAAGAAATTCCAGGCCTACAATCAGCCGCTACCTTTATTGAAAAAGTAATTGGCGATGTGCCCAACGAAACCTTACAAACAGTATTTGAAAACTGTATCAAAGAATCGGGACTATTACGCTGTATCATGGAAAGTCCGGATAAGCACTGGGAATTAAAATTATTAACAGGACTCTTTGATTTTATTAAAGAAGAAACCCGCAGAAATCCAAGGCTCACTTTAGATGCACTTGTTACTATTTTTTCACTCATGAACAAAGAAGGACTTGTGCTTCCACTAGCAAAAATAAGTGGAAGTAACGCGGCCGTAAATTTATTAACTGCACACGGTTCCAAAGGACTTGAATTTGAGCAGGTGTTTTTTGTGGGCTGTAACGCCAGCAATTGGGAAAAGAAAAAGAAGCCAGGTGGAGGGTATCATTTACCTGATACCATTTTTGTATCTGGCCCGTCACACAAAGAAGAAGAAGAGCTAAGACGCCTGTTTTATGTAGCATTAACAAGGGCTGCACAGCATTTGACCATTAGCTACACCCAGTATAAAAATGATGGAAAAGAAATTGAACCATCACTATTTGTAGCTGAAATTATGGATGGCTATGGTCTCGTACCTTCAAAAATTAATATTACAGAAGAGGAATTAAGTGCGTTTGCACTGATTGGTTTTAGTAAAGAACAGGCCCCAGAAATTGAAAAAGAAGAAGCTGATTTTGTAAACACACTCCTTGACAAGTTTGTGATGAACGTAACGGCACTGAACAACTATTTAAAATGTCCTTTACAATTTTACTATAACAATTTAGTTCGGGTTCCCTCTGGAAAATCAGAAGCTACCGAATTTGGTTCGGCGGTTCACTTTGCACTTGAAATGCTATTTCAAAAAATGCAAAAAAACAACAACGTTTTTCAGTCTAAAGAATTATTTATTGCCGATTTTAATTGGTACATGCACCGCCACAGAGAAAATTTTACCAAAGAACAATTTGATAGAAAAATAGAGTACGGTGAAATCGTATTAACGAGTTACTACGACGCCAATATTAATAGTTGGAATAAAGTAATGCTTGCCGAAACCAATATTAGAAATGTAGTGGTAAAAGGCGTGCCTTTAAAAGGCAAACTAGATAAAATTGAATTTGATGGCAAAAGTGTAAATGTAGTGGACTATAAAACGGGAGACATTGACAAAGCAAGACCCAAACTAAAACCACCACACGACAAGGATCCTAACGGAGGTGACTATTGGAGACAGGCAGTTTTCTACAAAATATTAATTGACAACTATCCTTCCAAAGACTGGGAAGCCATTAGCGCCACATTTGACTTTATCGAGCCAGATAAACAAGGCGTATACAAGCAAGAAAAAGTAGTGGTAACGCCACAGGACATCGCAACCGTAACAAACCAGATAGAAACCGTATGGCAAAAAATTAAAAACAAGGAATTTTATACGGGTTGTGGCAAAAACGAATGTCATTGGTGTAATTTTGTCAAAACAAATAAGATATCCATCGCACTTCATGAATTAAATGAGGAGCAGGACGAATCTGGAGATTAGCCTATGTTTGCGCATTCAATGCATAAGATGTTTAAATCAATTGGTACGGCCGTTTTTTTTGTACTTATAAGTTTGTACATAACGGGCTGTGCTAATATTATTCCACCAGGTGGAGGCCCCAGAGATAGTTTGCCTCCAACACTTGTGGTTGCTTTACCCAAAGACTCTGCTACCAATGTGCGCACCAAAAATTTCCTACTTAGTTTTAATGAGTTTGTTACCCTACAGGGCTTACAAGAAAATTTGATTGTTTCACCTACTGTAAAAAACAACCCCATTATCGATTATAAACTTAAAAACGTTACCATTAAGTTTAAAGACTCACTTGAAGAAAACACGACCTATACGCTGGATTTTGGAAAAGCATTAGTGGATGTAAACGAGTCAAATGTAGCGAGGGGTTTTAGGTTTATTTTTTCTACCGGAAATAGCATTGATAATGGTAGCTATGACGGTCATGTAAAAATTGCTGCTACCGGAAAAGTAGACAGCACACTTATTGTAGTACTACATAATAATGTAAACGATACTTCTATCTACAAAAACACCCCTAGGTATTATACCCGCGTTGATGGTAAAGGAAATTTTAGTTTTAAAAATCTAGCACCAGGTACTTATGCTGCGTATGTGATACCTACCAATTTTTCTAGAAAGTACGATGACAGTACTAACTATTTTGGTTTTTTAAACGCACTCGTAGCGGTGTCAGAAAAAACAAAGCCAGATACCATCTATGCGTTTGAAGAATTTAAAAAAGTAGAAAAAAAGATTTACGCAAACACTAGTAGTAAAGACAGCAAAGAAGATAAACGCTTAAAATATAATGTTACGTTTAACAATGGCGAGCAGGACTTATTAGGGCCATTAGAAATGACATTTGCAAAAAAAATAACAATAAAAGATACGGCTGCTATTAAGCTTGTTGATACCAATTTTGTAAGCAAAGAAGGATACACGATTAACCTAGATAGTGCCGCTACAAAACTAAGCATTGGCTATAACTGGCCAGCAGGAGAGCCCTTTAAACTACTGCTACCAAAGGGTTCCATCACAGACAGCCTAGGTAATACCACCGCAAAATCTGATACCCTATCTTTTTATACGAAAAAAGAAGTTGACTACGGACTTATCAAATTTAAGTTCCCTACTATCGATACAACACGCCATCCCGTTTTACAAATCATTGAAAGGGACCAAATTATTAATAGCTACCCACTTACAAGCAATCAACTCGTTATTAAAAGATACAAGCCGGGCAGTTACGAACTCAGGATACTTTTTGATACCAATAAAAATGGTGTCTGGGATACGGGTTCTTTTAAATTCAACAAAAGACAACCAGAAATTGTTATAGAAATTCCAAAGCCTATTTCGGTGCGTAATAATTGGGAAAATGAAATAACGCTTACTTGGTAAAAAACAAACTATGCAACTACCTTCATCCCTTCTTGAAAATGCAGTGGCACAATTTTCCAAACTACCTGGTATTGGAAAAAAAACAGCCTTACGCCTTGTACTGCATTTACTAAAGCAAGACGCAGAAGATGTTACCATGTTTGGGGATACCATTACTAAAATGCGCAACGAAATCAAGTTTTGTCAGCGCTGTTACAATATTAGCGATGGCAATATTTGTTCTATTTGTTCCAATAGTGCCCGCAACCAACACATTATTTGTGTTGTTGAAAATATTAGAGATGTAATTGCTATCGAAAGTACCGGACAGTTTAACGGCACTTACCATGTGCTTGGCGGTATTATTTCACCTTTAGATGGTATTGGACCTGAGCAATTAAATATCGAATCACTTGTTACTAGAATTGAAAAAGAGGGTGCCGAAGAAATCGTTTTTGCCCTCAATCCTACCATTCAGGGGGATACAACCATCTATTATATCCAAAAAAAGATAGCAAGCAGTGGTTGTAAGGTAACTACCATTGCTAGAGGTATTGCTTTTGGAGGCGAATTAGAATACGCAGATGAAATGACACTTGCTAGAAGTATTACCAACAGACTTCCTGTAGGTCAATACGTAAAATAAATAATAGATTATGAAAGCTTGGTTAAAATACATCCTCGGGTTCATTGTAATTGTGGTGATTGCTGGTGCAGGATTTGCATGGTGGGTATACCACAAACCACACCGTAACATAAACGATGAAATAGCCGTAAAATCAGAAACCAATGCATTACTTGACGCTTTCAAACAAAATGAAAAAACGGCAAGTGCCCAGTACAACGATAAAGTATTAGAACTCTCCGGCATTGTAAAAGATGCCTCAAAAAATGACGCTGGTAACTGGGTTATAAATATTGAAAATGACGCGCAAACAGGTAGCATTACCGTTGCATTTAGCGCTTTACAAGATGCTTTACAACCTTTTGATAGCATAGCTTACAAAGGAATTTGTGCCGGTTATTTTCCGGAAGATAATAATATCGTAATTAATGAAGCGGTACTATTATTTAAAGGTAAAACAGACACCACAAAAAGAGTTACTGCAAATGTTGAGCCAGTTCAAAAAGATACCATTGTAAGTTTTAGCACAAAAAAAGGAAGTATCAAATTTGTATCACCCACCGACGCGGATGTGAGCGCTATAAACAACGAAGTATCCAGTAAAATAAGCGCGACGGGAGATATTCGTTTTAGTTTACTATTTAAAGGATTTCAATTTAAGTACGCCGAAATGCAAACGCATTTTAATGAGGAATATGTAGAGAGCGAAAAATATCCAAGGGCAAGTTTTACGGGTACCATTCAAAATATAAAAAGCATTGACTTCAGTAAAGAGGGCAAGTATACTGCCAAAGTTGTTGGAACTTTAACCATGCATGGTGTAACAAAACCCGTTCAAACCTCTGCAATCTTAGTTATTAGTAAAGGTAAAATTGCCGCTACTGCCACCATGAGCATCAATATGTCAGATTTTAAGATTGACGCAAGCGCTGTTACCGAAAAAGTAGACCTAGAAATTAATTGTAATTACACACAATTATAGGGTTTTGCCTATCTTTGCGTCCTGCACAGGCGGATTTGTTTATTGTTCAGCCTGTACATTCGAGTAGAACCCTACTTTCGAACAAAATCGAACTAATAAACGTATGATAGCAACGCCCCCCTTAACGCTCCCTACGTTTTTAGCAAGATCATGTAATAAGTGGATCAACCATTTGTAAACAACCCAGGAGATGCGTATTAAAAACGAATTAGAACAGAGAATTTTAGTAATCGATGGTGCCATGGGTACCATGATTCAGCGTCACAAATTAGAAGAAGCCGATTACCGAGGTGAACAATTTAAAAATTGGCATACCGATGTTAAAGGCAACAATGATATGCTATGCATCACGCAACCAGATATCATTGTAGGCATTCACAAACAATATTTAGCAGCTGGTGCCGATATTATTGAAACCAATACTTTTAGTAGTACCACTATTGCAATGGCCGATTATGACATGCAAGCATATGCTTATGAATTAAACGTGGCGGCTGCAACCTGTGCTAGACGTGCAGTTGAAGAGTTTACAGCGGAAAATAAAGATGCTGGT
>JAIYCS010000052.1 GCA_027487895.1 Sediminibacterium sp. | reverse complement strand
CGAAGCCCGCTCTTAAAAATACTTCGATGAGCATAGGAATGTCAAAACGATTGCTATTATACACACCCAAATCACAGTTCTCTAAAAACTGTTTTACTTCATTGGCAATTTGCTTAAAAGAAGGAGCGTCTTTTACCATCTCATCAGAAATACCGTGTACCGCTGAGGCACCAGCCGGTATGGGCATTAGTGGATTTACTAATTTTCGTTTAACAACTTTAGTACCGTCGGGACTAATTTTTACAATTGCAATTTCTACAATTCGGTCTGTACTAACGGTTACGCCCGTGGTTTCTAAATCAATAAATGCGATAGGTCTTGTTAATTGCAATTTCATAGTTGACATTAAATTAAAGTTGGCGCAAAGGAAGGTAAATCAATTCCATCATAATTACCACTACTCATTAATACTAAATTGGCGTTGGAATAGTCTTGTGCTTGTAGCCACTGCTCCAATGCATTTTTATCAGTCATCACCAGTAGTCCCTTTTTATCAAACCCTTCTACCACATAGCTTTCAGGTAATTCAGGCAATCCTTTTATTTGCAGCGCATGTTTCGAATAAAAAACAACAGAGATATCTGTTTTTTCAAGCGCCCCTTTATACTGGTGCATAAATTCTTTATTGAGGCTACTATAGGTATGCAGTTCTAATACACCAATTAATTTTCTGGAAGGAAATTGTTGCTTCACCGCTTCAATGGTGGCAATAACTTTACTAGGAGCATGCGCAAAATCTCTGTAAATATTACACACATTATTGCTTGCCAATAATTCTAGTCTTTTAGAAGCGCCTGTAAAATTAGCCATAGCTCCAACAAAATCTTTGGCAGAAATACCAAGTTCGGCACAAGCATAATAAGCAGCTTGCATGTTAAGTAAGTTATGGTCACCAAAAACGCTCAGCGGCCCCTCAGCCCCATCTAAAGTAATATAAGTTTGACCATTGGTGATTTGATGCGCAGGTACTTTGTACGGCATGTACCTAATATCATTTCGCTTATTAGCAAGCACCAAATTATTAAGCACCTCATCTGTTTCATTATAAATGAGTAGGCCGCCAGCTTCAATTTTATGCATGAATATCACAAACTGCTCCAAATAAAATTCAAAGGTTGGAAACACATTGATATGATCCCAGGCGATGCCCGTAAGAATCGCAACATGTGGAAATAGAAAATGAAACTTGGGTTGACGTAGTAGCGCACTCGCTAAATATTCGTCCCCTTCACAAACAATGGTAGGGGCATTTGTTACTTTAACGGACTGATCAAAACCGGCAAGTTTTGCGCCTACTAGGTAGTCAAAGTCTTGATGGCAGGTTTTAAGGACATGCATAATCATGCTGGTAGTGGTGGTTTTGCCATGGCTACCACCTACAACAACCCGCTTTTTTTGCTGGCTTTCGTGGAAAATATACTCAGGGAAAGAATAAATTGATAGTCCAAGCTCCTGGGCTTTTATCAGCTCTGGATTATCTGCCTTGGCGTGCATCCCCAATATAACAGCGTCCAAATCTGGGGTAATTAGCTCCGGCTGCCAACCAAATGCACTGGGTAACAAGCCTTTATCTCTTAAATGGGTTAGCGCTGGCTCAAAAATCTCGTCATCGGTACCGGTAACCTGATAGCCTTTACCCTGTAATGCAATGGCCAATTGATGCATTACACTCCCGCCAATAGATATAAAATGGACCTTCATACTAAAAAATTAAACTTTTCGTTTATATATTTAACAGATCTATACCTTACAAAAGGCCTCATTTGAAAGCAAATAAGTATCTTTGAAGTAATAGAGCACAGAAACAAAACGCTTAACCTATCCTTTTAGTATGAAAAAGACAACCGCACTTCTTTTTTTATTGTTAGTTGGTGCCACATTTATCATTTCATGCAATGCTTCAAAAAGCAGAGGCTGCCCTACTACCAATCCACGTTATTTTAGACCTTAATTGGTAAACCGTTTTTAGGCCCTTATGGATTGGAAGCATCTAACTAGTATTGATCAACTGGAAGCCATTGCTTCCGAATCATTTAATTTACCGCAAGTACTTTTCAAACACAGTACCCGTTGTAGCATTAGCTCGATGGCACTTAATAGATTAGAAAGTAGCACCCAACCAGCTGGTGTTGATTTTTATTTACTAGACCTATTACAACACAGAAATATATCTGCAGCAATTGCTGAAAAATTTAAAGTGCACCACGAATCGCCTCAAGTGTTAGTGATCATTAATGGCGAATGCACTTACGACGAAAGTCATATGGGTATTTCAATGGATGAAATTATCGAGCAAACTGCTTGAGTTTTTGCTAAAAAGTTTACTTAGCAATTTTCAATTACAACGGCCGATGCGCCACCTCCACCATTACAAATTCCGGCTGCACCAAATTTTCCTGACCTGTCTTTTAATGCATGAATAAGGGTTACCACAATTCTTGCGCCACTGCATCCTAGCGGATGTCCTATCGAAACAGCCCCACCCTTAACATTTACTTTGGCAGCATCTAGTTGCATAAGTTGTGTATTGGCAAGCCCTACTACCGAAAATGCTTCGTTGAGTTCTATACAATCTAAATCAGCAGTGGTGATGCCTGCTTTTTCCACTGCTTTTGGAACGGCTAGTGCAGGTGCGGTTGTGAACCACTCTGGTGCCTGCTCTGCGTCGGCATAACTCTTTAATATAGCAATAGGCTTGATACCAAGTGCATCTGCTTTTTCTTGACTCATTAATACAAGCGCAGCTGCTCCATCATTCATGGTAGATGCGTTAGCTGCTGTTATGGTACCATCTTTGATAAAGGCTGGTTTTAAACCTGGAATTTTTTCAAACTTTACATTAAATGGTTCCTCGTCTTTTGAAAACATAATGGGATCACCACTTCTTTGCGGAATAGGCACTGGAACAATTTCGGCATCAAATGCGCCAGCTTCCCAAGCAGCTCTACTTTTTGTATAACTAGCTACTGCAAACGTATCCTGGTCTTCTCTTGTAAAATTATATTTGCTAGCACATAACTCTGCGGCATTGCCCATCGCATACTTATGATACACATCGGTGAGGCCGTCTTTTGCAAGCCCATCGGTTAATGTAGTGTCGCCATATTTATTACCCCAACGCATAGCACCCGCGTAAAACGGAACACTACTCATATTTTCCATACCACCCGCAACCACCACAGATGCATCACCTAACAAAATAGCTTGAGCGCCTTGCATAATGGCTTTCATACCACTAGCGCAAACTTTATTTACAGTAGTACAAATAACACTATCCGGAAGGCCTGCAAATTTTGCAGCCTGACGTGCAGGCGCTTGACCCATATTAGCTTGTAACACACAACCCATCAATACTTCATCCACGTCGGTTCCCTGTATGCCAGCGCGCTCAATAGCTGCTTGAATCGCAGTAGCACCAAGCTTTGTAGCAGGTATATCTTTGAGTGAGCCGCCAAAACTTCCAATAGGTGTTCTAACAGCAGAAACAATATAAACAACTTGATTTTTCATGTTGAATAATAATTATGATTCTAATAATTTTATGCCTGTTTGTGTAAATTCAATTTTACGCTGCTTATACAAACTTCCTGTTGTCATTTTAAATGACTTTTTGCTCATGCCAAAAAAGTTATAGATTTCTTCTGGATCTGATTTGTCATGATACGGTAGGTATCCATCATTTTCTTGTAGCAAGCGAAGTATTTTTTCCTGCTCATCTTCTACCCTTCCAAAGCCAGGCTTACCAAGCACCACATCTAATTTATTTTCTGGCTTAATTGCTTTTACAAATCCTGTAAGCTTATCACCAATATTTAATTCTTTAAAGATTTCATTGCTATGCAAAATAGCAGTGTGCTTATTGTTTACAATCATCACATAACCAAGTTCCGATTTACGGTATACCACTAAATCAACAACATCTAATTCTTTAATCGTTAACACTTCATTGCTTAATAGCTGTTCGATTTTTTCGGTTGCAGCAACCCTACCGGTCATTTCGTCGAGGTACAACTTAACAAGGTACATACCACCTTCACGCATACCACCTAACTGTTTAGAAGTAGGCACAAATAAATCCTTCATTAAACCCCAGTCTAAAAAAGCACCCTGCCTTGTAATGGCCACTGCTTTTAAAAGCGCAATTTCACCCACAGATGCATTGGCTACTTGGGTGGTTGCAATAAGCCTGTTATCTGAATCGTGGTAAACGAAAACCTTAATGGTATCACCAATTTTTAAAGTAGAGGGCGCAAAACGTTTAGGCAATAAAATACCCTCATCACCATTGTCGAGGTAAAATCCAAAATCTACCTTACGACTCACCTTCAATTCATTGTAACAGCCTACTAATACGGGTTCCATACTTCTACTTTATGCAAAAGTAAGTTAGTTTAACCAAACAACTCGGGTTGAGCATTGGGGTCTTCAGGACGCGACTCCCACTGCATTTCAATGGTTTTACTAAAATCGGTGAGCTTAGAGCCTACCGCCTTCCAGCCCGTTACATCCACCATTTTTGCAATTTTAAACTTGGCAGCACGCACCTGGGTACCCCTACCTGTTTGCACTTGCAAAATAGGTTCTTGTATAGTGGTTACTGCTTCAAGCTTGTTTCCTTTACCTTCTTTGATAAATAAAAACTCGGTTTTTAGCGTGGTGGTTTCAATTTTAAAACGCTTTACATTGTACTGCATTTTATCATTGTCTAAATAAACAGCTGTAATGATTTTTTCAGGCACAAACTTTTCGATGAGCATTACTTTTTCTGGATCAAAACGCTGAGCTAGTTCAGTATCTGTTAACTCGTAGGTACCTTCTTTGGTAATGACAATGAGTTTTTCATCTTCAAAGCTACCCAGGTATTTTCCTTTTTCTTCGGTATTTAATCTGCCAAATTTATCGTCGAACCATAATTTACGACCAGCAAGTGTGCTTTTGCCGGCTTCTTTAAACTTAACCGTTTTTATTGGATACTTGGTTACCTGATTACCCATACTTGAACGCCCCTTAATTTCAATTTCTTCAAAATAAAAATCAAGTTCTTTAATACGGGCCGTACAATTAGGGCTTAAAATAAGTTTAAGCGTTTCTGCTTCACCATTTAAATTGGCCGTAAAATAATGCACGCGTGTTTTATCGGTACCTTTTGTTAAATCATATTCTTTATCACGCGTTACACCTGTTACGTTAAAACGCTTTGCATAAGTAACGCCAGAAGCGCCATCTACATAAAGCATGTTGTAGGTGGTACGCTCATCATTTTTTTGGAACACCGCTGCATACAAAATATCCTTCCCAATAAATATTTTATCTGAAACCTTTACCACTTTCATGGTGCCGCCTTTTGTAAACGCAATAATATCATCATAGTCAGAACAGTCACATAAGTGCTCATCTTTTTTAAGACTGGTTCCTATAAAACCCTCTGCCCTATTGATGTATAGCTTGGTATTGGCAATGGCTACTTGTTTTACCTGAATGGTATCAAAAGCTTTAATTTCAGTTCTACGCTCTTTATTTTTACCAAACTTTTTGAGAAGATTTTCAAAATACGCAACCGCATATTCTGTCAAGTGCTCTAAATCAAATTTTACCTGCTTGATCTCTTCTTCAATACCTCTAATTTGCTCAATGAGCTCGTTAATATCAAGTCGGTAAATACGGCGAACGGGCTTTTCTGTTAATTTTAAAATATCTTCTCTTTCAATGGCACGCTTTAATTTTTTCTTAAACGGCGTAAAGGCTTTATCAATCGCTTCAATGACATTTTCCCAAGAAGCATGTTTTTGCTCAAGTTCCTTGTAAATTTTTTCTTCAAAGAATATTTTTTCCAGCGAAGTATAATGCCATTTGTCTTCAAGTTCTGAAAGACGAATGTCTAACTCTTTGCGAAGTAATTCTTTGGTATTATCGGTGGCATCTTTTAAAAGTTCTTGCACACCAATAAAGTGTGGCTTGTGGTTGATCACCACACAAGCATTGGGCGATATACTAACCTCGCAATCTGTAAATGCATAAAGCGCATCGATAGTGATGTCTGGAGAAATACCTGGCGCTAAATCAATATGAATTTCTACGGCAGCCGCTGTTACATCCGTTACTTTTTTGATTTTTATTTTACCCTGATCGTTGGCCTTGGTAATACTTTCCATGAGCTGGGTAGTAGTTACACCGTATGGCACGTCTTTAATAACGAGCGTTTTTTTATCGAGCTCCTCAATGTGCGCACGCACCCTTACTTTACCGCCTCGCTTACCTTCGTTATAGCCAGACACATCCACCATACCGCCCGTTTGGAAATCGGGGAATAGTTCAAACTTTTTACCTTTTAAATATTTGATTGAAGCATCTATAAGCTCACAAAAATTATGCGGTAATATTTTAGTAGACAATCCCACCGCAATACCGTCTGCTCCTTGCGCTAAAAGGAGTGGAAATTTCATGGGAAGTGTTACGGGTTCATTTTTACGTCCGTCGTAACTTAACTGCCAAGTTGTTGTTTTTGGATTAAAGGCAACTTCAAGTGCAAATTTTGACAATCGTGCCTCAATATAACGGGAAGCTGCCGCCTGATCACCAGTTCTAACATCACCCCAGTTACCCTGCGTGTCAATGAGTAAATCTTTTTGACCTAGGTTAACAAGCGCATCTCCAATACTCGCATCACCGTGCGGATGGTACTGCATACTTTGTCCTATGATGTTAGCCACTTTATTAAAACGGCCATCATCCATTTCCTTCATGGAATGTAATATGCGTCGTTGCACGGGCTTTAAACCATCTTCGATGGCCGGCACCGCACGCTCCAAAATAACATAAGACGCATAATCCAAAAACCAATTTTTATACTGGCCCTGAACCCCTGATTCATTTTCACTAACAATATATTGATGTTTCTCTTTCGCCATTTTTTTTCTTAACAATTTTAATTTGCCAATTTAACACTCCAATCTTTCCAACCCTTTTCTATGTTGCCAATAATTTCCACTTTGCCTAGTACGGCAAGCGACTTGAGCCTGTGTACAATAAAAGCATCACCCGTTTTAACTTTTAACTTGGCTAAAATATTTTGAACGGCTTTATTTAATTTAACAGCCTCACCAGTTAACCCAGATAAAATTTCTTTGTCAAAAAAGTTTTCTTCCTTGCCTACTAATTTTTTACCTCCCTCTAAAAAACGAACCATCGAACCTTCGGTAGCAATTTTTTTCCACTCGTCTGGATCCACTTCAAACTCACTAAGTGTAATTGGACGCGCTAATTTTTTTGCTTTTAAAAATTCTTTAGGCTGAATTTCATGAAGGTATACCGGATAAAATATTTGCCCCTTTTCATTAATAAATGGAAGGTTATTTAAATAAAGTACCTGTATACGACCGGCATATTCTTTTAACTGCGTCATTAGCCAGTAGTACCCACAAACATCATGTGCATTTTGTGCCATCCAAAGCCACACTTCTTCGTCCGGATTTTCCTCTAATGTTGTAAGCAAATTGTGTACGGTTAATTTATCGTCTACAAACGCTAGCTGATCTTGATAGGGTGAATTTTGAAGTACGCCTTCCCACCACTGCTTACGCTCCTGATAGCCTTCGGTTTCATAAATAGCACCTAAAGGACCCACCATATAATCGTCCTTAATTTCAATAATATTTCCTTGCAATGTTTCGTCTATCTCTATAGCCCCTTCCAACACCGCCACATTTGCATGGTCAAAAACAACGTGAATCATAAAGTATCTCTTCTAAATTGATAAATAATATTATTCGTTTACGAGGTCCAATTCCACCTTTAAATTGTTGATGATAAACTCTTGGCGCTCCATGGTATTTTTACCCATGTAATATTCTAGTAGGTGTTGGATATGATCGCCCACTTCTAAAATAACGGGTTGCACACGCATGTCTTGTCCAATAAATCGACCAAACTCTTCTGGCGAAATTTCACCAAGACCTTTAAACCTTGTGATTTCTGGCTTGTTGCCTAATTTTTTTACAGCCGCTTGTTTTTCAGTTTCGTCGTAACAGTAAATAGTTTCCTGTTTATTACGTACCCTAAATAATGGCGTTTCTAAAATATATACGTGACCTTTTTTTACGAGGTCAGGGAAAAACTGCAAAAAGAACGTCATGAGCAGCAGTCTAATGTGCATACCATCCACATCGGCATCGGTTGCAATTACAATGTTGTTGTACCTGAGTCCTTCCAGTCCATCCTCAATATTAAGTGCGTGTTGCAAGAGGTTAAACTCTTCATTTTCATACACCACTTTTTTAGTGAGGCCGTAGGCATTAAGTGGCTTACCGCGTAAACTAAATACGGCCTGGGTATCTACATTTCTAGATTTTGTAATACTACCACTCGCACTGTCTCCCTCAGTAATAAAGATGGTAGAATTATTTTGCAGTACAATAAACTCTTCTTTATTTTTAGAAGGCAGTTCATCATTTAAGTGCACCCTACAATCCCTTAATTTTTTGTTGTGGAGGTTTGCTTTTTTAGCGCGCTCGTTAGCTAGCTTTTTAATACCAGCGAGTTCTTTTCGCTCTCTTTCGCTTTGCTCAATTCGCTTACGTAAGGCATCAGCCACTGCCGGGTTGCGGTGTAAATAGTTATCAAGCTCTTTGGCTAAAAACTCTTCTATAAATTTTTTCATAGAAGGCCCACCTTCAAAAACATATTGCGAACCTAACTTGGTTTTCGTTTGGCTTTCAAAAACAGGCTCTTGCACACGCACAGAAACTGCCGCTACAATACTGGTTCTGATATCAGAAACGTCGTAATCTTTTTTAAAGAAATCACGAATCACTTTTATGTAGCCTTCTCTAAATGCCTGTTGGTGTGTACCCCCTTGTGTGGTGTACTGTCCATTCACAAACGAAAAAATATCTTCACCGTAATCGTTGTTATGCGATACCGCAATTTCAATATCCTCGCCTTTTAAATGGATGATCGGGTAACGAAGCTCGTCGGGATTGGTTTTACGAAGTAGTAAATCCAATAAGCCATTTTTACTTACATACTTTTTACCGTTGAACTGCATGGTTAACCCCGCATTCAAATAACAGTAATTCCAAAGCTGTGCATCTAAGTATTCGTGGATGAAATGGAAATTTCTAAAAACGGTTTCGTCCGGAATAAATGAAACAAGTGTTCCATTGGGTTCCGAGCTTTTGGTTTCTTTTTGATCATCCACTAAAACACCTCTTTCAAAAATGGCTGTTTTTTCTCTGCCATCTCTGTAAGCGGTCACTTTAAAATATTGACTCAATGCATTTACTGCCTTGGTACCTACACCATTCAAACCCACACTTTTTTGGAAAGCTTTACTATCGTATTTGGCGCCCGTGTTAATTTTACTTACCACATCTACCACTTTACCAAGTGGAATACCTCTACCGTAATCTCTAACGGTAACAGTTTTATCTTCGATGGTTATCTCAACTTGTTTACCATGCCCCATGGTATGTTCATCAATACAGTTATCAACCACTTCTTTAATGAGTACATAAATACCATCATCGGTGGCAGAACCGTCTCCTAATTTACCAATATACATACCCGGACGTAGCCTAATATGTTCACGCCAATCTAATGACCTAATCGACGATTCGTCGTACGCACTATTGTTTACTTTTTCAGCCATTTTATCTTCTACTTTTTCCTATAAATGAGTTAACACCTTTTCCTCAACCCGCAAATCTAACCACCTCGTAACCAGCCGCAATTTTACTTTTCTACAAATGGCCAGTTTATGTGGATAAATCGGGTTTTTTGGAGTTTTT
>JAIYCS010000033.1 GCA_027487895.1 Sediminibacterium sp. | reverse complement strand
CCTAATGCAGGTGGTGCGCCAACAGGTGCGTTAGCGGCTGCCATTGATGCTGCTTTTGGTTCATTTGACGCTTTCAAAGAAAAATTTGCTGCAGCAGGTCTTACTCGTTTTGGAAGTGGTTGGGCTTGGTTAGTGGTTGTTGATGGTAAACTAGTTGTTTCTTCTACGCCAAATCAAGACAATCCATTAATGGACGTTGCTGAAGTAAAAGGAACCCCAATACTAGGTGCCGATGTTTGGGAACACGCTTATTATTTAAAATACCAAAACCGCAGAGCAGATTATTTAGCTGCTTTTTGGAATGTGGTAGATTGGAATAAAGTGGCCGCTCGTTTTAGCGCTGCTTAATTATAAAATTTTACGGAACGGGGTCGTAACCATGACCTCCGCCCGGTCTACATTTACTAATACGGATTATTGCGAGGTACATGCCTATAAATAATCCGTATTTTTTTAGGGCATCTACCGCGTAATGAGAACAGGTGGGTGTGAACCTACACTTAGGTCCTAGCGCTGGCGAAATCACATACTGATAAAATTTTATCAGTAGTATAAATGGGATACTCAGTATTTGCCAAATTATTTTCATCCGAGTTGTTTGATTAATTTCTCTAACACCCCTGGCATCAAATCTTGTAATGCCGCAGCAGTTGGTAATTGCTTATCTATCCATAAAATAAATACGGCTACACTTTTTTGATTTGTTATTAAATGCTCGTGGAGTGGAAGTTTATGCAAGCGGTAGGCTTCACGCATGCGCCTTTTGATGGTGTTACGGTCTACTGCTTTTTTAAAATTTCTGGCAGAAACGCCTACACCTACTTGCACAGGATGCTCAGGTGTATGCTCTACAGGTAAATAAAATACCTTGACTGGAAAAGAGGATATACTTTTTCCTTGCGCAAACAAGAGTTCAATTTGCTTGCGGCTTTTTAGTTTTTCGAATTTGTTATAGGAAAAAGTACCAGCCATATTTTTAAAATGGAACTACACTAAATTAAAAAAGTCCTGCTTATAAAAGCAGGACTTATATTGTAAAATCTTGAGGGTCTTTATTGCAACTGCACTAAAGAATTCCTGTTTGGTTTATTTTAAACCTTTCTCGCTAGAAACAGTTAGTTTCTTGCGGCCTTTTTTACGACGGCTTGCCAAAACTTTACGTCCATTAGCAGATTCCATTCTTTTACGAAATCCGTGAACTGTTTTACGGCGGCGCTTATGCGGTTGAAATGTACGTTTCATAACTTGCGTTTTTTAACTAACCCTTTAATCTTGTTTCGTTTCATATACGGCAGTCACCATGCTGCTGTCTTGTGAAAGGACGGCAAAAGTAAGGAAAAGTAGGTGTAAGTTAAAAAAGGAAGAAAGATTTTTTTTAACTGATTGATAATCAGCCTCAAAAATAGTCAATTATTAAAGCGTAGCGGGCAAAGAATGCACCGAATAGCCCAAAAAGTCGGCGGCATGAGCGTTAAAATCAGCTGTAGCATCGGTGGTGTAAAAAACACAGTCACTTTGCTTCGTAATACCTGCGTCAAGTTCTGGGTGTCTTTGTAAATAATCTACCAGGCTGGCAGCCACAATAGCGCCCTGGGTTAACACTTTAACACCTGTAGGCACGAGTGACGAAATAGTATCAAGTAATAAAGGGTAATGCGTACAGCCAAGTAGTAAAGTGTCAATTTGGGCCGATTTTGCAAAAAGGGCATTGAGGTCCTGCTCCACAAAATAACGGGCTCCTAGGGTATCGTAGGCTCTATTTTCGATGAGTGGCACCCACATAGGGCAGGCTTGTTGGAATACTCGTACTTCCGGAAAAAATTTAGCGATCTCTACGGGGTAACTTTCACTTTCTATGGTACCCTTGGTGCCCACAATGCCTACCTCTTTTGAGGTAGAATATTGACCCAGCACTTCGGTGGTTGGTCTAATAACGCCAAGTACTCTTTTATGGCTACCCCTGCTAGCTAAATCTTTTTGCTGAATGGTTCGAAGGGCTTTGGCGGATGCCGTATTACAGGCCAAAATAACCAAATCACAACCTTTATCAAACAACCAATCTACAGCCTCAAGTGTGTACTGGTATACTGTTTCATATGACCTTGGACCGTAAGGCGCGCGCGCATTATCTCCGAGGTATATAAAGTCATGCGTGGGAAGGGCGAGTCGCAGTTCTTTTAAAACTGTTAATCCACCATAACCACTATCAAATACACCAATTGGCTTTTTTGTTTGCATACACAAAAATAAGAACCCCGCCTGGTATAGACGGGGTTCTTGTATAAATAGTTTGTAAAAGCTAGCCTATCCTTTTTTAGCTGGCGCTGATGTTTTAGCTGGCGCTGCAGGAACCACTCCACCCGCTTGTTTCCAAGCATCCATGATTTCTTGTGGTAATGGAAGGTTTAACTTCATCGCAACACGAATCGTTAAGTTATCTAAGATATTAGGTTGCATGTACGGAGATAATGTTTCTGTCTTTAATACAAGCGTATACTTTTGTTCAGTAACGATTTGTTGTAACGCAGCTACCATCTTTTGTCTGTAAGGTAAAAGTGATTGCTCCATTTTGCCATTTTGCATTTCTTGTGCATACTGTTGCCAGTTTGCTAATTTGTAACCTAAACGGTTTAAATCAGACAAAGCCATTTCTCTTGCTTTTGCAGGCATAGTAGCTGAATCTTTCTTGAAAAGACTATCTCTACGTTGATAATCTTGAACAGTATATGCATATTCAACATTCAAAGAATCTTTAACATAGTTGTTAAGGAGCGTATCCACTTTTTGAATATCTGGAAACAGGCTCAATAAACTTTGCTCATCAAAGTAACCAATTTTAACCTGCGCGTTTGTGCTATTTGAGAATAGTAAGCTGGCTGCTAAAACCACACAAACAAATAATAATTTCTTCATTGTAGAGAGTGTTTGAATTTTTATTAGAACTGTTTATTTAAACTTTTTATGTTTTTACTTTATCCCTAACTCTTTAAGTACGTCATCGCTTTTATCAAGTTTAGGGTCGGCAAATATAATGGTTATTCCTTCACTTTTATCGAGTACGAAGTCATAAGAACGGCTAGTGGCAATTTTTTGAATGGCATCGTATACTTTGTCCTGAACTGGCTTTATAAGGCGCTGACGCTCTTTAAATAGGTCGCCTTCGTAGCCAAAACGCTTTTTTTGAAGGTCTCGAACCTGTTTTTCCTTTTCAAAAAGCTCGTCTTCACGCTTCTTTTTAAGGACTTCTGTTAGCATAAACTGCTCAGACTCATAGTTTTTATACATTTTGTCTAGCTGCACCTGTAAATCATCTATTTCTTTTTGCCACTGCTCTCCTATTAATTTAAGCTTGGCATCCGCTTCTTTATATGCTGGAATACGTTCAAGGATGTATTTGGTATCAATCACAGCATAGCGTTGTTGCGCTGAAGCACCCACTGCAGTACCGAGTACCATCAAAGCCACAAATAATAACTTTTTCATACGTCTAATTTAAATATTATTCTGGTTCAAAACCTAACATAAAGGTAAATCTTGCCGCGTCCTTCATAGCACCATTTGGCGTAAATCTATCAAGTCCAATACCATAATCAAACCCTAAAAGTCCAAACATAGGTAAGAAGAAACGCATACCTAAACCAACAGATCTACGCAGTTTAAACGGATTGTAATCTTTAAACGTGTACCAACCATTAGCTGCTTCATAGAAACCTAGCGCATATATAGTACTACTTGGATTTAAACTAAGTGGATATCTAAGTTCTACACTATACTTATTAAATATGGTAAAGTACTGACTTGCTCTTTGTTGATCTGGATTGATTTTTGGATTTGAATTTTCATATACAGGATAACCTCTGTGTGCAATGATATCAAATCCTAAAAGTGCAAACTGATTGCTTAATCCAGCGTCACCCACCTGGAATCTTTCAAACGGAGACATTCCTAAGGCTGTGTTATACCTGCCCATGAAACCAAATTTCGCGGCGGCTCTAATTACAAATTGTTTGTTACGGTCTTCGCCATGTGGTTTACCAAGTGGTACAAACCATTCACCATTCATACGCCATTTGTGGTACTCAATCCACTGGTATGGATTGGCACTTTTTTGGAGATTTTTATTGAATAGAGAATATGGTGGTGTGGCCTGAACGCTAAATAAAAACGTAGATCCACTTTTAGGATACAATGGCTGATCTATAGAAGAACGCTGTAATGCAACTTTAATGTTCACATTGTTTACAATACCATTATCAAATCCAGGAAGGTTTCTTGGATCAATGGCATAATCGTTAAGCTTGTAACGTGTATAGTTTAACCCCACAGAAAGTGAGAAAAAGTCGTCGGGCCATTTTAATTGTTTTGCCAAACTAACGGTAGCACCTGTAGTAGAGATGTATCTAGAGTTACCTGCATTTGGATCAAACATACCTGTGAGCGGATCAATGGTTTGTCCAAATTTGGTATTGAATACGCTCAGTGTTAATGCATTTCTTTTTTTACCACCAAACCAAGGCTCGGTGAAAGAGAAGTTGTATGAACGGAATGCTCTACCATTACTTTGTACACGAAGGCTTAATTTTTGTCCTTCTCCCATCGGAAGTGGATCCCATGCTTGCTTCTTCCAAATATTTCTTACAGAAAAGTTATTGAAAGAAATACCGAGTGTTCCGGTAAGTCCAATAAATCCACCCCAACCAGCACTCAACTCTAATTGATCGCTCGATTTTTCCTCTACAGTGTAGTTGATATCTACCGTTCCGTCTTCTGGATTGGGTCTTGGATCAATGCCAATTTTTTCTTGGTTGAAATAATTGAGCTGTGCAATTTCACGTTGAGAGCGCATCAAATCGGATCTACTAAATTTCTCACCTGGTATGGTTCTTAGTTCTCTTCGGATAACGTGCTCTTTGGTACGGTCATTACCATAAATACGAATGTTTTTGATGGTTGCTTGCGGACCTTCAATAATTCTGATTTCGTAATCGATGGTATCATTGTATACAGCAGTTTCTACTGGATCGGTATTGAAAAATAAGTAACCATCATCTTGATAAATACCACTGATGTCTCCACCTTCTGCTGCAGCAGATTTACCTAATTTTTTATTGAGTGTTTCTAGGTTGTAAATATCTCCTTTGCGGATACCTAAAATAGCCGTTAATATAGAATCTGAATATTTTGTATTTCCTCTCCAAGTGATGTTACCAAAATAATAACGTCGGCCTTCACTTACTTTGATATCAATATTAATATGTCCATTCCCATTATAATAAACGGTATCGTTTACAATGGTGGCATCACGGTAACCAAGTGAGTTGTAATAGTCTAAGATATTGTCCTTGTCTTCTTCGTATTTTTTGGTATCAAATTTTGCACCTGAAAATTTAATACGTGCATAAGGATCTAGTACTTTTTTGGTTTTTGTAAAGGTTAAAAAACCTTTTTCTTTCATGTATTGCTCAAACGTATATCGCTGTGTTTTAACAATTTTAGGTTCGTCAAATACAGGAAATAAAGTAAGTCTAGATTTTTCGTGGATTTCTTTTAATTTCTTTTTTAAGAGTCCCGCTTCGACAGTATTGCCACCAAAATTGATGTTATTGATTCTTACTTTAGGTCCTTTGTCAATTACAAAATCAAGTACCAATGTGTTTTCGTAAGTAGAATCAGATTTTTCTAAAATTTTAATTTGTGAATTTTGAAAACCTTTTTCGGCATAAAACTTTTTGATGGCTTCTACCGCAGAAATTTTCATATTCTCGGTGATTACACGGTTACGCACAAGTCCTGTCTTTCCCGTTAAATCTTCTGCATCGCTTTTACTAACACCTTTAAAGAAAAAGTTAGATAAACGCGCACGCTCTGTTACTGCAATTTCAATTTCAATATTTTTATCTTCTAATTTTGTGATAAAAATTTCAACGTCAGAGAAATAGTTTTGCGCCCATAATTTAGTGATGGCCTTAGAAAACAAATCGCCACCCGGAATTACAATTTCATCGCCCACGTTCACATTGGCAATAGAGATCAAAAGGTTTTCATCAAAAAAGCTATTTCCCGTTACCTTAATGGCACTGATCTTATATTTTTTAGGCGTTTTTTGATTGAAAATATTGATCAGATCCGCATCAACATTGGTAATAACCGTATCCTTCGTTTCTTGCGCACTGGCTACAGTACTTGCCAGCGAGAACACGATTGCCAACATTAATAATTTGTACACTTTCTGCATCTTTTTCTATTTGTTATATCGCTGGCTGATCTTTCACCACAGCAGATTTAGTCTATTTTGGTTCTTATAAGCGGAGCAAATTAACGGGAATTATCAAAAGTCTTTGTTAAATCGCTATACTTATTAAATAATTATATAATATTTTTATACTTTAGCTTCTTCCTGAATTTGTTTTCCTGTTTTACCAAACCTACGTTCTCTTTGTTGAAAATCAATGATTGCTTCCAATAAATGAGGCTTTCTAAAATCTGGCCACAATATAGGTGTAAAATAGAGCTCTGCATAGGCAAGTTGGTACAATAAAAAATTACTGATCCTAAATTCGCCACTGGTTCTTATCACAAGAGCTGGATCCGGAATTCCTTTGGTGCACAAATAGTCAGAAATGGTGTTTTGGGTAATTTGCTCAGGATCTAAAATACCAGCTTTAACATCCTGGGCTATTTGCTTAACTGCACTTGTAATTTCCCATCTACTACTGTAGCTCAGCGCCATAATGAGGGTTAATCCCGTATTGGCAGCCGTTAACGCTAGCGCCTCTTCAAGTTCTGTTTGTGCAAACTCAGGGAGCATTTTCCTGTCACCAATGACTTGCAAACGAATATTGTTTTTATTTAATGTAGGAACTTCTTTTCGGATGGTATCAACCAGTAAACTCATAAGCCCAGCCACTTCATTGGCAGGACGGTCCCAGTTTTCGGTACTAAAAGCATACAGTGTCAGATAACCAATACCAAGCTCTGCAGCACCTTCCACAATATCTCTAACACTTTCTACGCCATGAAAATGGCCAAACAAGCGGTCTTCTCCCTTTTCTTCTGCCCAACGCCCATTGCCATCCATAATAATGGCAACATGTTCTGGTAAACGGTTGAGGTCTATTTGAGTCTTGAGGTCTTCCAACATGCGTTTGAAAAGGATTTATAGGCTGCAAAATTAACGAAAAAACAGAGGTTTGCGCCGATTACTTTGCCTAATTATGGCCAAAACGGCTTATTGGACAGGCTTTGGACACTTATAGGTTTGTAAATTAAAGGAAATACCCAGTTTTAGGCCTGCAAAAACGTCGGTTTGAAGCGTATTCCCCCTTTGTCTTCCCTTAATGCCAATGGGAGTTCCTGTTTCGTAACTGCGGTCTTGGAGCAAAAAAGCGGGTGAAGGAGACCCATCGGGTAATGAAGGAAAAGCGTCTGGTGCATACACCCCACTCACATCGTCTAGATAATCGGTGTTGGTAAAGCGGTACATAAGCTCGGCAAAAACATTGAACTGCTCACTTAAGGCATACTTAACACCCAAAGTAACTGGAACGGATACCGCAATTGGCGCATAGGTTTTAAAAGTTGGGTACGCCGAGGAACCCTGACCCTCTGTGCCAAGTGGCCTTAATAAATATTTTTGATTGCCTAAAAACGCATAAGGATCATAAGAAAAAGCACCCACACCTACTCCAACATACGGGGTGAACCTAAAATCTTCGAACCCAGGTTGGAAAGCAAAAAAGTTAAAATCAAAGGAAAGTGCCGCCTCCCAAACATGACTGTTAAAACTCAGATTACGACGCTGCTGGCTTGCATTTTTACTATACTGATCCGAATAACCAAGTAGCGCATACTCGCCACTGAGCCTGA
Source organism: Sediminibacterium sp. (assembly GCA_027487895.1). Lineage (GTDB taxonomy): Bacteria > Bacteroidota > Bacteroidia > Chitinophagales > Chitinophagaceae > Sediminibacterium. The sequence goes on along the minus strand of JAIYCS010000033.1, from coordinate 12,794 downwards.
CACTCATGTAATTGTTAAACTGCTTTCTAAAAAAAACACCCGCGTTAGCCTTGGGTCTATTAACAGCGGCTGTCGGATTTAAATCACCAAAATAATGTGCAGCACCAGCACCAATACCAAACTCGGCTTGGTGTACAAAACTTTGCATAAGCTGCGCACTTGCAGTGAAACCACTGCATCCGAGTAGGATACTAAAAATGAAATGTTTTACCATGGGCGCCTGCTTACTTCATGTAAAGTAGCAACAAAAATAAATACCAAAAATGTTAATTTCTTTTATCCAGCCCCCAAGTGAGCTTGGTTCTGAGTGTAGACAGGAAACTATTTTCGTTTAATCGGACAAGATTTACGCAAAACTGCTCTTTTCTGATGGCCAATTGCACGGTTTTATCTACAATTTCTTTGCGTGCATCAAGTGCGCAAATAAATTGATCGGCCCTTCCCTCAATTTCAAATGAAACGACGTTGGTGTCAGGAATAACTATGGGACGCACATTTAAATTGTGTGGTGCCACAGGGGTAATCACAAAACTTGCCGCGTCTGGAAATAAAATGGGTCCATTGCAACTCATACTATAACCGGTAGATCCCGTAGGTGTGGAAACAATCAATCCATCGGCCCAATAGGTATTTAAAAATTCGCCATTGATATAGGTATGAATTTTAATCATAGGAGAAATGTCGCGTTTGTGAATCGCAAACTCATTGAGCGCAAAAGGTGTGTCACCAAAAAGTGCTTCATTGGAATCAAGATGAATAAGTGCACGTTTGTCCACTACAAATGTTCTATTAACGATGGCTTCAACGGCATTTTGTAATGCATCCGGACTAATGCTTGCTAAAAAACCAAGTCTACCAAAATTGATTCCTAATATAGGGATACCAGAATCTTTTACAAGTGTAACGGCGTCAAGCATGGTACCATCACCACCCAAACTAATCATGCAATCTATAGAAGCATCTAAATCTGAAGAAACTTTAAATGGTATAAGTGAAGCAACAGTTTGTGGGGGTAAATCGGCGTGCAATAACAATTGATGAAACACATGGATTTGAACATCGTGAGGCGCCAAAGCATCTAGCAGTATTGCCAGCGGATTGGGTGTTGCTAAATCTAAACCTCTACTATATATCGCAATTTTCATGTGCCTATTTTGTAATCAGAATCATCAAAAATTAAATTCACCCTGCAAATATAGGCCATCTCGCTTCAGCTGGTTGCGGCTATATTCTACACGAAATACAAAATCGTAAATACTTACAAGGTCAAAACCAGCTCCATAGGTATACAACAGGGTATTACTTAAGGAATTAGAAGCGCCAGCGTATTTGTGGTAGGCGTACCCTGCATCTGCAAAAACTTTAAAATAAATTCTGATCGGAATTTTTTCGTGGTTTTTAATAGGCAATGGATTGGTGATGGTCCAGTTTGTTAGATTAAAATGATAAGCGTTTCTTAGTACAGCCCCAGCCGTTCCATCCGCTACATAATATTCGAGGCCCCTAAGTTGCATACCGCCATATCCAATGAGTCTGCTATTAGAGAATACCGAATCGATGGGGGATTTATACATCGCAGTTGCATCAAACAATAAAAAACTTTTAGTACTTAATTTTTTTGCATACAGTTGTCTTGCACTAAAAGAAGAAATGGATTGCACTTTTGATGCAAATCTTTGTAGAAAAAATAAGTCGGTGTAATAACCGGATGTTGGATAAACAATATTAGAGAGCTTGATGTATTGATATCGATAACTTACGTCAAGTGCTGCTTGTCTATTTGTTTGACCCGGATAATAATTTTTTTGAAGCTTTACAATTGTATCGGCAATGGTTTCGTTGAAGTAGCTAACTCTAATGGTTGTGCGTTTAAACTGATCAGGACGATAACTATAAGATGCATCAAAGCGCCATGTTTTTCGGGCATCATCTACATGTCTAAAAAAAACTTGCTTGTTGGCCACGGTGGCAACATTCAATTCTTTTTGTGTTGCGTGTAAAAAACCAACACTAAATCCTTTGGTGAGTTTTTTATCAATAAAAGGAATGGAGTAACGCGCCGAAAACTGCCTGTTATAGCCTGTTATAAGCCATATATTTAAATTATCATTTCTACCAGACACATTGTTTTGGATAAATTTTATCCCATAATTGACGCGGTCTAAACTACGGTTTTGGTCTACCCACCACTGATTAAAATTTCGATCTACGAGTCTAAAATAAGGAAGCGGCAGTAGGTACCATCTTTCTTTAACCTGAATTCGAATATGCCACTCGTGTTGAACCGCAAGTGTATCAATTTTAACATCCACAAAAAGCTGGGTGTTCATCAATAACTGCTTGGCCTGAATCATGGCAGCACCTAACTGTTCAGAAGAGAGAGAATCACCCTTTGCAAATGAAAGTTCTCTTTCAATGATATAATTTTTTGTTTTTGTGTTGCCTGTAATTTCTACAACTTCGACAGGCATTTTTTGTTGCGCCAAAGCAGTCAACGAAAAATTAAAAAGAAGCAGAAAAAAAAGTAGGCGCATAGGTAAAGCGTTTACACCTACATATTGAGGTATGAAAGTAGATGGTTATAATTTTCTTTCAACTCGTTCTGATAGTTTTCTTCGCCGAAATAATATTTTACGCTGTAATCGTAACGCTGGAAAGTAGCAACGATGGTAGATACTTCGATGCGGTTGATTTGTATTGTCACAAGTAGCATACCTGTTTGTAAATCTGTTGCTGTATTTAATTGCGTAACATATGCATCGTTGGTTTCTACTAAGCGCACAATTTCCCCAAAAGAATATTGACGTAGCTCCATCTCCAAAACAATAACAGCACCCCTGGTATCAGCTCCTACATGGCTGGTAAGCGCCGTTAACATGTGCTTAGCTGTAATAACACCGAGTAAATCTGCAGCCGTTGAAACAACGGGAAGCAAACTCAATTCATGCAAGGCTAATAATTTGGCGCCGGCTAAAAAGTGTGCATCGGCATGGACAGAAGCAGCAATAAATTCGTCTTGCAAAGAAGCTATAACGGCAGTTTCATCGATATCCAACAAAGTATTTTTGTCTACGATACCCACTAGCTTTTCATCCGTAACAACACATAAATGTTGTACATCATAATCATCCATTAATTGGAGCGCAAAAGATGCTTTGTCCAATAAATGAACAGTTGGAAAACTGGTATTAATGAGTTGTGCTGCTAGCATGGCTAAGCTGATTCAAAAATGCTTCTAAAATTTGGTTGAACTCGGCGGGCACTTCCATCATAGGAGCGTGTCCACATTTGTCTACAAAATGAAGGGTACTATTTGGTATGAGCTTATGAAATTCTTCACCAACATATGGCGGTGTAACAATATCGTTGTTGCCCCATATTAAAAGTGTAGGCTGTTGTATTTGATTTAACTCGGGACCTAAATTACTTCTGATAGCACTTTTTGCGAGCGCTAGTATTTTAATCACTTTTAACCTGTTTCTAGTGATTTCAAATACCTCATCTACGAGTTCTTTGGTAGCCACAGCCGGATCGTAAAAAGTTTCTTCGGTTTTATTTTTGATATAATCGTAGTCACCTCTTTTTGGATAACTATCACCCATGGCTTTTTCAAAAAGTCCACTACTACCAGTTAAGGTAAGTGACTTGATTTTTTCGGGATGCTTGAGCACATGTACAAGTGCAACATGTCCACCCAATGAATTACCTAATAAATGAATGCCGGTATACCCTCTAGCCTCTATAAATTTTTGTACTACTTTTTCGAGACCACCCACAGTGGTATGAAAAATATCTAAATCAAAAAGAGGTAAAATAGGAACGATAACTTTATTGCGGTGTCTGAAATGCTCAATTAAATGTTCGAAGTTACTGAGCGCACCAAAAAGACCATGCAATAAAAGCAAGGGTTCGCCGGTACCTTCTTCGATGTAACTAATTTTATCTTGAACTTTAATTTCGTAATTCATGTATACTTATATAGAACACGGCTAAAATAATGATTTTAATAGGAATCACGGCATTAAATAACCATGAATTACAACATACTTATTTTACCTGTTTGCCTAAAGTTTCAAAATGATCGCCTAAACTGGTAAACATGTCCTTAAATACTGGTATCACCTGGCCAATGGTGTCTAACACTTTAGGTCCCCAAGGTGCAATGTATCCGTATGTTTTAGAGGCCGCTATTAAAGATTCAGAAATTAAATGAAGCTTAACACCATAAAAAAGTACCACACTCCAAATGGTCATATAAATAGCACCAAAAAGTAAGATACCCGCTAATTTGTTGGCCCAACCAAGCAGCACGAGTTCGGCGGCCTTTTGTAGCATTCCCGCTACCAAACGAACAATAAGTGTAACCGCAATCATGATGGCTAAAAATGAAACAAATGGAAGCCAACTTGCCGTAATACCTGTATCATGGCCAATTTTAGAAGCAACCACTGCCGATAACTTAGTGGCAGCAGCCAATCCTATCAGAAGTGCTGCAAATGAAAATAAAGCAATAATAAAGCCTTTTGTATAGCCTTTAAACAGTGCTCCAATCAAAATGATTCCACAAATAATATCTAAAACCACGTTTTCTAATTTAGCGTTACGTGAATATAGTAAAACTAACCGAGTGCCGCTTTAACTGCAGCTGCAACAGCTTTGCCATCTGCCTGACCAGCTAATTGTTTAGAAGCTACACCCATTACTTTTCCTAAATCCTGTGGTCCTGTTGCACCAACAGTTGCAATGATTTGCGCTACAATTTCTTTGATCGCTGCTTCATCGAGTTGGGCAGGTAAAAACTTTTCGATCACTGCAATTTCCTCAGTTTCTTTTTGTGCTAAATCGGCTCTATTTTGTTCTTGAAAAATGGTCAGCGAATCTTTTCTAGATTTTACTAATTTTTGTAAAAGCTTGAGTTCGGCTTCTGCAGTAATGGAACCACCTGCACCTGGATCTGTTTTCGCTTTAATGATTTCTGCTTTAATGGCACGTAATCCTCTTAATAACGCTTCATCTTTTGATTTCATAGCGTCTTTCATTTGCGCCATTACTTGTTCTTCTAAAGTTGCCATAGTATGGTAATTATTTATTTTTTTGAATTTGACTGTCTCTAAATTTTTTATAAAACGACTTTGCAAAATCTTTCATTTCGCCTGCTAGTACCTGATCTTGGGTTGCTCTAATAAAAGTATCTGCCATGCCCATAAATGTTTGGTAATAAAAATCGGCCATTTCATCTACCATCATGTCTTTGGTCCATAAATCGATACGTAGCGCTGATTTATCGGCAGCATCCCAAAACGCCAACATCATGGCTCTTGCAGATTGAGCCATATCGGCGGTACTGTCGGAGGCATTCCACTTGATATCCTGTGGTACTTTATTTTCATCTAAATGAACTTCAATATTGATATTGGATTGTCTTGTCATATGGTACATTTTTGCAAAAATAAGCCTAAAGCATCTTATTGCTACGCCTATAATTCTTTAAATAAATGAAGGGGTGTGGTGAAATTGATATTTTGTAAGAATAATAGCCCATTTTGTGTGCGTTCTCCTTTTATTTTTTCATTTTTATACACCACCAAAAGGGCTTCGGCAATACTAGCTGGTGAAGTTTCTGGATACCTAGTCACCATATCTTCTATGTGCATTTCCTTTGCAAATGAGTCAGCGGCAACTATGGACACACCTGCTTTAGCCGCTTCCAACGCTATTAAATAAGCAGCGGCACTATCATCTATTAAAACTACTGCATAAGCACTAGAAACGAGTTGATACCAGTTATGTACGGTGAGGCCGGTTGGCACGATTACAACATCGGCCCTGTACTTATAGGTGCGCAATTTTTCTTCTAAAAAAGAACGTTGGATTCCATTTGATGGAACCAATAACAGTTTCATATTACTCTGTTGCCATTTCTTAAATTGAGAAAACGCTTGCAAAAGCCCAATGCTGCTTTTGTCCTCGTAAGCCACAGCTAAAAAGTATTCGGTTCCGCCAGCATGGGTACCCTTATACATCTGTTGCAAATTATAATCGATGGGATAAATTTCGGAGGATGGAACTATTGGGATAGATGCGATTCGGTCTTTTGAAATCCCAAATTGCGCCTCTAATTGCTGTGTGGCTTTGTTTTCTACAACAAGCCACTGCTTTACTTTATGTACGTTCTGTTTAAAAAAATAACGTTGAAATTTGGTTAGGTTCCCCTCAAAAAAACATATTTGAGGGATGGTGGTACGCCCCGAATACCTGCCACTCAATTGCAGCCACAGAGCAGGTTGTATAGGTTTAAGCAGTTTAGGCGCCGTTACTTCGTACCATATTTTTTCTGCCACAAAACTGTTACGATCATATTTTGTTTTGATCCAACTACAATTGGGCGCACCTACAAAACTCGTGGGTTGCGCGGTATCAGAAAGTAAAATAAACTGATGTGCTGGATGGGCATGAATCTCAGTTTCGAGCCATTTCCAAATGAAACGACCAACGCTAGAAAAATTGGTATCACGGATACCCACTAAAGTGACTGCGATTTTCATTGGATGCAAAGATACTTACATCTTTTCCACGGAGGCACATTAGGGTGCTATAGGGCTAAATACTTATCATACTTTTACAACATGCAATCAAAGCTGCAACAGTTAGACTTATTTGGCGGCCCTGCCCAAGATATTGGAGGGGTTAAAGAAAAAAAGAAGGCGAAACCCAAGGCCACACCTGAGGTGGCTTCGTTAATGGAAACGCCGGCTCCTGCTCCGCCTGTTACTGTTGAACCTACTTATGAAGAGCCTGCTTATGTTGAAAGACCTAGACAGCCCCGTGTTACCATAGAAAAAATAGCAGGCAAAAGAGGTCGCAAATCCTACAGTGAAATAGATACCGAAATTGATTTAATAGAAATCCCAGACGAAAAAGTATTGTCACAAAAATTATATTACACCATTAGTGAAGTAGCGAGTTGGTTTAAAGTAAATACCTCTTTACTGCGTTACTGGGAAAATGAATTTGATATTTTAAAGCCGCGCAAAACAAGAAAAGGCGACCGCTTATTTAGAGTAGAAGATATTAAAAATTTACAAATCATTTATTTTCTACTACGTCAAAAAAAATATTCGATAGAAGGCGCCAGAACCTATTTGAAACAAAATAAATCGCAGGCCGATACACAGGCGCAGCTGGTGCAAACCCTAACAAAGTTCAAAACTTTTTTACTGGAATTAAAAGCAGGGCTTCACTAAATCAAATCGCGCTACTGTTTTCGTAGCAGTTAAGACTGCTTTACCACAACATCGGTACTTGAAGCCGCTAACTCAATTTTGTGGGCTTCTAAAATTTCAATAAAAGCCATATTTATTTTTTCTCGAAGCATTAAGTAAGCTTCGTGTTCATCGGCAGCTGATGAAAAATATTCTACCATTACAATATGTGCCTGTTTCCCAGTATCATGCAAATGCACCTGATAGCTGTCAATTTTTTGCGTACTTAAATAACTACGCATAGCTGTTAGCAAGGCTTGCAATGTACTAGCTGTTGCACTTAATGAGAGCTCTAATTGTAATTCGGTTTTACGCTGTGTGCGTAAACTAATATTATCTACAATGGTATCTACCATTTGTTTGTTGGGAACAGAGATATAGGTTTTTTCGTTGGTGCGAATACGCGTACTTCTGAGTCCAATTTTTTCTATGGTACCTGTAAATCCATTTACTTTTACCTGCTCGCCCACCGTAAAGGGCTTATCAAAAAAGATAATAAAAGAGGCAATTAAATTTTCCATACTCTCTCTCGTAGCAAGGGCTACAGCCGCACCCACTAAACTTAATCCGGTTAAAATGCTGCCTATATTTTTATTGAAAGAGAATTTTAAAACAAGAAGCACACCAATAATGATAAGGATGACTTTAAAAAAATCTTTAAAAAATATAATCAGCTGATTGTCTTGTTGGTCTTTGGTTATGTTGGCACGCTCTTCTAATACCATCGCCATAAAATCAATAACACGAAGGCATAACCAAATAAATACGATTACAAGTGCGCCATTCATCAGCGCATCTAAAATTTGTCTGGTGTTTGTTTTGTAAACTGTAAATTCAAATGCACTTGGAAATTTTAATTTATCAATGGCAATCATGGAGATGGTCAATAATAAATAAGTACCAAGTGGTTGTACCACTAAATCTAAAAAAGATTGTTTGGGTAGATTATGTTTACTATTCGTAATGAGTTTAAAAAGCTTACTCGCTAAAAATTTAGAGATGAGTCTTTTAAAAAGAAGGGTCACTAATATGGTACCTATAACAATTAGGTAAGCCTGTACCGTGTTGTCTAATATTTTTTGTTCCATTTGTCAATTTCCATTTTTTCACCGTCAAAACTAGCGTACGTAAAATTCTGAATCCAGTCTCCTAAATTAATATAATGACTATTACCAATAGTGAGATCAAGTGGAAAATGACGATGTCCAAAAATCAAATAATCGTAATGCTGTTTTTGTAAAACTTCTTTACTGTAACAAATCAGCCACTCATTTTCTTCCCCTAAAAACTGCGCATCGGCATTACCCGTTTTTGCCCTACTTTTTCGACTAAAATAATTGGCGATGCCAACTCCCATATCAGGATGCACCCACTTAAACAACCACTTGCAAATAGGGTTGGTAAATATTTTTTTAATAAACTTATAACCCGCATCACCAGGGCCTAAACCATCACCGTGGGCAATGTAACAGGCTTTGTCATTAAAATGAAATACCTGTGGGCCGTGGTATACCTTACAACCTAATTCTTCTTCAAAATAATGACGCATCCATAGGTCATGATTGCCTGTAAATACGTGTACCGGAATTCCTTTATCTGTGAGCTTGGCAATTTGTCCGAGTAGGCGCACAAAACCTTTGGGCACTACATGATCATACTCAAACCAAAAATCAAAAATGTCTCCTACAATAAAAATAGCTGCAGCACTGTCTTCGATAGATTGTAAAAACGCCACTACTTGTTTTTCACGCTCCAAGCTAGCATCATAATTAGGTGCACCCAAATGAAAATCCGAGAGCAAATAAATTTTATGGCTAGAAGAAGCATGAATGGTGGTTGTCATGTGCTTTTAATTATTTCTGTCTACTAAAAAACAGTAGACTTCTTTAGGACCATGCACGCCTACTACCAGTGTTTTTTCAATGTCTGCCGTTCTACTAGGACCACTAGCAAGCGTTATAAGCGAAGGCAACTGATTGCCATAATGTTTTGTAATAGATTTTAAACCATCTGAAATATCATACACCACTTGATCGGTGTAAGCGATACAAATATGAATAGGCGCATACACACTTACCGTTCTACCACTTTGTTGTCCCGCAGAAAGTATCATACTTCCGGTACGGGCAATTAAATTATCGCAACTGGTAATAGCCGCATCGCAATATTCTAAATCTTCTGATTGCATGCCACCAAAACCTGCTTTGGTTAACATTTCAATTAAAGCATTTTCGCGGCAATAGGTTTGCTTCCAATTGCGCTGAATAAAAAGCATGCTTAACTGTGAAGCAAGTTCTTTTTCGCTGGCACAAAATGCAAACTTGCCTTGTAAGCCAGAAAAATTTTCGGCAAACAAAACCGACAAGTCTTCTTTGGTGTTGGGGTATGTTGTAGAAACCGTATCAACCGCCGAAAATGGCACAGGCACTGGCTTCGCCAGTGCCTGTTTTATCTTTTGTAAAATATTTTCTCTTGCGCTTTTAGCCATCCTTCAACTATTAAATAGATTCTTCTGTTGGTTTTTGATCGTCTGTTGCAGCAGGCGCTTCAGGAGCAGGCGCGTCTGCTGCTGGAGCAGCTTCTTGTGGAGCAACCTCTTCTGGTGCAGCCTCTACTTCAACAATCTTTTTTTCTTCAAAAGGTCTTTTACCAATTAAGTCTTCTACGTCAGATTTATGCAACACTTCTTTAGCGAGCAATTCTTTTGCTAAAATTTCAACCGCTTCTTTTTTATCACGAAGTAGCTGAAGTGTACGCTGATAAGCATCTTCAATAATACCGCGCACTTCGTGGTCAATAATTTTACCCGTTTCTTCGCTGTATGGTTTGGTAAAGGTATTTTCTTGAGAAGGATCGTAGTAACTCACATTACCTACTTTACTATTCATACCATATGCAGTAACCATACTGTAAGCAATACGCGTAATTTGTTGTAAGTCGTTAGATGCTCCAGTAGAAATTTTTCCAAAGAATATTTCTTCTGCAGCTCTACCACCGAGTGTCATACAAATTTGATCCATTAACTGATCGGTATTGTAGAGGTACTGCTCGGTTGGGGTATACTGCGCATAACCAAGTGCAGCCGTACCACGAGGTACAATGGTAACTTTTAAAAGCGGATACGCATGCTCTAAAAACCAACCACAAACAGCGTGACCTGCTTCGTGGTATGCAATGATAGATTTTTCGTGCGGCGCTATGATTTTATTTTTCTTTTCAAGTCCACCAATCACACGGTCAATGGCGTCTTGGAAATCAATCATCTCTACAGATTCTTTTCCTTTTCGTGCAGCAATAAGTGCAGCTTCGTTACAAACGTTTGCAATATCAGCACCTGCAAATCCAGGTGTTTGTTCTGCTAGTTTATGTAAATCAAGTGCTTCAGAAATTTTGATAGGTTCAAGGTGCACTTTAAAAATTTCTTCTCTGCCTTTAACGTCTGGTTTGTCTATCGAAATTTGGCGATCAAAACGTCCTGGTCTTAATAGTGCAGAGTCTAATACGTCTGGTCTGTTGGTTGCGGCTAAAATAATAATGCCCGTGTCACCACCAAATCCATCCATTTCAACTAATAGTTGGTTTAAGGTATTTTCACGCTCATCGTTACTCATCATGGCATTTTTACCACGTGCACGACCTATCGCATCAATTTCATCAATAAAAATAATACATGGTGCTTTTTCTCTTGCTTGCTTAAATAAATCACGGACACGACTTGCACCCACACCTACAAACATCTCCACAAAATCAGATCCACTTAAACTAAAGAAAGGAACCTGTGCTTCACCAGCCATGGCTTTAGCAAGCAATGTTTTACCGGTACCTGGAGGGCCTACTAGTAAGGCGCCCTTTGGAATTTTACCACCAAGTGCAGTATACTTTTTTGGATTTTTTAAGAAGTCAACGATCTCCATCACTTCCACTTTCGCTTCGTCGAGTCCTGCAACATCACCAAAATTGATATTTACTTTAGCGCCCTTATCAAATAAAGTTGCTTTAGATTTTCCAATATTAAAAATACCACCAGCGCCACCGCCCGGACCGCCAGCACCACCGCCCATTTTACGCATAAGTAGTAGCCAAACCACTACAATGATCACAAGCGTAAAAATAGATTGAAGTACGCCACCCATCCAGTCTGCAGCTTTTACAATATCTCTTTTAACTTCTGGTAATTGATGTTGCTCTGTAAATTTTTGTAGATTTTCGTCAAAAGATTTCCAATCCAATACTTCAAAAACAAATAATGGCGCACCCTTTACTTTTTCTTTAGGTAATACCACACCAAATTTTTTAACGTAGAATTCTTTCTTAAGACTATCGCCATTGATATACACCTGAACTTCATCTTTGTTTTTTACAAAATCAAGTTTGGTAACATCCCCTGCTAAAAGCATTTGTTGTTTAAACTCCTGCTCCGTGGTCTTTTTTAATTCTGGCGAAAAATTCATTAACTGAGACACCAATAGGCCAACAATAACGACGCCATAAATCCAATAGATATTGAACTTAGGGGTCTTTTTGCCGCCTTTACCTTTGTCTTGAAAATTAAATTTTGGTTGCTTCTCTTCTGACATATACTTTCTATTATTCGTGGATTTGTGATACCGCATCACTCCACATTTCTTCTAATTTATAAAATTCTCTAGCTTCTGGGTGCATCACGTGCACCACTACATTCACGTAATCAATGATTACCCATTGCAATGCTTTTCGTCCTTCGTGTTTATAGGGATTTTCGCCGCATGCTTGTTTTACCTCATCCTCTATGTGATCAGCAATGGCACGCACTTGTGTGGTACTAGAGGCCTGGCAAACAATAAAAAAATCGGCTGCAGCTTCTTCAATTTTGCGTAGATCTAAACTTACAACATGTTCACCTTTTTTATCTAAAATGGCATTAATGATCGTTTTTAGAATTTTTGAGCTTTTCGTTAACCGGGTAATCGTACTTTTTGGTCGATTTTTTAATACAGAAAGGGGTTCCAACAATACAGTTATTTAGTGATTAATAATTTGATTTAGACGTAGCTCTTGTAACTTCGTCAAAAATACTAATTCTTTGGCTTCAGCAGGCTTAAATACACCCATCGGTTTACCATTTACAGAATTAACTGAAGTAGATAGTACCAACATCTATGCCATGAACCAAGTTAAGACAAACTTGGCTGGGCATGGCGCTGCTTTTCTTGCGCAAAAACAATGGGCAGGAAAGGGCCAAATGGGTAAGGTTTGGGAGGCCGAAACGGGTCAAAACATTCTATTATCGGTGGTTTTGGACCCAAAAAAGCTTGTTTTTGATGGTTTAGCACTTGAGCCATCCATGGTGAGTATGCTCGTGGCTGTAGGATGTTTTAACTTTTTTATTACATATGCCGGTGACGAAACCAGCATCAAGTGGCCCAATGATATCTATTGGCGTGACAGAAAGGCAGCGGGCATTTTAATTGAAAATAGCTTTAGAGGTCCTATCTGGCAGTGGAGCATTGCAGGAATGGGGGTTAATATCAATCAAACTGAGTTTGGAACGGG
>JAIYCS010000027.1 GCA_027487895.1 Sediminibacterium sp. | reverse complement strand
TAAAGGGGTTGACAATGACCCATGGGATACACCGCATAGGGGCCGCACTACTGCAGAGCAACAAGAAAAATATCCTGTGATACACAGGGGTTGGGCTGCAAATGAAGCCGTGATGGACGCATGGACCAATGAAGAAGATTGCCCCTATACCGAGGTAAAACCTTTTACTTGGTGGAGAAGTTATAGAATGGGAGGCAGGTCGCTATTATGGGGAAGACAAAGTTACCGTTTAAGTGATTTGGATTTTGAAGCCAATGGAAAAGAAGGCGTTGGCGTAGACTGGCCCCTTCGTTACAAAGACATTGCACCATGGTATGATCATGTAGAAAAATTTGCGGGCATTAGCGGCTCAATCGAAGGTCTTCCGCATTTACCCGATGGACAGTTTTTACCACCCATGGATTTAAACTGTGTCGAAAAAGATGTAGCTGCCAGAATCAAAGAAAAATTTAAAGGAAATCGGCATTTAATTATAGGAAGGGTTGCCAATTTAACAAAAGCTATTGAAGGACGCACCAATTGTCAATTTAGAAATAGGTGTTGGGAAGGATGTCCTTTTGGCGGTTATTTTAGCACGCAATCTTCTACCATGCCCGCTGCCTTAAAAACGGGCAACTTAACGGTAAGACCTTTTTCAATTGTTACTAAACTTTTATACAACAAAGACACAAAAAAAGCCGACGGTGTAGAAGTGCTTGATTCGGAAACCAATAAAACATACACGTTTAATGCAAAGATTGTTTTCTTAAATGCGTCTGCCTTAAACTCGGCGTGGGTGCTCTTTAATTCGGCAACAGATATTTGGCCAGGTGGCTTAGGGAGTAGTAGTGGAGAGCTTGGACACAATGTAATGGATCATCATTACAATTTAGGCGCATCTGGCACCATCGAAGGATTTGAAGATAAATATGTGTATGGCAGGAGGCCCAATGGATTTTACATTCCAAGATTTGTAAACATGGGTAGCGATAAAAGAAATTATTTGAGAGGGTTTGGATATCAGGGTGGTGCTGGAAGGCAGGGTTGGAGTAGAGAAGTGGCAGAACTTTCTATTGGTGCTGCATTTAAGGAAGCCCTTACAGAGCCTGGTTCATGGACGATTGGCGCCACAGGGTTTGGTGAAATATTACCGTACCACGAAAATAAAATTTCGTTGGACCCGAATAAAAAAGACAAATGGGGTTTGCCGGTGCTGTCTATGGATTGCGAGCTCAAACAAAATGAACTTGACATGCGCAAAGACATTGTATCAGAATTAAAAGTGATGTTAGAAGCTGGTGGCGCTAAAAATATTTCTAGTTACGATAATGGGCACGCTATTGGGCATGGTATTCATGAAATGGGTACGGCCAGAATGGGTAGAGATCCAAAAACTTCTGTATTAAATGGCAACAACCAGGTGTGGGATGCAAAAAATGTTTTTGTAACGGATGGCGCATGCATGACCTCGAGTGCCAATCAAAATCCATCACTTACGTATATGGCATTAACAGCGCGCGCTGCAAACTTTGCAGTAGAGGCATTAAAAAAGGGAGACATTTAGCGTCTCCCTTTTTGTTAGATTTTTATTTTAAAATTTATTCAATAATCTGATCGGATATTTTGCCGGTGGTCTTATGCTTAAGAATTAATTTTTTAGCACCATAATGCGTCATTTCTTCTTTAATTAAATAATGATCCGCATCATACTCTACCAAATGACTTTCTTTGGTAAGACCTGTTTGTCCTCTCCAAATATCTAGTTGCACGGGCTCCCATAATTTTGTTTTAGCAGATTTGTAAGCCGCGTCAATAATAGCGTTTACTACATAGCCATCATAAAATGTTTCTTTAGGATCAACGCCTTTTTCCATGGCATTAAACATATCCATAAACATGTGGTTGTAGCCAAGTTCATTTAACTCGTCGCCAACTGGGAACAACCAGCCACTATTGCTTTCTGCTTTTTCTGCAATATAGTCGCCACCTTTTCCAGTAGTAAACATATCAAAACCGGTACGTAAAAAACTATTGATCCAAATCGTACCTTCTGTACCCATTACTTCATCTCTTAAATCGAGGCCACCTCTAAAAGTCCAGCTTACTTCAAATTGACCAATAGCGCCGTTTTCATATTTTACAAGACCAATGGCATGGTCTTCTGCATCAATCGGTTTTACTTGTGTGTCTGCCCAGCACATCACTTCTACGGGCTTAATGTCTTTGCCAATATAGCCACGTGCAATTTCAATACAATGGCAACCCAAGTCTAAAATACAACCACCGCCTGCTTGTTCAATATCCCAAAACCATTCGCTATGCGGGCCAGGATGTGTTTCTCTAGATTTAGCCCATAATATTCGGCCAAGTGCCCCTTCTTTAACAGACTGTGTGGCTTTAATAAATTTAGGGGTATATACAAGGTCTTCGAGGTAACCATTAAAAATACCTGCTTCTTCCACTGCAATTAACATGCGTTTTGCTTCTTCGGCATTACGACCTAATGGCTTTGTAGTCATCACCGCTTTTTTGTGTTTACAACAAAGCATCACTGCGGCTTCATGTAAATTATTGGGTAGTGCAATACATACAATATCTACATTTGGATTTGCAACCGCTTCCTCCATTTCTGTGGTCCAGTGTTCGCAAGCGTAATCTTCTGCAAACTTCTTAGCGGACTCTTCTCTACGTGAGTATATCGAAACTACTTTGTCTCTACTTCTATAACCTTGCAGTGCTTCTGCATAAAATCGGCCAATAAAGCCGGAACCTAACATGGCAATCTTCTTCATAATTTTTTACTGTGCAGCGAGCTGCTTTTTTTCTTTAAAAAATAAAACAAATAATAGTAGTACAACACTAGCAATAATGGCAGGGTATAGCCAAATGGTTTCCCAAATATGCTGTTGCGTAGTAACTCCATTCATAGTAGTGCTTTGGTTGTAGGCATTTGCTACATAGCCACTATAATTAGTACCAATAAACATGCCTACACCGTAAGTGGCAAAAGTAAATAAGCTTTGCGCTGCATTTTTTATTTTTTCACCCGCCATTTTTTCTGTGTACATATAGCCAGTTACAAAAAAGAAATCATAACAAATGCCATGTAAAATGACACCGGCATAGAGTAGCCACTCCGCTTCCATATTACCATATGCAAAACAGATATAACGAATAGCCCACGCAGCCATTCCTAGTACCAGCATTTTTTTAACGCCTAGTCTGTAAAATAAAAATGGAATGGTCATAATAAATAAAGCTTCTGACATTTGTCCAAGCGTCATTTTAGCGGCGGTATTGGCACCCCAAAATTCACCTAAAAAGGAACCCGCAAATCCGTAGTAAAAAGAAAGCGGAATACAAATTAAAATGGCGGCTATAAAAAACAGTAAAAAAGATCTTTCCTTTAAAAGTACAAATGCATCGGCCCCAAAAATAGCGCCAAATGATGTATTGTTAGCCGTTGATTTTGGCGGTGTATTAGGAAGTATAAAACTAAATACTCCTAGTAGTGCAGAAGCGCCAGCAGCAATGATAAAAGTGGTTGCTCCATTTCCAATAGCTAGTTTAGATATCACAAGTCCAGCCACAATCCAACCGAGTGTTCCAAAAACACGAATCCATGGAAACTGTTTGCCCGGATCACTCATTTGTGCAAATGCAACACTGTTACTTAATGCAATGGTTGGCATGTATAGTAAAGAGTAGGCAAGTATTACCCAATAAAAACTTGTGGTAGCCGTCATTTTTGTAGCATAAAATAGTAGCGCTGCACCAATAATGTGTAAGATGCCCATGATTTTTTGTGCAGCAAAAAAACGGTCTGCAATCATGCCTACAAAAAAAGGAGAGAGCATAGTAGCAATAGCGCCAGCACCATAAGTAGCACCTTTAGCTAGGTCAACAATATTTTGCCCTTCTCCTTTAAATAAATTGTCCATGTAAGGCCCCATGGTTACATACCAGGCACCCCAAATGTAATATTGTAAAAACATCATGCAGGCTAGCATGATTCCTGTTTTCATTTTCATAGGCAAATTGTTAATCGTTTTTCTTACATTAGGGTTCAATTTAAGTAATTTTCAAACGTTATTTATGAAAAATAAATCAAACCTTTTACGCATTGCTTTTTTATTCATTGCACTCGGTATTTTTGGTGCTGTTTCAGCGGCTGTATATGCCCCAAAGCCACTTAAAATATTAGTTTTTTTTGAAACCAAAGGGTTTTATCATAGTTCTATTCCAGTGGCTGTTGCTGCGGTTCAAAAATTAGGTAAGGCTAACAATATGCAAGTAGATACGACTTCTGAGTCGGCTACTTTTTTACAACCAGATTTAGATACGTACCATGCTATTGTATTTATGAGCACTACCGGCGATGTTTTTAACGATCAGGAGCAAGCGGCATTTAAAAAATACATTAATAATGGGGGAGGCTTTGTAGGAATTCACGCCGCTACCGACACTGAGTATGGATGGCCATGGTATAATCAATTAGTTGGGGGTTATTTTAAAAGTCATCCGAGGCAACAAGAGGCGGTATTAAATGTATTAGATGGTAAACATGCATCTACCAAACATTTACCTGCGCAGTGGAAACGTTTTGATGAGTGGTATAATTTTAAAGACATGCAACCTGGTTTACATATTCTTATGACCATTGATGAAAAGTCGTATGAAGGTGGTGAAATGGGTGCTTCACATCCAATGGCTTGGTACCACAAATTTGATGGAGGAAAAGCTTTTTATACTGAGCTTGGGCATACCAACGAATCATATGAAGATCCCTTATTTCTAATTCATATTTTGGGAGGTATACAGTATGCGGCTAAATAGCTGCAAGCGCGCCTGTAATATCTGCAAGTATATCGTCTCTGTGTTCTAGTCCTACACTAAT
This sequence comes from Sediminibacterium sp., assembly GCA_027487895.1. Taxonomy (GTDB): domain Bacteria; phylum Bacteroidota; class Bacteroidia; order Chitinophagales; family Chitinophagaceae; genus Sediminibacterium. The sequence goes on along the minus strand of JAIYCS010000027.1, from coordinate 1,910 downwards.
ACGGATGAGTCCGGGTGTAATGTTTACGGCAAGTCTTTCTGCTTCCGATAATTTTGCATGTGTAGTGCTTGCAGGGTGAGAAGCAATACTTCTGGTGTCTCCAAGGTTAGCAGTGAGCGACAACATTTTTAAGTTGTTTAAAAATGTTTTACCAGCTTCTAGTCCGCCCTTTAATTCAAAACAAACAATACCACCGCCATTTGTCATTTGTTTTTTAGCAACTTCATGTTGTGGATGGCTTGCTAAAAAAGGATAGCGCAGTGTTGCAATAGCTGCATGATTTTCGAGGGCTTCTGCAATAAATAAAGCATTGGATGCATGTCTTTCCATGCGCACATCTAATGTTTCGATACTCTTGCTTAAAAGCCAAGCATTAAATGGGGAAAGTGCAGGTCCTGTGCTTCTGCAAAACAAATAAATATCTTTGATCAGTTCTTTTTTACCTACTACGATGCCACCCAATACACGACCTTGTCCATCTATCCATTTTGTTGCTGAGTGCACCACTAAATCGGCGCCAAAGTCTATGGGACGCTGGTTTACAGGGGTTGCAAAACAGTTGTCTACATTTAAAATGATGTTGTGTTTTTTAGCAACCCTGCCAATCATTTCTATATCTAAAATATCTAGACCCGGGTTGGTTGGTGTTTCTAGATAAATCATTTTTGTATTTGGCGTAACAGCTGCTTCCCACTCCGCTTCTGTTGCAGTGGCTAACACATACGATGTGTCGATGCCATAATTAGGTAAGTATTTTGCAATTACAGTATGTGTACTACCAAAAATAGAATTACAAGAAAGTAAATGGTCGCCTTTTTTTAATAGTGCCATGAATGACCCAAAAACAGCACTCATACCAGAAGCAGTTGCGTAACCAGCTTCGGCACCTTCTAGTGCACAAATTTTATCTGTAAATTCTTGCACATTTGGATTGCTAAATCTGCTATAGATATTGTCATCGGTTTCATCGGCAAAAGCAGCGCGCATACTTTCGGCGTCATCAAAACAAAAGCTGCTCGTCAAATAAAGTGGACTGCTATGTTCCATTTCATTTGTTTGCGTAGTTCTAATTCTTATGGCGTCTGTTTGCGGCTTTGACATATTGGGATAATGTGCTTTACAACAAAGGTAAGCTTCGTATACTAGCTACCACCACTCGCTTTCTAAAATATTTTATGTCTAGTGATGAACTTGTAGTTATTTTGTGTCACATGCAGTCTCAAATCCAATACCTAAAATACAAACAGCCGTTCGTTTTAGAATGTGGCGAGGTGTTGCCAAGCTTAACCATTGCCTACCATACCTATGGAACGCTTAATGCAGCTGGTACCAATGTAGTATGGGTGTGCCATGCATTAACGGCCAATGCCGATGCACGGGATTGGTGGAAGGGTTTAATAGGAAATGATGGGCTCATTAATGAGCAGGATTATTTTATTGTTTGTGCAAATATTATTGGCTCTTGTTATGGCTCTACTGGGCCATTAACCGAAAATCCAAATACGGGTGCTCCCTACTATTCTAGTTTTCCTGCTGTAACCATTAGGGATATGGTAAAGGCGCATGTTATTTTAAGAGAAGCCCTCGGTATTAGGTCTATTGCACTTTTAATGGGTGGAAGTATGGGTGGATATCAAGTGCTTGAATGGGCGCTACTTGAACCTGCAATTATTCAAAAATTATTTTTGATTGCAACTTCGCCTTCGGAGAGTGCATGGGGTGTTGCCATTCATACCGCACAACGTTTAGCAATTGAAGCAGATGCAACATGGAAAAACATGGATGCAAATGCTGGTAATGCCGGGTTAAAAGCCGCGCGTGCCATTGGTATGTTAACCTACCGTAATTATCAAATTTTTAAGGAGTCACAAACTGATCCTGATCCAGAAAAAATAGATGACTATAAAGCG
>JAIYCS010000054.1 GCA_027487895.1 Sediminibacterium sp. | reverse complement strand
TGGGAAGGATAGCAAAACTTTTTCTATGGTGTTCACATAAGCCGTGAACCTCAATAGCTGCGCGGTGTACAGCGGTTCCGTATCCCTTATTTTTATTCCATCCATACATAGGATATGCTTTGTGCAGTGTATCTAAATAAGCATCTCTATGTGTTTTTGCCAAAATACTAGCAGCTGCAATCGATGCATATTTTCCATCTCCTTTTATAATGCAAGTGTGTGGTAAATTTTTATAGGGCTTAAAACGGTTGCCATCTACAATTAAATATTTTGGCTTTTTTTTGAGTGCAGCTACTGCCAAGTGCATTGCTTTTATAGATGCTTGTAAAATATTAATCTCATCAATTTCAATATTTGATACACTTGCAACGGCCCATGCAATGGCTTCTTTTTCGATGATGGGTTTTAAAATGGCTCTATTTTTTTCGGTTAGTTTTTTACTATCATTTAAAAGTGGGTGGTAAAAATCAGATGGTAAAATAACAGCAGCCGCAAATACCGGTCCTGCATAACAGCCCCTGCCGGCTTCGTCAAGCCCTGCTTCTAATTGCGCTGTTTGATAGTTATTCAGTAACATGGTTTATTGTTTCCACAATTTGATGCAAAATAGGTAAAAAATAACACGCTTCTAATTGCTACCTTTGTACTCAAATTTTGGTGCCATTTAAATCTCTATTCATGCATGCTGCAAATCGTTCCAATAAATTAGTAGCCACCTGGCTTTTAGTGGGTGTGGTTATGACGGTCTTTCAATTTGTGCTTGGTGGCGTTACCCGTTTAACAGGCAGTGGACTTTCAATTACAGAATGGGAAGTGATAACCGGAGCACTTCCGCCACTTTCAGAGCAGGCATGGCTTATTGAGTTTGAGAAATACAAACAAACGCCGCAGTTTCAATTATTAAATTTTGAGTTTGATTTAGAAAATTTCAAATACATATTTTTTTGGGAATGGTTCCACCGTTTATGGGCCAGAATTATTGGTCTTGTTTTTGCAGGTGGTTTTATTTGGTTTTTAGTAGCCAAGCATTTTAAAAAAGAAATGATTAAACCACTGGTGGTGCTCTTTTTTTTAGGCATCATGCAAGGAGCCATTGGTTGGATTATGGTAGCTAGTGGGCTAGAAGGTGACGCTGTGTATGTAAAGCCTACACGCCTTGCACTACATTTTATTTTCGCACTTGGTTTACTATCTTATACATTTTGGTTTGCACTGCAACTCAGTGTTCCAAAAACTGAGTTGCAAATTCCTGCTGGTATGCATGAGGCGGTTAAAAAAGCCAAGTCATTTAATTTGATCATACTCGCTCTACTTGTGTTGCAACTCATGTATGGCGCCCTTATGGCGGGTCACAAAGCTGCCATGGTTGCACCTACTTGGCCAACCATCAATGGCGACTATGTACCTAGTAATTTATTTTCTGACCCTAACTTTTTCTTAAACTTTATAGAAAACAAAATACTCGTGCATTTCATGCACCGTGGTATCGCCTATATTTTGTTGGCGCTTGTAATTTATTGGACGCTGCAACTATTTCGCATTAACGGCGGTTCATTTTTTAACCGCATTAAAATACTTCCCATTTTACTCATTGTCTTACAAGTGTTGCTTGGTATTGCAAGTTTACTTTATGCGCGCAGTATTATTCCTGGGGTATGGGGTATTTTTGAATGGATGGCACAAATACACCAACTAGTGGGTATGAGTTTGCTACTTAGTTTAGTAGCTACTTATTACGTGATGCGGGCACAAACAAAGTAAAATAGTTGGGTAATACTTTTATCGAAAGTGTTTGATCAGTAGCCACGGCTTCGCCATCTATGTGTAAGGGCGCGAGTTTTGGATTGCTAATTTCTAAGCTCGGCGTTTGAAAGTATAGAATGTTTTTGTGCTCCATATCCTGGACAAGCTGCTCCATTTTATTATTACCACTCAATTGTTTTAAAATGGCGTAAGGTAGTTTTACTTTATGCATTTTTTGCACCACAATAACATCTAGTAGTCCGTCATTTAGTTTTGCTTGTGGAGCAATGGTTACGTTGTTACCAAATTGGTTGCTATTGGCAACACTAATTAAAAATGCATCTGTAAAAAAACCAAAGTCGGGCAGTTTTATTTCAAAACCATAGGGTTGTGCTTTAAAGAATTGCAGTAAACTTTCTTTGGTGTAATTAAATAACCCGCGCTTTGCTTTACGTGCAAAATTATGCGCTACTTGTGCGTCAAATCCAAGTCCGCTTAGCATGCATGAGAATTTGTCATTAATGGTAAATGCATCTATCGCCATGGTATGGCCATCAATAATAACTTGTAATGCCCTTTTTATTTTTGTTGGTATGCCAGCGGCCCTTGCAAGTCCATTGCCTGAACCAACAGGTAAAATGCCAAAACGCAAACGCAGTTCGGCAAAGGCTTGCACCACCTGATTGACAGACCCGTCACCTCCAACAATAATGATATCAGTAATTCTTTTGGCAACAATTTGTTCTTTGAGAACGGCATAATTACCAGCTGCGTTGGTGTACTCAATCTCAAAAGATATTTCTGCTGCATCTAATTGTTGGGTCAGAAATGCAATGAGTTTTTCTTTTGTGCGCGTCCCTGAAATAGGGTTCACTAAAAATAGTAGCTTACGCATAGTCATACTTACCATTTGATGAGCGCACTAGCCCAAGTAAATCCACTTCCAAATGCCGCTAAACAAACAAGATCTCCTTCTTTAATTAAATTTTTCTCATACGCTTCGCAAAGTGCAATCGGAACAGATGCTGCAGTAGTGTTGCCATACAGCATGATATTATTGTACACCTGCTCGTCGTTAAGTCCTAATTTTTGTTGCACAAACTGAGCAATGCGCAAATTGGCCTGGTGCGGTATCAACATATTTAAATCAGAAGGCCCGTAACCATTAGTTTGTAAGGCTTCAAGTATTACTTCTGGAAATTTTACGATCGCTTTTTTAAATACCGATGGGCCATCCATAAATGGAAAATTTTGAGCACTATCAATCATATTGTGGCTCATAAACATTTGACCAATTTCTGCCTCATCAAAATTTGCATATTCGCCCCAGTGGTTAGCGTGTGTACCAGGGTTGTACATCGCTAATATTTCTGCAGCTTCACCATCACTATGTAAGTGAGTGCTTAAAATTCCTTGTCCTGCATTTGTAGCTGGCTGCAACACAACAGCACCAGCGCCGTCTCCAAATATGACAGAAACGTTACGACCTCTGGTACTAAAATCTAATCCAAACGAATGTTTTTCACTTCCAATAACAAGTATGTTTTTGTACATACCCGTTTTAATAAATTGATCGGCAACACTTAGTGCGTATACAAATCCACTACACTGGTTTCTAATATCAAGTGCGCCAATTTCTTTCATGCCCATCGCTCTTTGTACCAGTACCCCGCAGCCCGGAAAATAGTAATCGGGAGAGAGTGTCGCAAACACAATGAAATCAATATCTGCAGCCGTAGTTCCTGCTCTTTCGATGGCAATTTTTGCAGCTTCCACCGCCATCGTTGTTGTGGTTTCCTCAGTGCGGTGCGCGTATCTTCTTTCTTTAATCCCTGTTCTTTCAACAATCCACTCGTCACTGGTTTCCATATGTGCGGTAAGGTCTTGGTTGGTTACCACATTAGATGGTAGGTATTTCCCAATCCCCGCAATTTTACTACTTAGCATACATTACTTTTATATTTGCATAACTTGCTCCAAAAATAAAGCAGTTTCTTTTTCTACAGTTACAATATCATTTGATTGAATAGGAGAGGCGAGTACATGATTGCCAGCTTCCGGAATAGGAATCATTCTTTTTAAATTGGTAGGTGTGGCAACGGCTTCAAACATTTCTTTCATCGCCGATACTTTTACAACAGGGTCCTGATTTTTTTCATCCTTAAAATAATAGAGCGTGAGTAGCGGACATTTAATTTTATTAAAATGGCTAGGAATCATCGTGGTTTCTAATAATTCTTGTAACTCTACAACAGCTTCCAATCTATATTGATGATTCCAATATTTTTTGTAGGTGTCTGTTCTGTTTTTTAACACATTTTCTTTTCCGCCCATTACCATTCTTGCAATTTGAAGGCCCCAAGGGTTATTGGTTAAAAATGCACTTGGATTGTTAATGGCGATGTTGGGAGAATATAAAACCAGTCCGGCCACATCTTCAAAATTTGAAGCAAGTTCAAGTGCCACGGTTCCACCTGTAGAGGTTCCCATCAAAATCACTTTATCACCTAGTTGTTTTCCAATGGCATAAGCTTCTTTTGCTGATTCCCACAAACTAGTGGCGGTCATATTAACAAGTGCATCGGTGGTATCGATACCATGTTCCGATAACCTTGCGAGGTACATATTGCAGCCAAATTGTTTAGCGATATTTCTATGCACGGGATTACCCTCTTCCTGGCTCGCACTAAAGCCATGCAAATACACAATAACGTAGGGTGTTTTGGCCTTGGTGCTATCATTGGCCCAAACAATCCGCGCTTCATTGTCTGGTTTTACCTTATGTTTTGCTTCATTACTGGCCACATACGCTTCTAAAGCAGCTGGATCCGAAGGAACCTGTATTAAGTTATTGTTATAATTGGGGGCTGCCGGCTTAGGGCCTAAAAAATAAACAACGGCCAGCATGGCAACGAGTGCAGCTGTAATTTTTAAAAAACGTTTCATAGGCAAATTTATAGGCGTAAATATCTTGTTTTAGCTCCATATTAGGGTAAACTGAGCGTTAATTATTGGCATTCCGGTGCATCCTTTGCTTTTCCCGCGCTTCTTAGGCTATAAATCCTTACCTTTGCAGCCTTAAAAAAGCACATGGAAATAAGAAACATCGCCATTATTGCGCACGTTGACCACGGTAAAACTACGTTGGTTGATAAAATTTTACACGCAACAAAGGTGTTCAGAGAAAATCAGGAAACAGGTGAACTTATCATGGATAGCAATGAGCTAGAACGTGAGCGTGGTATCACCATCTTAAGTAAGAACGCATCTGTAACTTATAAAGACGTAAAAATTAACGTTATTGACACCCCAGGTCACTCGGATTTTGGTGGTGAAGTAGAACGTGTATTAAAAATGGCCGACGGCGTTTGCTTGCTAGTAGATGCTTTTGAAGGTCCGATGCCTCAAACAAGATTTGTATTACAAAAAGCGCTTCAATTAAATTTAAAGCCCATTGTAATTATCAATAAAGTAGATAAACCAAACTGTCGTCCTGACGAAGTGCATGACGCTGTATTTGAATTATTCTTTAACCTTGATGCTACCGAAGAGCAATTAGATTTCCCTACTTTTTATGGTAGTGGTAAAAATGGTTGGTTCAACGATAGCTTAACACCTTGCGAAAATATTGATCCATTACTTGATGGTATCTTAAAATTTGTGCCGCCACCAAATGCAAAAACAGGTGCAACACAAATGCAAATTACATCACTTGATTATTCTACATTCCTTGGTCGTATTGCCATTGGTAAAGTAGAGCGTGGTGTAATCAAAGAAGGCCAAAACGTAGTGCTAGTGCAGGCCGACGGCTCTATCAAGAAAAATAAAGTGAAAGAGCTCTATGTGTTTGAAGGAATGGGTAAGCGTAAAGTAACAGAAGTTGTTTCTGGTGATTTATGTGCTGTGGTTGGTCTAGAAGAATTTAACATTGGTGATACCATTGCAGATCCTGAAACGCCTGAAGCTTTACCTATTATTAGTGTAGACGAGCCTACTATGAGTATGACGTTTAGCATTAACAACTCTCCATTCTTTGGTAAAGAAGGAAAGTTTGTTACGTCTCGTCACATTCGTGATCGTCTGATGAAAGAAACAGAAAAGAACTTAGCACTTCGTGTAGAAGAAACAGATAGTGCTGATAGCTTTTTAGTATACGGTCGTGGTATCCTTCACTTAGGGGTACTTGTAGAAACCATGCGTAGAGAAGGTTACGAGTTAACAGTGGGTAATCCGCAGGTACTTGTAAAAGACATCGACGGCAAAAAACACGAACCTTTTGAAATATTAGTAGTTGACGTTCCTTCCGAATTTAGTGGTAAGGCCATTGACCTAGTAACACAAAAGAAAGGTGAAATGTTAGTGATGGAATCTAAAGGAGATATGCAACACCTAGAGTTTGATATTCCTTCTAGAGGTCTTATTGGTCTTCGTTCTCAAATGTTAACACAAACGGCTGGTGAAGCTGTAATGGCGCACCGCTTTAATGAATATAAGCCTTGGAAAGGACCAATTCCTGGTCGTAACAATGGTGTACTTATTGCAAAGTTTGGTGGTACTACTACTGCTTACTCTATTGATAAGTTACAGGACAGAGGACGTTTCTTTATCGAGCCAGGTGAAGAAGTATACATCGGACAAATATTGGCGGAGCACATTAAGCCAGGTGATTTAAATATCAACGCTGTCGAAATGAAAAAGCTTACCAACCACCGCGCAAGTGGATCTGATGATAGCGTTCGTATTACTCCAAAAACACAATTCACCCTAGAAGAGTGTATGGAGTATATCCAACAAGATGAGTGTATTGAAGTAACCCCTAAATCAGTAAGAATGCGTAAAACGCATTTGGATGAAAATGACCGTAAGAACGCGTCAAGATCTAACGGGTAATCTTTAAAAGGTATATCGTAAAAAGGCCTCCGCTTGCGGAGGCCTTTTTTATGCAAAAAATTTTCGCGCAACAAATCAAGCGCAGTTAATCTACGCACAACAATCAACCGCAACAATCTGCGCAAAAAAATTCGAATTTATTTATTAAGCGTATCCCACAACAAATCTTTCAGCGCACTTAATCCTGTGTTGGTCACTGAAGATATAAATACGTGTGGTACATTTTTTGGAAGTTCTTTTGCGATTGCTTCTTTTAATTCATCGTCTAGCATATCAGATTTACTAATCGCGATGATAAAATCTTTTTGAAGCATCTCAGGGTTATACTGCTCTAATTCGTTGCGTAAAATGTCAAATTCTTTTTTGTGATCATTGCTATCGGCGGGGATCATAAAAAGTAAAATGGCGTTACGCTCAATATGTCTTAAAAACCGGTGCCCTAGGCCTTTTCCTTCGGCGGCGCCTTCAATAATACCCGGTAAATCGGCAATACAAAAAGAGCGTGAATC
>JAIYCS010000095.1 GCA_027487895.1 Sediminibacterium sp. | reverse complement strand
TGTAGCCATGTTAACTGAGCAGCACAATGGTGGATCCTTTGTAAAAGCAATACTAGTGGGGCTTTGGTCCAATCTAACAGCACTATTGGACGTCAATAAATGTAGTTCGGTGATTTATGCTTTTAAGAAGAAGTAATGGGTAATTAGAACCTATTGTAAAGTTCTATTGTAAAGTTACTTTATAAATAGCTGGCCAATTTTTACCAGTAATATAGGCGGCCTTTGTAACGCTATCATACGCAATCCCATTTAATACATTTGTTTCTGTGGTAATGGGTTGGTTTGTTTTTTGCAAAATATTTGTAAAGTCAAATTGCTTTTCTACTTGTCCTGATACAGGGTTGATAGCTATTATTTTATTTTCACCCCACACATTGGCATATATTTCCCCATCTATCATTTCTAACTCATTCAGTGAGGCGATATAGCCATTGTTATCATATACGCCCAAGGTTTTTTCGATGGCTAGGGTAGCTGGGTTTACAAAATATAAATTACTACTTCCCGTACTAATAATAAGCTGGTTATTGTAATGGGTAATGCCCCATCCTTCATAATTCCAATTTAATTCTTTTTCTTTTTTAAAAGTATTGACATCATACACCAATACTTTGTGGTTTTGCCAGGTAAGTTGGTAGATTTTGTTGTTGTAAATGGTAATGCCTTCACCAAATAAAGTATCCGCAATGGATAGGGTTTGTAATGCTTTTCCGGTGGCAAGCTCTGTTTTAAAAAGCTTGCTTTGGCTTGTAAGGCCGGTTCCTTCGTAAAGGGTATTGTTGTGCCAAATTAGACCTTGGGTAAAGGAACTGGTATTGTGCGGATAAACTGCTACAATATTATACGTGCCATTAATAGGGGCTTGTATAGCTACTGCCGGCGACGTTTCAACTGCATCCACATCTTGATTGGGTTGACATCCAAAAAGGGTAGTAGCGGCAAGTAAAAAGTATACAAGATTTATTTTCATGACAGCCAGGTATTATTAAACATTAAATCTAAAATGCATAATATCGCCATCCTTAACAAGGTATTCCTTTCCTTCAATTCTTAATTTACCATTGTCTCTACAAGCAGACTCACTGCCTAATTGTACAAAGTCTTCATAGGCAATCACTTCGGCTTTGATAAATCCTTTTTCAAAATCGGTATGAATCACACTGGCAGCCTGTGGAGCTTTCCATCCTTTTAAAATGGTCCAGGCTCTTACTTCTTGAACACCTGCCGTAAAATAGGTATCTAGGTTTAATAATTTATACGCAGATCTAATTAAACGGTTAAGTGCTGGCTCAGTCATTTTATATTCTTCCATGAACATTTGCTTATCATCAGCTGATTCTAGCTCTGCAATTTGAGCTTCAATGTTATTGCACATCACAATTACTTGTGCACCTTCCGAAGCAACAGCAGCGGTAAGCATTTCAGAATATTTATTGCCGGTATGCATGCTAGCCTCATCTACGTTTGCAACGTATAAGACAGGTTTATCTGTAAGTAAAAATAAATCAGCAACGGCTACATTTTCTTCTTTAGAAAGCCCCAACGAAAAAATGCTTTTACCCGTTTCTAAATGATTTTTACAACGCGTTAAAATTTCAAACTCTGCTTTTGCCTTTGTGTCGGAACCTACACGCGCCATTTTTTCTACGCGTTGCATTTTCTTTTCTACACTTTCTAAATCTTTTAATTGTAGTTCGGTATCAATAATTTCTTTATCGCTTACCGGATTGATAGCACCTTCTTCTCTTAAAACGTTTTCGTCTTCAAAACAACGGATAACGTGTATGATAGCGTCTACTTCTCTGATATTTCCTAAAAATTTATTACCAAGTCCTTCACCTTTACTGGCTCCTTTTACAAGGCCGGCGATATCAACAATTTCCATTTGAGTTGGAACAATACGGTCTGGAATTACAAGTTCTGCCAACTTGTTTAAACGCTCATCTGGAACGTCTACAAGACCTACATTGGGCTCAATGGTACAGAAACGGTAGTTGCTAGCCTGGGCTTTAGCGTTAATGCTTACTGCATTAAATAATGTTGATTTTCCTACGTTGGGTAACCCTACGATGCCTGCCTTTAAAGCCATAATTAAAACCTTTTTAAGTAAGGTGCAAATATAGCTCCAATATTTTTTATATTCACCCCATAAATTAACCCAGATGGCACTAAATATTGTATGGATCGCCTTTTTTATTGTGGCTTTTGTGATTGCCCTTTATAAGTTCTTGTTTTTACACGACACCGAAGTGTTTAAAACCCTTGTAGATGGTATGTTTGATAGTGCTAAGGGCTCAGTAATTGATGTAGCTTTCCCATTAGCGGGTACTATGGTTTTCTTTTTAGGACTTATGAATATCGCAGAGCGTGCGGGTGCCATTAACTGGATTGCTAGGCTCTTAAATCCATTTATGAAAAGGTTATTTCCTGAAGTACCCGAAAAGCACCCTGCCATGGGGCAAATGGTGATGAATTTTAGTGCCAATATGCTAGGGCTTGACAATGCGGCAACGCCTTTTGGATTAAAGGCCATGGAAAGTTTACAGTCTATAAACCCCGACAAAGAAAAAGCCACCAATGCACAAATCATGTTTTTAGTGCTACATACGAGTGGTCTTACTTTAATTCCACTTACAATCATTTCTTACCGTTTAGCAGCAGGCTCTACAGAGGCTGCCAGTGTGTTTATACCCTGTGTACTAGCCACGATATGTACGACACTTGCTTCTATATTTATAGTGGGTATCAAGCAAAAATTAAAGTGGGACAAAGTGCTTTTGACCTGGTTATTGGGGCTTGTGGCGCTGGTAGCCGGCATGTTATTTTTTGTACAGCAAATGGGAGCGGAACAAAAAGAAATTTTTAGTAGGGTTACAGGTAATATGATTTTACTATTACTTGTAGTGCTGATTATTATTGGCGGAATGATTAAAAAAATAAATGTATTTGACGCCTTTATAGATGGTGCCAAAGGAGGTTTTGATGTGATTTTAAAAATCATTCCATACCTCGTAGGTATGCTTGTCGCCATTCGGGTATTTAGAGACAGTGGTGCCCTTGGTTATTTGGTGGATGGGCTTAGTTGGGTGATTGGATTAACCGGCGTAGACACAGCATTTACGCCAGCTTTACCAGTAGCGATTATGAAACCATTTAGTGGTAGCGGTGCGAGAGGACTTATGATTGATGTGATGAAATCAAATGGCCCCGATTCTTTTGTAGGAAAATTAGCGTCTACATTTCAGGGATCGGCAGATACCACTTTTTATATTATTGCCCTTTATTTTGGAAGTGTGGGCATCAAAAAAGTACGTTATGCGATTTGGGCAGGGGTGTTAGCCGACTTACTTGGTGTAGTGGCTGCTATTTTAATTGGATACGTATTTTTTAGCTAAACTTTTTCGCCAGCCATTTCCATTACAATCTTCCATTCGGCAGGTTTAACCGTTTGTACGGATAGTCTACCAAGCCTTACAAGGTCCATATCTTGTAGTTTAGCATGCGCCTTAATGTCTGCAAGCTTTACCGTTTTTTTAAGCTTCTTAAAGGGCTTAAAATCAACAACAAGCCATGCTGGATCTGGTGTGGTAGGGTCTTGGTATGATTCCTTTACTACTTTAGCAATACCTACAATTTCCATGCCTTCATTGGAGTGGTACCAAAAAGCGAGATCGCCTTTTTTCATGGATCTTAAATTATTGCGGGCGCCATAATTTCTAACGCCATCCCAAAATGTTTGTTTATCCTTTTCAAACTGATCCCAACTGTATTTGAAAGGTTCCGATTTGATAAGCCAAAAATTCATTTTGAAAAATATTTAAGTCGTAAAATACAATGATAAATATTATGCTTCGCTTGCAAGAACGTCTGCTAAATGCAGCACTTTTAACCCCGAGTGTTTATGTGTTAAGCAACCATCTATGTGCATCAGACAACTCATGTCGGTGCTAATAATATATTCGGCGCCTGTAGCAGCAGCGTTGGTGGTTTTCTGATCACCCATCGCAATACTAATGGGTTCAAATTTTACGGCAAAGCTGCCTCCAAATCCACAGCAGGTTTCTACATCATTCATTTCAACGAGTTCCAAGCCTTTAACTTTACTGAGTAGCTTACGCGGCTCTGTTTTGGTATTGCATTCACGAAGGGCTGCGCAGCTATCGTGGTAGGTTACCTTACCATTAAACGTAGCGCCAACGTCATCAATTTTTAAAATATTGATTAAAAAATCGGAGAGTTCGTAGATACGGGCCGAGGTTTTTTTAGCAATGTTTATTTGGGCCGAGTTTTCGTAGAGTTTACCATAGTAATTACGTACAAAGCCGGTACAGCTTGCACTAGGGGCTACGATGTAGTCGGTGCCATTAAAATCGTCTAAGAATTTGTCACAAACACTTTTTGATTCTGACCAAAAACCTGCATTAAACGCAGGCTGGCCACAACAGGTTTGGTTGGCATTGTATTTGACCGTACAGCCTACTTTCTCCAACACTTTTACCATGTTAAACGCTACCTGAGGGTAGAGCTGATCAATAAAGCAAGGAATAAATAACTGTACGTTCATTTATTTATTTTTCACTACCTAAACGGTAAATGTATTTGTCTGCTAAAAAGCCTTTATCGGTGGTAGGATATTTTTCCTTGATTTCTTTGTAAAGAGCTAAAGCTTCTGCATTTTTTCCAGTGGTTTCTGAAAGTAGGGCAGCTCTAAATAAATATTCAGAAGCGTTGCTTTCGTCTTCAGAAAAACTAGCTGCTGCTTTTTTATAGTAATCAATGGCTTCGTCTTTTTTGTTAAGCTCCGCACTTGCATCACCTAATGCACCAATCGCTAACATTTGAATTTGCTTGGCGTCTGTAGAAAAATCTTTTAGGTATTTGATAGCGTTGTTAAAATCACCAAGTTTTAAATAACTCACACCAGCATAATAGCCAGCAATGTTTGCAGCCTTGGTACCACTGTAGTTGTTCATGATGTATAAAACACCTTTATTAACACCATCGCCATTTAATACAAGGTTAGAAGAGTCGATAGCAAAGTATTCTTGTGCTTTAAACATCGCTTCAGAAGCTTTTTCTTCTTTAGGCTTAACAATGTATTCTTGGTAACCAAACCAACCGCCCACTACTACTAAAATAACAGCAGCTGCAGTAGCAATTTTTTTACCACTTGTATTCCAAAAAGCAGTTGCTCCTTCTAGGCCTTCGTTGGTTGTGTGTTTTACTTCGTTTTCTGACATGGTATTTGTTTTCTTGTAATTTTGTAAATGTGGTTAGTCTACAATAAACGGATAATTTTCGTCTAGGTAAACATCTTTTAAAACTTCGCTATCATCTGGCCAAGGGCTTTCTTCAGCAAATTTTACGCTCTGCTCTACAATTGCATCAATTTTTTGATCGATGGCTTGTAAGTCAGATTCGGTGGCATATCCATTTTCTAATATGGTTTCACGCACTTTAGTAATAGGATCTTGGTTCTTATATTCTTCAACCTCTTCTTTGGTTCTATATTTTTGAGGATCAGATACAGAGTGTCCTTTGTATCTGTAGGTTTTCATTTCTAGTAAAGTTGGACCTTCACCATCTCTTCCTCTTTTTACTGCTCTTGCTACACCTTCGTGCACGAGTTCAGGAATCATGCCATCAATAACATCGGCAGGCATGTCGTATGCGTCTGCTAATTTGTAAATATCTGTAACATTACTAGTACGCTCAATAGAAGTACCCATGGCGTAATTATTGTTTTCACAAATAAATACCACTGGTAATTTCCAAAGCATCGCTAGGTTAAAAGTTTCGTGTAAGATACCCTGACGTGCAGCACCATCACCAAAATAGCAAAGAACCACATTGTTGGTACCCTTGTATTTTTCAGCAAAAGCCAATCCGCCCGCTGTACCAATTTGAGCGCCCACAATACCGTGTCCACCAAAAAAGCGGTGCTCGAGGCTAAAAAAGTGCATACTACCACCTTTACCTTTTGCACAACCGGTTGCTTTACCATATAATTCGGCCATACAAGCATCGGCAGAAACGCCTTTGGCAAGTGCTAAACCGTGGTCACGGTAGGCAGTAATAAATGGATCGTCGTGCTGGGTAGCTGTCATACAGCCCGCAGCTATTGCTTCTTGGCCAATGTAAGCGTGGAAAAATCCACGGATCTTACCTGCCATTTTATACATTTCTTCTGATTTAAGCTCAAACTGGCGAATCAGCTGCATAAGCTCGTACCAGTAGAGGTAGGTTTCTTTTGAGAATTTAGTAGGCACTAGTCAAAATTTTGAGGTGCAAATATACGGGTTAAACATTAAAAATTTAGGCTTCGTTTAGGAACGGATACTTATAATCTACAGGCGGATTAAAGGTTTCTTTGATGGTCCTTGCGCTAAGCCAGCGGTACAAATTAATGAGGCTTCCGGCCTTGTCATTGGTACCAGAGGCACGGGCACCCCCAAACGGTTGTTGACCCACTACAGCCCCTGTAGGCTTATCGTTGATATAAAAGTTACCCGCGGCATGGCGTAATTTATTGGTAGCCAGCTCCACAGCCGCTCTATCCTGCGATATGATGGCCCCTGTTAAAGCGTATTTTGACGTGGTGTTAACCAGGTCAAGGGTTTTTTCAAAGGCCTCGGCTTTGTAGGTGTAAATGGTTAAAACCGGTCCAAAGATCTCCTCGCACATGGTTACATACTTAGGATCAGACACTTCTATAACGGTTGGTTCAACAAAAAAGCCATCTTTTTTGCTGTAATTACCACCCACAAGTATTTTAGCTTTTTTGTCCTTTTTAGCCCTGTCAATATATTTTGCAATGTTGTTAAATGACTTTTCATCAATAACGGCGTTTACAAAATTTGAGAAGTCCTCTACGGTTCCCATTTTCATGGATTGAACGGCCGCTACTAATTTAGTTTTAATGGCAGGGGCAATATTGCTAGGAAGGTATGCCCTTGAAGCCGCTGAACATTTTTGTCCTTGAAATTCAAAAGCACCTCTTGCAAGTGCTGTTACTACGGTATCAACATCTGCCGATTTATGCACCATTACAAAATCTTTACCGCCTGTTTCACCAACAATGCGCGGGTATGATTTGTATTTAGGAATATTTTCACCAATCACTTTCCACATATTATTAAACACACCAGTAGAACCAGTAAAGTGCACGCCCGCAAAATCGGGGTGTGAGAAACATACTTCACCAATGGTTGGTCCGTCTACATAAATTAAATTAATAACTCCATCCGGTAAGCCCGCTTCTTTTAAAATGCGCATAAACATTTGTGCCGAATAAACCTGTGTATTGGCAGGTTTCCAAACAACGGTATTGCCACACATCGCAGCAGAAGTAGGTAGGTTACCACCAATGGCTGTAAAGTTAAAAGGTGTAACAGCTAAAACGAATCCTTCTAGTGGACGCCATTCTAGGCGGTTGTGCATGCCTGGTGCCGATGCAGGTTGTTGCTTGTATATTTCACTTAAAAAGTGAACATTAAAACGTAAAAAATCGATGAGTTCGCAAGCAGCGTCAATTTCTGCTTGAAAAGCATTTTTACTTTGACCAAGCATAGTAGTACCATTAATATGATAGCGGTATTTGGTAGCGAGTAAATCGGCAGCTTTTAAAAATATATGTGCTCTGTTTTCCCATGACATGGCAGCCCAAGCATCTTTTGCTTTGAGCGCAGCATTTACGGCGTCTATGGCGTGTTTTTTATCACCCATATGAAAATGGCCAAGTACATGTGCGCGCTCGTGTGGCGGGTGCATGGCTACTTTTTTACCGGTCCTTACAGTTTTGCCTCCAATATACATGGGCACATCGATGACCTGTTTTTTTAAGGCAGCGATTGTTTTTTTGAGGGCAGCACGCTCTGGGCTTCCGGGTGCGTAATTTAATACGGGCTCGTTGGCTGGTTGCGGATAATGAAATGTTCCAATTGACATAATGCTATCTTTTATAGTTGTCGACTATGAATTATTCTGGTAATAAAACAAATTTTGCTTTATTGGCTTCGTTAAAATATTTATTGGCGAGTGCTTTTGTGGTAGCAACGTCAATTAAATTGATTCGGGCAGGTGCTTGTAAAATTTTAGTAGGATCTGATCCTCTAAAAATTGCCTGCTCTAATTTGTAACGCCAGTAGCTATTTTCTTTTACGTCATTTTCTAGACTTCTCGTTTGCTCGGCTTTTACTTTTTCAATATTAATTTGCGCCACACCATTTAACTTGGTTTGCTTGATTTCTTCTTCTACAAGTGCAATTAATTTTTCTACATTTTCTGGGGCACAGCCAAATCTAATAGTGATACTATATGATTTTTTAGGTTCTTTATTGATGCCGCCGCTAATGCCTACACCATATACTCCACCTGCATCTTCACGAAGTGTTTCTCTTAATTTAATACCCATGGCTTTGGTTAATTGGTCTAGTTGTAATTCGTCTAATTCGCCAATGCTAGATAATGTGCCGGTATAAAACAATTGTACGCTTGCTTTTGCTTCTTTGCCTTTTTTAAGGGTTTTAGAAATATTACCAGTAGGGTAGGCTGCACCATAATCTTTGTACATTTCCGATGTACCAGATGCAGGTAATGAGGCAATATACATTTCAGTTAACTGCTTAAGGCTATCCAGGTTTACATTACCAACAAAAGTAAATGTAAACTGACCTCCGTTGCTAAAGCGCTCTTTAAAGATGTTAAAGCTTCTATCCAAATTAAGTTGGTCAAGCATTTCTACAGTGAGTGGCTTACGTCTTGGGTTGTAGTTGCCCATTACATATGCAACGGTATCAGAAAATACAGATGCTGGGTCATTGTTTTTATTGGTAAGCTGTACTTTGTACTGCTGTAAAATAAATTGGAATATTTGAGCGTCTTTACGAGGGGCTACAAAATAACCATGTAATACTTCTAGCGCTGTAGCTAAATCTTTAGGGCTACTACTTCCGGTAAAACCTTGCATGTATTCGGCAATGGAAGGATTGATTCCAAAGTTTTTACCAGCAAACATTTTTTGCATGCTCTGAAAATCAATAGTACCCATACCGCCATATGCTGCAACGATTGCCGCGTTAGAGGCATTTACAAAATCGGCATCAGAATATAGTGATGATCCACCCCAGCTAATACCAGAGAATTGAATTTCATCATTTTTAAATGTAGTAGGCTTAACAACCACTTTTGCGCCATTTGACAAGGTCCAAACGCGTGTGCCAATGCTGTCGTAAACTTTTTCTGAAACAACTTTACCCGCTACTGGGGCTTTTGGTAATAATGGTCCAGAAGCTACTTTATCTTGGTATGCATTTAGTTTTGCAATAGGTTTAGCAAGTATTGCTTTGATGCCAGCTTCTGTTATCAAATTTGCTTTTTCTTTTTCTGGGGCGAGTACTAAAACAGTTTTACCTGTAACGTTAAGCCACTGATTAATGAGTGCGTTTACTTCTTGTAAAGCAATACCAGGTAAGTAGCGCTGGTACATTTCAAATTCTTTTTCGATACCAGGAATGGCTTCGCCTTTTAAAAAGTTTCTTACATATTCTTGTAAAATTTGAACCGACTTTGTTTTGTCTTTTTCTTTAAAAGAATTTTCCATGCGAGACAATACGTTTTTAACCGCTCTGTCAAGTTCAGATTGTACAAAGCCATACTGCTTTACTCTTTCGTTTTCAGTTAAGATGGCATTAAATGCCGCTTCCATTTCTTTAGCTGTTTTAGGAACGGCTAAAAGGGTAAAAGCGTCTTTGTCTCCAATAAATTCACCGTAGCTGCTGCTCGCAAATAAAAACGGCGCTTCTGGTTTTTGAGATATTTCATCTAAACGGCTACTCATCATTTGGTTAAAGAGTTCGCGCACCATACCTTGTCTGTATTCACCTTCGGTGGTTGCTTCTTTAACAGCAGGGAGCATGTAAAACATTTGAAGCACATTGTATGCCTGCTCTGGATCTGTTAAGATAGAAATGCGGGTATCTGTAAAAGCAGGGATGCTAAATTTAGTGCGTGGTTTAGGATTAGCCGGGTTTTTAAGTTTACCAAAATGTGCTTGAATCATTTTTTCTGTTTCAGCTACATCAATGTCACCAACCACAATTACTGCTTGTAAATTAGGACGGTACCAATCTTTATAGAATCCGGTAAGCTCACTGTAAGGCGCTCCATTGATACTTTCTTTGGTACCAATAGGAAGTCTATTAGCGTATTGAGAACCATTTAAAATGATAGGGAAGTATTTGTCTCTTAAACGGGCATCTGCACCTCTTCCTAAACGCCACTCTTCAGTTACAACGCCACGCTCTTTGTCAATTTCTGAAGGATCAAAACTTACTTGGTGTGCCCAGTCTTCTAAAACCTGCATGGCTTTTTTATACACCATGGGGCTATCGGTAGGAACTTGTAATTCATACACCGTTTCATCAAAACTCGTGTACGCATTTAAATCGGCACCAAAATTAACACCGCTCTTTTCTAGGAAGTCTACGAGTTCTTGCTTTTTAAAATTTTTTGTTCCATTAAAACACATGTGTTCTACAAAGTGCGCAAGGCCTCTTTGCTTATCTGTTTCTAAAGTTGAACCAGCGTTTACAACAAGTCTTAACTCGGCTCTGTTTTTTGGCTCAACATTTTTTCTAATGTAGTAGGTGAGTCCGTTGGCAAGTTTGCCAATTTTAACTTTTGAATCAACAGGTAGTTTTGCATCTGTTGGTTTTTGTGCGGTACCAATAAAAAAAGTACCCAATAAAACGATGACGAGTAAATGTTTGATGCTTTGTTTCATAATTTTTATATTTTATCCTGACTAATGAAGCCCCAATGAAAACCCTAATTTTTCAATTAAGCTTTTTGGGAGTGCAGGAATTTTTTTTCTTTCAATTAAATAAGTGGAGAGCCCCGAAAGGTCTCTGTAAATAAAATGTTTGTTAAGGGCTCCTTCCAAATAACCAGCCCCAGATGTGTTGCCCGTACCTACGCGCATGCCAATCATGCGGCGAACCATAATTAAATGTTTGTGACGCCAGTTGCTCATGAGATGATCTATCTCAATTAAGGCGTCTAATACCTGGTAAGAATTTTGAAAAATAGGGTAGTCCCTGTAGAGCATTATAAAGAGTGCCGCCTGCATCGCTTTTGGCGAAAAAGAGCCTCTTAAATTGGCTAAAATTTCGGGCGTGGAATCGGCCGGAATTTTTTCAAAAAAAACGTAATCAAAATCGTGAATTTTTGATGCTTCTCGGGGCGTTAATCCGGCCAAATAAATACTACGGTATTCGTCCCAAAATTTGGCGCCAAATTCGTCATTAAAAAACGGCATTCTTTCGAGCCATTCGTTGATGCGCGTTAATAAACTTTTATCAGTTTCGGCAGCAGAAATTTGGTTGTAATCTGGTTTGTCAAATCCGCCTTCGTCTGTTCTTTTGTAATATTCTTTTTGGTGTCTGTTGTCAATTTCTAAACCAAGTTTTGCTTCGATGAGTCGGAACTGTTTAGACTGAAATCCTGATGAAGGGGTCAGTAAATTTCTGAACGCTAAAAAGTCGAGCGGCGTCATGGTGTCAAGTACGTTTACTTGATCATTTAGAAGCTGTAAAATTTTTATAATTCGGCGAAGTCGATGACGCACCAAATTCATGTCTTCGTCATTGTCGTTGATGGCGGGTTGACCAAAAACATCCAACACATAATCGAGTTCAAAAATGATTTGTTTGAACCAAAGTTCATAGGCCTGATGGATCACAATAAACAACATTTCGTCATGCGCTTTTTCGTGACCGTCCGTAAAACTCACAGGATACTGAGCATCTAAAACTTTGTCTAGATGTAGGTAGTCTGCGTAGTATAAAGCCTTCTTTTCCATAGGGTTAAACAGGATACAAAGAAAAGCAATTTTTAGCCTGCGCTACCCACAGTTTACCCCCAAAAAGTGTTGTATATTTGCGGTATGACGCGCGAACAATTGGTGGCTCAAATTGGAGCTAAAAAATCATATTTATTGGTGGGGTTAGACTCCGAAGTTTCTAAATTGCCAAAGCACTTGCAAGGCAAGCCAGACGCGGTTTTGGCGTTTAATAAACAAATCATTGATGCCACCAAAGATTACTGCGTTGGGTATAAAATAAATACCGCTTTTTACGAGTCTGAAGGGGTAAAAGGCTGGGAAACCATGCAGCAAACACTAGAATATATCCCCAAAAATTTGTTCACAATTGCCGACGCAAAGCGGGGGGATATTGGCAATACTTCGGCCCAATATGCCCGTACTTTTTTTGAAACCATGCAGTTTGACGCGGTTACTGTAGCCCCTTATATGGGTGAAGATAGCGTGCGGCCTTTTCTAGAATATCAAAATAAATGGACCATTGTTTTGGGTTTAACTTCTAATGCAGGAAGCCAAGATTTTGAACAACAAACGCTTGCCAATTCTGGCAAACAATTGTACGAAGTTGTGCTTGAAAAAGTAGCAAGTTGGGGTACGCCTAACAACCTAATGTTTGTGGTAGGTGCTACCAAGGCAAGTGATTTTGAAGGCATCAGAAAAATCATTCCAAATCACTTTTTATTGGTGCCAGGTGTTGGTGCACAAGGGGGTAGTTTAGAAGAAGTTTCTCGCTATGGCGCCACCCCAGATTGTGGGTTGTTGGTAGCTGCAAGTAGGGCCATTATTTTTGCAAGTAATGGTGAAGATTTTGCCCATGCTGCTGCTGAGGCTGCTAAAAATTATGCTACAGAAATGGCTGGCTATTTAAAATTGTAAGACAAACTTTTCGAGTAATAAGCTAGCCCAAATTTGGTGCATGTTGGCACTGTAATGAAGGCCATCATGCGCGATCATTTCTGGCGCACAATTTCTGGTTAAATCCGTGATATAAACGAACTCAATTTCCATGTCTTCGCAGCGCTTTTTTATGACCTCATTAAAGGCATCAATTTGTGCACTAATTTCTGCTAAAATTAGACCAGTTTCTTGGGCTTTATTTTGCGCAAAAGGAGTGTGCGCCCAGTCGGGTATGGAAAGTACAAAAACACGGCTATTTTGATGCCCATTATACTGCAAAGCTTTGAGTAATAAAAAGGTAAATTCCTGGTCAAATTCTGTGATGGATAAATTCCGGTATTGGTTATTGACGCCAATTAAAAGTGTTACAAAATCATACTGTTTTTGAAGCAAAGTATGGATCAAATGTGTAGCCAATTCGTTGGTGGTCCAACCTGTTTTTGCCACTATTTCTGGCGCCATAAAACCTGGATGTTTGGCCCTTAATTGCTGTACCAATTGGTATGGAAAACTTTCGTGTAAGGGTACCGATTCTCCAATGGTATAAGAGTCGCCTAGGGCTAAATAAGTGGGGTGCATGGTACCTAAATTAAAATGATTTTAAAATTTCATAAAACCTATACACGTCTTTGAAACTGCAATAAAGTGGTGCCGGTGCTACTCGAATAACACCTGGTTCTCTATAGTCAACGATAATACCATGGTCTTTCATTTTCTGGTAAATTTCCTTTCCTTTTTCTTCAAAAAATAAGCATAATTGCGCACCACGTTGGTTAGGGTCGGAAGGGGTAATTAGGGTAAAAGAAAGTGACGTTAATTGTTCCAATAAGTACGCTAAATAACCCGTTAGTGCGATGCTTTTACTGCGTAAATTTTGCATGCCAGCATCTTCAAAAATGGTTAAAGATGCTTTTAAGTTTACGGTATTAAATACCTGTGCGGTACTCATATTCCAACCCGATGCAGTGGGTTTTGCAATGAATCCTTTTTCCATTTTAAAGCGGGTTGCTTCATCATTTCCCCACCATCCACCTAGGCGAGGCGTGTCAATATTAGTAGCATGTTTTTCATGTACAAACACACCACCCACGGCACCTGGTCCTGCGTTCAAATACTTATAAGAACACCACACTGCAAAATCTACATTCCATGCGTTTAATTGCATGGGTACATTGCCCGCAACGTGTGCCAAATCAAAGGCTGCAATGGCACCCACTTTATGCGCTGCTGCAGTAATGGATTGGATGTCAAAAAGTTGACCCGTATAATAATTAATACCGCCAAAAAGCACCATCGCCAGCGATTCGCCAGCGGCTTCAATGGCCGTTACAATGGCACTATTTTCAATTGTTTTTTTGCCCCCTTCTGGTTTAATTTCAATAATAGCTGTTTCCGGATCAAGGTTAAAATGCTTAACCAATGTTTCTACGGCGTACTGATCGGAAGGGAAAGCGCCGGCTTCCATGATAATTTTAAAACGGGTAGCAGTAGGCTTATAAAAACTAAGCATTAAGAGGTGCAAGTTTACAGTTAGCGCGTTCATCACTGTAATTTCATTTTCTTTGGCACCCATCATGCCAGCTAGGGTAGATCTTGTATATTCTTGGTAATGAAGCCAAGGATTGGTTCCCCCAAAATAGCCGCCAATGGCTAGTTCTCTCCAAGTTGTAAGTTCGGTTTCTATGGCAGCCGCTACGTTTTTTGGCTGAAGCCCCAGTGAGTTTCCACAAAAATAAATGACATCATTATCACCATGTTTTGGGAAATGGAACTGCGATTTAAACCTTGCCAGTGGATCATTGGCGTCCATGGTTTCGGCAAATGATGGTGACGCTATATATGAGTTAGAATATTGATACATAATATAAAGTTAACGCCCCTTATGCACAAAGGTTCACCCGACTGTCATTTTTATATATAAATGTGTAACAGAATGGTCAATATTTTAGCAGAATGCTTATTTTCATCTCCTCTATAAAATCAATTCTATGAAGTATTGTACATCCCTTTTTTGCCTCTTTGTTGCTGCGTTATTTATGAGCGGTTCAGTTACCGCTCAACAGGTTCCAGTAACCAAAGCTAACTATGCACTTGCAGCAAGGTTCTCACCTAAAAAAATAGATAAACTTATTTTTTCTACATCGGTGGATCCGCATTTTTTAAAAAAATCGGAGCGCTTTTGGTATATGTATGAAACCACTGAAGGCAAAAAATGGTACATCGTAGATCCTGTAAAAGCAGAAAAGAAATTGCTTTTTGACAATGCCGATTTGGCTGCAAAAATTACGCGCATCGTAAAAGATCCTTTTGATGCACAGCATTTAGCCATTGATAGTATGCGTTTTGTAAGAGACGAAAACTGGATTCAATTTGAAGTAAAAAGTACCCAAGAAATTGAAAAGAAAGATTCGACCGCTAAAAAAGGTACGCCAGCTGTAAAAGAAAAAAAGGTGTTTTATTTCGAATACAATTTGCAAACCGCAGAACTGGTAGAGCTTCCTGAATTAAAGAAGCCAAAGCGCAAGCCAAGTTGGGCCAACGTTTCTCCAGATGGTAATTCAATTGTATTTGGTAGAAGTAACAACCTTTACTGGATGGATAAGGCTTCTTACGAAAAAGCCTTAATCAATGAAAATGATTCTACCATTGTTGAAAAGCAATTGACCAAAGACGGTATCGAAAACTTTGGCTACTTCAATGACAATAACTTATCAGGTACCGGTCAAACCGACGAGGAAAAAGAAAAGGATAAAAAGAAGCGTAAGGGGGCCTATGTAATGTGGTCGCCAAACTCTAAATATTTTGTGGTTAAAAAAGTAGACAATACCAAGGTTAAAGATTTGTGGGTTATTAATAATGTAAGTGGCCCTCGTCCAACACTTGAAACCTATAAATATTGGATGCCTGGTGAAAAAGAAGCACCCGTAGATCATTTGTATGTATTTGACATCACTACCAGTACCGGTAAAGAATTAAACGTATCTAAATTTAAAGATCAGGGGGTAGCTGTTTGGTCTGACCCAGGAAAAATTAATACCAGAGACGATGATTTTAGAGCGTCTGTTTGGCTGGGCGACAACAGTAAATTTTATTTTACAAGAACCAGTCGCGATCAAAAGCGAATTGACGTTTGTACTGTAGACGTTGCAACCGCAACTGTTAATCCATTAATTACTGAAACCTTTAATACTTATATCGAAAATAAAAGAGTAGGACTTATTAATGGAGGTAAAGAGCTTATTAAATGGAGCGAGCAGGACGGATGGGCTCATTTTTATTTACACGACGAAAATGGCAAGCTTAAAAATCAAATAACATCAGGCACTTACCATTGCGAAGAAATTCTAGGTATTGACGAAGCAAAGCGTGTCCTTTATTTTTCGGCAAATGGTAAAGAAGCTGGTGAAGATCCATACTTATTACATGCATACCGTGTAAACTTTGATGGTACGGGTTTAAAATTATTAAATCCTGGAAATTTTGATCATGCCATGCGCATGAACGATAACAATACTTTTTTTGTTGACAATTTTTCGCGTGTAAACACGGTGCCTGCATCGGTTCTTTACAATGCAGAAGGTAAAAAGGTAATGGATCTTGAAACCGCCGATTTATCTTCATTAATGGCTACTGGCTATAAGTTTCCAGAAACCTTTAAAGTAAAAGCAGATGATGGTATTACCGATTTATATGGTGTGATGTACAAGCCTTTTGATTTTGATTCCACCAAAAAATATCCAATTATTGAGTATGTGTATCCGGGTCCTCAAACTGAGGCTGTAAACAAAGCCTTTTCAAAAGGGATGGACCGTATAGACCGCCTTGCCCAAATGGGTTTTGTGGTAGTAACCATTGGTAACAGAGGTGGACATCCTGCTAGGAGTAAGTGGTACCATAATTATGGGTATGGTAATTTGCGTGATTACGGACTTGCCGATAAAAAAGCAGCGGTAGAGCAACTAGCCGACCGTTTTAAATTTATTGATATTGATAGAGTAGGTATTCATGGTCATTCGGGTGGTGGATTTATGAGTACCGCTGCGATGCTGGTATATCCAAACTTTTTTAAAGTAGCCGTTTCGTCTGCGGGTAACCATGATAATAGTGTGTACAACCGTTGGTGGAGTGAACAGCACCATGGTGTTAAAGAAGTGATTGGTGACAAAGGGGATACTAGCTTTTTAAAAAAAAAAAAAAAAAATCCGGACTTAGCTAAAAACCTAAAAGGTCATCTCATGCTTTCTCATGGCGATATTGACAATAATGTGCATCCAAGCAATACCATTAGAATGGCCAACGCTTTAATTAAAGCAAACAAGCGTTTTGATTTGGTTATACTTCCGGGTCAAAGACATGGGTATGGTGATATGACAGAGTACTTCTTTTGGCGTCAGGCAGATTATTTTGCAGAACATTTACTAGGAGATAAAACTTCAAGATCAGAAACAGAAATAGAAGAAATGACCAAAGAAATGGAGCAGTCTAATAAGGCGGCAACAGGTGGCAGAAGAAACTAAATAGGTAGGCATGAAAATTTTTCTAGTAGGGTTAATGGGGTCCGGAAAAAGTTATTGGACAAAGCAGTTGGCTAAAAAATACAAGACCGGCGGATATGATTTAGACTACTTAATTGAAGTAAAAGAAGAAAAAACCATTGCCGAAATTTTTGCCGAAGACGGTGAAGATTATTTTAGAAAAGTAGAGTCTACAGTGCTTAAATGGTTTGCCGAAAAAAAGACCTATGTGCTTGCCACCGGGGGTGGGGCTCCTTGTTTTTTTGATAATATGGCTTGGATGAATAAGCAAGGCGTAACTATTTGGCTAGATGAGCCCCTAACAACTATTGCGTCAAGGTTGGCTCCCGAAAAAGAGCACCGTCCTTTAATTGCCAAATTATCAGATTCGGAGCTCCTAGCTTTTTTAGAAAAGCAAAGGGCAGAGCGGCTTTCTTTTTATAGTGCCGCTCAAATACATTTGCAGGACGAAGCTATTACCCCTGACAGTTTTAAAAAAGCACTTGCTAAATTATAAACGATGTTATCTAAATTTTATATTCCTATTGCTGCTTTTTTGGGTGCATTAACCGTGGCCCTTGGCGCTTTTGGTGCACATGCTTTAAAAGCTGTGTTATCTCCAGCTGCACTTATTACCTATGAAACAGCCGTGCGTTATCAAATGTATCATGTAGTGGCGCTTCTATTAACTGGAATATTATTACAGAAAGCCTCGTATCCAAAACAACAAAAGCTTTTAAGTAGGGCAGGACTATTTTTTATTGACGGCATTGTGCTTTTTTCGGGTTCCTTGTATTTTATTATAGCAAAGCCTTTTTTGGGTATTGAGGGTTTGCCATGGGTGGGCATCATAACCCCAATGGGTGGCCTTCTTTGGGTGGTTGCATGGGTGCTATTAGGACTCTCTCAACTAAAGGGCGTGGAAAACTCTGACAGCATTTAGCATTTTTGCACATCGGCACCTAAGAGGGTATAGACCGCTCCCCTTAACTTATATTTGTTACCATGGCAAATAGTTTACGAAAAAAAGCAACCACTCCTCCAGATCCTGAGCAGTTAACGCCAGATAAGGAAACAGAAGTAACCGTTACGGAAGTTGTAAAAGACGAACGTACTACTAAAATAATAGGTGCTGTAACTTTATTGTTTGCAGGGTTTTTATTTGTTGCCTTTACGTCTTATTTATTTACATGGCAAGAAGACCAGGATAAAGTACATCAGTTTGGCATTAAAATATTTGCAGAAAATGATTTGCGTGTAAGTAATTTACTAGGGGTATTGGGTGCTTATGTAGCGCACTCCTTATTTTACAAAGGCTTTGGCCTTGCCTCATATTTGTTGTGCACTTTCTTTTTTGTACTAGGTGTTAATTTAATTTTTGGTAAAAAAATATTTAGCCTTTGGCGCAATGCACGTTATGTGCTTGTTGGCCTCATTGTTTTAAGTACTGCCTTTGCTTTTGTTGCATCGGCAAGTTCTTTTTCGTGGGGCGGGGCTGTAGGTGAGTTGTTTACTTCTTTCTTACAAAAGTGGACGGGTACTTTTGGTACCGGTGCTATACTGCTACTAGCTGCGTTTAGTTATTTTATTTGGCGCTTTAATCCGGTTTTTACAGCTCCAAAATTTAATTTCAAGTCTAACAAAAATGACACATCCGATTTAGGGGTTCCATTTACCCTTGATGATGAAAAGCCAGTTGTGCAAGCCTGGGATGAAGCGGGCGCCCTTGTGCCAGACCCTAATGCTGCGCCATTAGACGAGGAAGCATTTGAAAACGAAGAAGAATCGGAAAAAAAAACGGCAGAAGTGCCGGTAATACCTAGTGGCAATAAATTAAAATCGGAAGGAAAGGCGGTATCTGTAATTATGCCTGATGCACCCGAAGAAATCATGCCAACAGCATTAGCCCCGCATATGAGTGGCGAAGCCCCTATAGATTTAGATGAAACACTTGATGAAGAGGAGATAGAAGAAGCGTTTGAAGAGGAAGATTTGTCTTTAGAGATTAACGAAACACCGATAGAAGCAGCAGCTCCTGCAGCAAGCCTTGGTAAATTAAATACCAAATACGACACTACACTTGATTTAAAAAGCTATAAGTATCCAAGTATTAATTTACTCGAAACACATGGTAGTGAAAAAATTGTACACGATCCACAAGAGTTGGAGACGCACAAAAATCAAATTATCGCTACATTAAAAAATTACGACATTGCCATTCAAAAAATTCAGGCAACAGTGGGTCCTACGGTAACACTTTATGAAATTGTACCAGCGCCGGGTGTTCGTATTAGTAGAATTAAAAATCTCGAAGACGATATTGCGCTAAGCCTTGCTGCACTTGGTATTCGTATCATTGCACCAATTCCGGGTAAAGGTACTATTGGTATAGAAGTGCCTAATATTAGGAAGTCGGTGGTGAGTATGAAAACGCTTTTAGCGAGTGATAAATTTAGAACATCCGATTATTCTTTACCGATTGCAATTGGTAAAAAAATTGACAACGAAAATTTCATTGTAGACCTTGCAAGTATGCCACACCTTTTAATGGCGGGTGCAACGGGTCAGGGTAAATCGGTGGGGTTAAATGCGATACTGGTATCATTACTCTATAAAAAACATCCATCGCAACTTAAGTTTGTTTTAGTGGATCCTAAAAAAGTGGAGTTGAGTTTATACCGTGTTATTGAAAAACACTTTTTAGCAAAACTCCCTGGTGAAGACGATGCCATCATTACAGATACTAAAAAAGTAATCAATACCCTCAATGCGCTTTGTATTGAAATGGACAACCGTTACGATTTATTAAAAGAAGCGGGTTGTAGAAATATCAAAGAGTACAATGAGAAGTTTACGGCTAGAAAATTAAATCCAGAAAAAGGACATCAGTACCTGCCATTTATTGTGCTGGTAGTAGATGAGTTTGCCGATTTAATTATGACCGCTGGCAAAGAGGTAGAAATGCCAATAGCGAGGTTAGCGCAGCTTGCTAGAGCGGTAGGTATTCACCTGATTATTGCAACGCAAAGACCTTCTGTAAATATCATTACTGGTACCATTAAGGCCAATTTCCCGGCGCGTATTGCGTTTAAAGTATCTAGTAAAATTGATAGCCGTACCATTTTAGATGCCGGTGGCGCCGAGCAATTGATCGGAAAGGGAGATATGCTCGTGAGTTACAATGGTGAAATTACACGTTTACAATGTGCGTTTGTTGATACCCCAGAAGTAGAGGCGGTTTGTGAATTTATAGGTGACCAAAAAGGCTATCCGCAAGCATTTTTACTACCAGAATACGTAGATGAAAAGGATATGGAAGGCCGTGATTTTGACTCTGGTGATAGAGACCCTCTATTTGAAGATGCAGCCCGTTTAATTGTTCAAAGCCAAATGGGTTCAACTTCTCTTATTCAGCGCCGTATGAAGCTTGGTTATAATAGAGCTGGCCGCTTGATGGATCAGTTAGAAGCCGCTGGTATTGTGGGACCTAACCAGGGTAGTAAGGCTAGGGAAGTACGTTTTAAAACCGACTCTGAATTGGAGATGTTTTTAGAAACACTCTAATACCTATCTTTGCCGCGAAAAACCAACATAAACTACATTCAATGAAAAAGTTATTTTCACTTGCAGTCGTATTAATTTCAATAATTAGTGCGCATGCACAAAACGATCCAAATGCCAAAAAGATTTTGGATATGGTGAGTGCTAAAGTGAAAAGTTTTTCAACCATCACTGCAAATTTTTCAATCAACTCTGTTTCTAGCAAAGGAAAAAACAATGGTGTTAAATCAGGTGTTATTTCTATTAAAGGCGCTAAATATGTTTTATCTCAGGGTAAAATGCAAGTGATTTGCGATGGTGCTAAAACCTACAATTTTGATGGAGCTAAAACCATTACGGTTACGAGTCTTGAGGAGAGTGGTCAATCATTAAGTCCACAAAAAATATTATCTGGTGATTATGCCAAAGATTTTGTTTGTAAACTCGTTGGAACAAAGGCTGGGCAAAGTGAAATTGAAATGAAGCCTATCGATGCACGCAAAAACTTTTCTAAAGTAAACGTGTTTGTTGATAATGCTAAATCAATGATTACAAAAGCGGTTATCTTAGATAAAAGCAACAATACACTTCAAGTATCTTTTAGCAATTTGGTGTCCAATAAAGCACTAGACAACACAATGTTTGTTTTTAACAAAGCAAAGTATCCAAAAGACGTTGAGATTTTAGATTAATCCAAGTATTTATTGTACTAAAAAAGTAACGCCCTCATGGGCTATATCTGTATTTGTAAATACAGTTCTTGCCTCTACAAGGTGGCTTTCGATACTTTCATATTTACTGCTAAAATGTCCAATCAATAAACGGTTTACGCCCGCTTCTTTGGCAATGGTTGCTGCCTGAATGGTAGTGGCATGAAAACGTTCGGCTGCTTTTTGAGACTGGTCTTGTAAATAGGTAGCTTCGTGGTAGAGTAAATTAGCACCCATCGCATGCGCTACCAAGTTCATATCAAAAATTGTATCTGCAGTGTACACATATTTTTTATTAGGGCTCGCGGGGTCTGTTACGAGTGCATTAGAAATGACCTCACCTGTTTTGGTTGTGTAGTCAAGTCCTTTTTTTAATTCGTCGTAATAACTAAAAGGGATTTCTGCGGCAATCACTTTTTCTTTATTTATTTTTCGGGGTGCTTTGTTTTCTGAAATGGTAAACCCAAAACAGGGTATGCGGTGCTGGGTTGGAAAACAGCTCACTTTAAATTTTGGGGTTTCTACAAGGGTTCCAGCCTCATAAATGGTATGAAAGTGCAGGGGGTAGGGTATACTAGAACCCGCAACCGCCAGTTGCATGTCAATAATTTCTTTGAGGCCTGGCGGGCTAAATAGGTGCAAATCGGTGGTTCGCCCAAGGAGTCCCATGCTGGTGATGAGGCCAATGAGGCCAAAATAATGGTCGCCATGGAGGTGGGAGATGAAAATATGGTTGATTTTGCTTCTTTTTATCTTGTAACGGCTCATTTGTATTTGGGTAGCCTCCCCACAATCTATTAGAATGGATTGGTCCTGAATGCTTACCACCTGGGCTGTTGGATGCCTATCGTAGGCCGGAAGGGCCGAATTATTGCCTAAAATAGTGACTCCAAACATATATTTATGGGAAAATGACGTAAAAAGATGCCCAAATTTATCCTTTTTACATTATAATACCTACCTTTGCAGCCGATAAAAAATAGAAGAAAACAATTACGGAGTCTTATTTAAACATTTTGAAATGTCGCATTTAACAAAAGAAAAAACAGCAAGCATTTTTGCTGAGTATGGTGGGAAAGCCACTAACACGGGTTCTATCGAAGGTCAAGTAGCAATACTTACTGAGCGTATTTCCCATATCTCTAAGCATTTACAAGCTAACAAGCAAGATCATTCTACACAACGTGGATTGATGATGATGGTTGGTCAACGTAAGCGTTTATTGGCTTATATGCAAAAGCATAACCTACAGGGCTATCGTGCTCTAATTGAAAAACTAGGTTTAAGAAAGTAATTTTTCTTTACTAATGATACTGCTATTCCCAACTGCTTATTAATAACGGTTGGGAATAGTTATTTCTATTGGTACCTATTTTTTTGATTCATTCATTTACCCAATCAACAAAATTTTATGTTATCACAACCTATAAGTGTAAGTTTTGATCTTGGCGGTGGACGTCAAGTTTCTATCGAAACTGGCAAGCTTGCACGTCAAGCAGATGGTGCTGTTACTGTTCGTCAAGGTAACTGCGTTTTATTAGCAACAGTGGTTGCTAATAAAGATCCAAAAGAAGGACAAGATTTTTTTCCATTAAGTGTAGACTACCAAGAAAAGTTTGCTTCTGCAGGCCGTATTCCTGGTTCGTTTTTTAAGCGTGAAGCGCGTTTAAATGATTATGAAATATTAACGAGCAGGTTAATTGACCGTGCTTTAAGACCTTTATTCCCTGAAGATTATTTGTGCGATGTACAAGTACTTGTAAGTTTAATTTCAAGTGATGCAGAAGTATTACCTGATTCACTTGCTTGTTTAGCGGCATCTGCTGCGCTTGCCGTTTCAGATATTCCAGTAAAAGAAATTATTTCTGAAGTGCGTATTGCACGTGTAAACGGCCAGTTTTTGGTGAACCCTACACGTTCAGAACTTGCTCAATCAGATTTAGAATTCATTATTGCAGCTACCGAAAAAAACCTAATGATGGTGGAAGGTGAAGCAAAAGAATGTTCTGAAGCCGATTTAATCAATGCGTTAGAAATTGCGCATGATGCAATTCGTATTCAAATTAAAGCACAAGCAGAACTAAGAGCTAAAAAAGGTATCACTTCTGTAAGAGATTACAAGAAGCCACCTCAATCAGAAGAAATTCAAGCTAAAGTAAATGCTTTTGCTGCTAAGCGTGTGTATGAAATTTCACGTAAAGGTTCTTCTAAAAATGAACGTAGCGATGCCTTTAACGCATTAAAAGATGAGTTAATTGCTAGCCTTGGTGAAGACGTTACCGATTTAGATAAAAAGTTAGCTAAAAAATATTACGAAGACCTTAAGTGGGAAGTTGTACGTAACATGATGGTTGATGAGCGTATCCGTTTAGACGGTCGTGCACTTGATCAAGTTCGTCCACTTGCTATGGAAGTAGAGCCATTACCAACGCCACACGGTTCGGCTTTATTTACAAGAGGTGAAACACAATCTTTAACCACTGTAACATTTGGTACCAAACTAGATGAGTTGTTACAAGAGAGTGCTGCAAAATCGGAGTACACACCATTTATTTTACATTATAATTTCCCTCCATTTAGTACTGGTGAAGTTAAAATGATGCGTGGTGTTGGACGTAGAGAAGTAGGTCATGGTAACCTTGCTATGCGTTCTTTAAAGCAAATGATGCCAACCGAAGATTATGCGTACACGGTGCGTGTAGTGAGCGATATTTTAGAAAGTAACGGTTCGTCTTCTATGGCAACTGTTTGTGCGGGTTCATTAGCCCTTATGGATGCAGGTGTTCCTGTTCCTAAGCACGTAAGTGGTGTAGCCATGGGACTTATTTCTAGAGAAGATGGTAAGTATGCGATCTTAACAGATATCTTAGGTGATGAAGATCATTTAGGTGATATGGACTTTAAAGTAACTGGTACCCGTGATGGTATTTGCGGTGTGCAAATGGATATTAAAGTAGACGGTTTAAGTATGGACATTATGCGTGAAGCTTTGGCTCAAGCGCGTACTGGTCGTTTACATATTTTAGATGCGATGTACGAGTGTATGCCAGCGCACAGACCAGAAGTGAAGCCACATGCGCCACGTATGGTTAAATTAGTAATCGATAAAGAATTTATCGGTGCAGTGATCGGACCAGGTGGTAAAGTGATTCAAGAAATTCAGCGTGAAACAGGTACTACCATCAATATTGAAGAAGTAGGTAACACCGGTGTAGTTAGCATTTTCTGTGCTGAAAAAGCAGGTCTAGAAAAAGCATTATCATGGGTTAAGGGCATTACTGCCGTTCCTGAAGTTGGTGATGTATATGAAGGTCCTGTAAAAGGCATTAAAGAATTTGGTGCATTCATCGAATTCATGCCAGGTAAGCAGGGCTTATTACACATTTCTGAAATTAGCTGGTCGCGCTTAGAAACCATGGATGGCATCTTCAAAGAAGGTGATATGGTTAAAGTAAAGCTGGTTGGATTAGATCCAAAAACAGGTAAATTTAAATTAAGCCACAAGGCTTTGATACCTAGACCAGGAGCTGAATAAGGTTTAGGTACATACAATAATTGCTGCAAAGGCCCGTTTTAAAACGGGCCTTTGTTATTTATAAACCCTTCATTTTTAATCAAATACCATGAGTACAACCCTTCAAGTTTCTATTATTGTTCAAGCAGAGTCCGTTAAGGAAATGATTATGGCTGAGCTTGCTGTTATGGGTTTTGAAGGCTTTGAAGAAACAGAAACGGGCTTATTAAGCTATATACCTGCCCAAAATTTTGATGCAGCTAAAGAAGCAGCGCTCTTAGATACGTTGGGGCATTATGGCCTTGATTATACCAGTGCTGCCATTGAAAAGCAAAACTGGAACGCTTTATGGGAATCCAATTTTGAGCCAGTGCAAGTAGATGATTTTGTAGGCGTAAGGGCAGGGTTTCATGCTCCTTTTGGAGGGGTGGTTGAGCACGATATCGTGATCACTCCTAAAATGAGTTTTGGTACCGGCCATCACGGAACTACCTACTGCGTTATGCAGCTTATGCGTGGTATTGACTTTGCAAATAAGAGCGTTTTTGACTTTGGGACGGGAACGGGCATCTTGGCTATTTTGGCACAGAAGCTAGGAGCAGGTCCGGTTTTGGCTGTTGATAATGACGACTGGTGTATCGAAAATGCTTCAGAAAATATTATAGTTAATAATACGCAATCAATTGAAATACAAAAGGTTGATAATGCTAAGCTCAATAAAAAGTTTAATATTATAATTGCCAATATCAACAAGAATATCATTTTAGATAACCTAGAATTTTTGGCTGCAGCAACTTTACCAGGAGGAGACGTGCTGCTGAGTGGTCTATTAACCGAAGACGAAGCTGACATACAAGCTGCATGTTTGGCGCTGGGTTGGAAACATCAAGAAACGAGGACAAAAAATAACTGGATAGCGCTGCATTATACTGTTTAACAGTGAGGCTCAATACATTAGACACAATTCAACGGTTTATGAATTAATCATTAATTTTAAAAATAGTCGTTCGGTAACTAAACTTAAAATGTACAGGGATGAATGAATTTTTACTCATAATTGTAGCTTACCTAATTGGTTCTATTCCAACATCGGTTTGGGTTAGCAAGCATTTTTTTGGCATAGATATTAGAGAATATGGCAGCGGAAACGCTGGTGCTACCAATACTTTCAGGGTTTTAGGTTCTAAATGGGGCAGTTTTGTAATGCTCGTAGATGTGATAAAAGGCGTGGTGGCAACTTCACTTTATTTGTTACTTCCTCATTATTTAACCAACGAATTACACCGCACCAACTTTATGTTAGGTTTAGGTATGGCCTCCATTCTTGGTCATATATTTCCTATATGGGCCAATTTTAAAGGTGGAAAAGGGGTTGCAACGCTTTTAGGTATGGCTGTAGCCATTCAACCCATTGTGGCTGCTTGTTGTATTGGGGTGTTTTTAATTGTACTTTTTTTAACCAGGTTTGTATCCTTAAGTTCTATGCTTGCTGGGATCGCATTCATGGTTTTTATATTATTTATTTTCAACGAACAGGAAACACTGTACCGAATTTTTGCGGTACTAGTAGCCCTCATGGTGGTATTAACACACCAAAAAAACATTGGTCGGATCTTAAATGGCACCGAAAGTAAGGTTCCAATTTTACGTCACCGAGACCGCCGAAAGCAAAGAAAATCAGGCGATAAGGCCTAGTAGTTGAAAGTTTTTGTTGAACTATTTGCTTTTTTAAACGCTTAACTGCGTAAAATACCCTATATTTTTTGTACCTTTGCACTCTTTTTAGTTAATCCCTAATTTTTTAGGTATGTCCAATCAGCCGCTGTTAGAAAAGCTTCAATTAAAAGACGAAAAGAATATCCTGATCCAGGGGCTTCCTTCTTCTGTAGAAAAGCAATTTGTAAAAGTAAACTTCGCTAAAAACGTAACGCCATTAATTAGATCTAAGAAATTAGATTTTGCCTTGGTATTTGCACTTAGCCAGCAGCAGCTTAACAACATCTTAAAAGAGGTTTTTCCGGCTATTACCCCAGAAACCAAATTATGGATCGCTTACCCTAAAACCACGAGTAAAATTGTGAGTGACCTTAACAGAGAGTCTAGTTGGGAAGTGCTTACTAAAAATGATTACGAATCGGTACGTCAAGTAACGCTCGATCACGTATGGAGTGCCATTCGTTTCCAAAAAACAGATCAAATCCCAAATAAAGACCGT
>JAIYCS010000101.1 GCA_027487895.1 Sediminibacterium sp. | reverse complement strand
GCCTGTGCAATACGTCTTAGGTCAAGCATGGTTTGCGGGCCTGTGTTTACAAGTTAACGAACATACCCTTATTCCAAGGCCCGAAACCGAAGAACTCGTAAACTTATGTGCAAGTTGGGCAGCGGCAAAAAAGATACAGCAAGCGCCACTAAAAATTGTAGAAGTTGGAACAGGTAGTGGATGTATTGCCATTGCGCTTCAAAAAAAACTACCGAGCGCACAAATTACAGCGGTAGATATTTCTACTGAAGCCGTTAATGTGGCTTTGGCAAATGCAATAGCCAATAACACCTCTATTACGTTTAAAACACTTGATTTTTTAGACGAATCAAACTGGCCGGAGCTTGGCAGTTTTGATATTATTATTTCAAACCCTCCTTATATAGCGGATATTGAAAAAGAAAGTATGGCGGGGCATGTACTTAACTTTGAACCGCACACGGCCCTTTTTGTGAGGGATAACGATCCACTTATTTTTTATAGCGCCCTTGCAAATTTTGGCAACAAGTATTTACATAAAGATGGCGCTGTATTTGTAGAAATCAATCAAGCACTAGGGATTCAAACGCAGGATGTATTTGAACAAAATAACTACACAACCGTGCTTAAAAAAGATTTGTTTGAAAATGACCGAATGATTGTAGCCACTAAAAATTAACTGCGGCTACTAATTACTGGCTATTATCTACAGCCATCACAGGCGTTGCACCTAATTTTTTTATCACCTGCATTACTTTAATAGCCGTTCCTAAATGTGAAGTACTATCGCCATTAATAACCACCGAAGGCTTATCTGTTTCTTTCGCTAAAAAAACGGAAAGTTCAGATTCTAATGAGTCGAGTACAATAGGTTTAGATCCAATATAAATTTGCTGGTCTTTGTCTACCGTAACCACCACTGTTTGCTTGGCTTTTGTATCGCTTGCAGCTTTTGGATTAGACACTTTAATGACATTGGGGTTGGCAAGTGTTGATACAATTAGAAAAAACAGAAGTAGTATAAATAGAATATCATTTAAGGCACCGGTGTGCACTTCGGGATGAGATCTTAAACGCTTTCTGATATTCATTGTAGTTAATTAACGAGTGGGTTCTTGTAAAATATCAATGAATTCAGAACTTGCTACTTCCATTTTGTTGGCGGTCTTATCAATTTGGGTACTTAAAAAATTATAGCCAACGTATGCAATAAGCCCAATGATTAAACCCGTAGCAGATGTAATCATTTTTGTATAAATACCACCTGCAATGGTGTTAAGCGTATACTCTCCGGTAGATGCGATGCCATAAAATAATTGCACCATTCCAATAATGGTTCCTAAAAATCCAAACATAGGTGCGATACCAGAAATGAGTGATAAAATAGAAAGATTTTTTTCCATATTGTACATTTCTAGGCGACCCACATTTTCCATACTTTTTTCGATCGCATCAAGTGGCTTTCCAATGCGTTGAATGCCCTTATCAATCATACGTGCCACAGGGCTATTGGTATTTTTTGCTAAGTTGCGCGCTGCTTGCACATTACCCGTAACAATATTATCTCTAATAATATTCATAAAGTTAGGCTCTATTCTAGAAGCTTTATTGATGGCCAACAAACGCTCTATAAAAACATAAATAGCGGCAACGAGTAAAAAATATAAGGGATACATAATCCAACCACCCTTTTCTAATAAGCTCAGCATAGAAATTTTTTCTGGCGTACTTGCAGTAACTGCACCTAATGCTTTTTGAATGGTGTCTGTTTGTAATAAATAAAACATACAATGGGTTTGATTACCTTAAAATTAGTGGGTTCTACAAAAGAAGCAATGCCCTGTGAATAAAAATGCTAAAGCCCCGTTATTTAAGAAAGCTTTTGCACAATTAGGCCGTTATATAACGGCCCTATACCCACAAAACCTTTATTTAAGGGTAATTCGTGTTAATACCGGAAAATGATCGGACGGAAATTTACCATTGTAAGAGTCCGTTAATACGCCCCACTTACTAACCGTAAAATGTGAGGAGGTAAAAATATGATCGATTACCTGATCCGGATTTAAATTGGGACCAAAGCCCTGAAAAGTACCGTTTGGCTTATAGGGTACAGCTACCCTTTTGTAGGTGTCTAATAAAACACCAGAATTCGCAATTAATTGATACCATGCCGAACTATGATCCCCGTTAAAATCGCCGGTTAAAATAACAGGTGTATTGCCTGCAATCGTTTTGATTTTTTCAAGTATAAGTTTAGAACTTTCGTTTCTTGCAACCATGGCCTGATGGTCATAATGTACATTAAAACAATACATTTTTTTGCGCGTTACATTGTGTTGCAGAAGCACCCAAGAGCAAATTCTATTGATCCGCGCATCCCAACCAAAGCCAGGTTTAGTAGGTGTTTCAGATAACCAAAAATCACCTTTATCTAAAATAGTAAATGCATCTTTTTTTATAAAAATAGCAGAGTGCTCCCCTTTTAATGCACCATCATCTCTTCCAATGCCGTAATACGTGTATCCCGGAAGTAAGGCCTGCAAACCATCAAGTTGGTGCTGCAACCCTTCTTGGGTTCCTACCATATCAAATTCATGAAACTCAATCAGGGCAGCCACTCTAGGAAGTCTAGTGCTCCACAAATTTCCAGAATCACGTGGGTTATCGTAACGTATATTAAAACTTCCAACAGTAAGTGTTTGGGTAAATGCATTTGTTGCAACAAGAAAGCATGCCAAATACAGGGCTATTAATTTTATTTTCATTTTAGCAATTTAGTTTTTTGTGATGGCTTTGTTTCTTTTGAAACTGTTTTTCTACAAGCATCCTTTAATGCCTTGTCAAGTATCATTTCAATTTGTCCGTTCACACTTCTAAATTCATCATCGGCCCATTTAGACAAATTTTTAAACATGTCTTCGCTAATACGTAAAACAAAAGTCTTTTTATTTAGTGACATAAAAAGGATTTAAAGTATTAATAAAGACTTCCTGTATTTAAAACTGGAGATGCTGCTTTTTCGCCACATAATACCACCATTAAATTGCTTACCATGGCTGCTTTTTTATCATCGTCTAACACTACAATATCTTTTTCTGATAACATTGAAAGTGCCATTTCAACCATACCCACTGCACCTTCTACAATTTTAGTGCGTGCAGCAACTATAGCTGTTGCCTGCTGGCGTTGTAGCATGGCTCCCGCAATTTCAGCCGCATAAGCGAGGTGACTAATGCGCGCTTCTGTAACGAGCACACCCGCTTTGTTTAAACGTTGGTTTAATTCCTGCTCCAACATTTCAATAACCTGCTCTCCACCATCTCTTAAAGTAACATGCGCTTTTTCATCTTCGATATTATCGTAAGGACAAGTCGTTGCCAAGTGACGCACAGCTGCTTCACTTTGGTTACGGATGTAGTCATTAAAACTTGTTACATCAAATACTGCTTTATAGGTATCCTCTACTTGGTATAAAATAACCGCAGCAATTTCGATGGGATTACCAAGCTTGTCGTTCACTTTTAATTTTGTGCTCTCAATACTTTGCATACGAAGAGACACTTTTAGTTTGCTATAAAATGGATTTACAAATTGAAGTCCATTTTCTCTAACGGTACCCACATACTTACCAAAAAACGTAAGTACAATACTATAATTGGGATCAATAATCATGAGGCCTTTCACTAAAAAAACTGTCGTAGCTAAAAGTAGTACGCCAAAGAAAACTTGGGTTCCTTCATTTTGCTGTGCCCCACCAACAATGAGTGCAAAACCAATAAAAAATGATACTAAA
Organism: Sediminibacterium sp.; assembly: GCA_027487895.1. Lineage (GTDB taxonomy): Bacteria > Bacteroidota > Bacteroidia > Chitinophagales > Chitinophagaceae > Sediminibacterium. The sequence goes on along the minus strand of JAIYCS010000101.1, from coordinate 24,975 downwards.
GCAAATAATGCTGCTCGGTAGCCAGAAAGGGGTTTGAGTAACTTTTCCATGTTTGATATTATTTTGATATCATAAAGATATTGTTTTAATTCAAACCATCAAATAAAAAAGGGCCTTGGTTTTTCCAAGACCCTTTACAAGCTGTGGAGAATAGCGGGGTCGAACCGCTGACCTCTTGCATGCCATGCAAGCGCTCTACCAACTGAGCTAATTCCCCTACGCTACAATGTAAGTTCTATTATCCTTCCCAGATTTCTGCCTTACCTTCTAACCACTGCTTCACCGAATCTGTGGTTACAGATTTTGGTCTTTCCAGTGGGAAGCCTAAAGCACGGTCCCAACAAAGGCTAGATAAAACACCAAGTGCTCTACTAACAGCAAATAACACGGTGTAAAATTCATATTCAACCAGGCCATAATGAACCAGTAATGCACCAGAGTGTGCATCAACGTTTGGCCAAGGATTTTTTACTTTACCTAATGATTGTAAAATTGGAGGAACGGTTTCGTAAATATTCCAAACCGTATTTACCAACTTGTCATCTGGCATATGTTTTTTACCAAATTCCATTTGCGCTGTAAAACGTGGATCCGTTTTACGAAGTACGGCATGACCATAACCAGGCACTACTTTACCAGAACTTAAAGTTGCTTGCACATAGTTTGCAATTTGCTCCGAAGTTGGCGCGTCGGTACCCAATGATTCTTGCATTTCAAAAATCCACTTGATTACTTCCTGATTGGCAAGGCCATGTAATGGACCCGCTAAACCATTCATACCAGCCGCATAACTTAAATAAGGATCGCTGAGTGCAGAACCTACTAAGTGTGTGGTGTGTGCAGATACGTTACCACCTTCATGATCGGCATGGATGGTCATGTATAAACGCATAAGTTCTTTAAAGCTTTCATCATTGTAACCCATCATGTGTGCAAGGTTACCAGCCCAGTCTAGTAGGCCGTTTGGATGAATATGTTCATTGTTCTTATACTTACGACGATAGATGTATGCAGCAATACGAGGAAGGCGTGCAATTAAATCCATGGTATCTTCAAAAACTGGACCCCAGTAATCTTTTTTATTGATTCCGGTAGCATATGCTTTTGCAAAATGACTTTCGGTTTGAAGTGCCATCACACCTGTAACAAACATAGTCATAGGGTGTGTGGTTATTGGAAGTGCATCGATGGTTGCAAACACGTGGTTTGGCACATGACTTCTGCGCTGCCAAATACTAGTGATTCTTTCTGCGTCTTGTTGAGTAGGTAATTCACCTAATAACATTAAATGAAAAAGACCTTCTGGTAATGGCTCACCACCACCTGGTGCTTTTGGCAAACTCGCCTGTAATTCTGGAATTGAGTAACCTCTAAAACGAATGCCTTCTTGCGCATCAAGTAAAGAAGTTTCAGTAACAAGCCCAGTAATACCGCGCATACCTTGGTATACTTGTGCCAGTGTTACTTCACCCACTTTTTTGGTACCGTGGGTTTTAATAATTTCTTTGATTTCAAGCGCAGCAGCTTCTGCTTTCGTCTTAAACTTTTCTTTTAATATTTCCATGACAACATCATTTTAAAAAAAATCTTGCGCAAAGGTATGTACAACTTGCATTGTATAACAAAAGAATATCAAAGAAGTTTATGCATTTTAACGTTTCCTATTTAGGGGCCTTCTTATAGAGGTAAAATATCACAAAAAGGAAGATAAAATTGGGTATCCAAGCGGCCATTAATGGAGGCAAATTGCCTTTTGTGGCAAAAATGGTAGAAAAACGGTCGGTTATGATAAATAATGCAGCAATAATAAAGCCAACGGCTAAGTGCATGCCACTGCCCCCACGTACTTTTCGGCCACCTACAATGGCTCCTATAATAGTAAGTAGCAACACTGTTACACAGGTAGCATCACGCCTGTAGCGCTCCACTTTTAAGGCATTAAGCCCCTCCGAACCCCTTAATTTTTCAAGTTCAATAAAGCGGTTTAGTTCGGATGTGGTTAATTTGTCTTTGGTGTATTTATCTCTACTTAAATCGAGCGGACCAAAATTAAATGCCATGATTTGCTGGGTGGTATATGCAACATTTTCTTGGAGCGGCATCACTTTTCGATCAATAATGAATTCAAGTTTCCATTTTTTAGAAGCCGTATCCCACGTGATTTGATCGGCTCTAATATTACGCACCAGCTTGTTATTTTTTAAGGTGTATGCAAAAAATGGACCGCCTCTTTTTGTGGCCGTATCATAGGCATAAATACCGGCATATGTAAATGAATCGATGCGCAAATAAATATTAGAGTTGGTACCTACAAGTGCATTGTAAGAACTATTTTTATCGATGTATGTCGCTTCAAAACTTCCTCTAATTTGATTGGCTTTTGGCACTACGTATTGGTTGGCAAACCAGAGCACCATACCTAGCATAACACCTCCCACCAAGTAAGGACGAAGCCATCTATTATAAGATGTACCACTCGCTAAAATGGCAATGATTTCGGAGTTTCCAGCCATTTTGGACGTAAAAAAAATAACTGCTAAAAAAACAAAAAGCGGCAACAGTAGTGCAATAATATGCGGAATAAATCCAAAATAATAACTGGTAATAATATCTTTTGCACCCAAACCAGAACGCACAAAATCATCTGTTTTTTCACTTACATCAATAACGATGGCAATCACTGCAAATAAAAAAATTGCAAAGAAAAAAGTGAACAAGAATTTTTTAAGTATGTACCAGTCAAGTATTTTCATGTACCTACAAAATAATTATAAACGCTGTTTTAAAATGGGCAGCATTTGCGCTTTCCAAGTAGCAAAATTATTGGCTAGTATTTGCTTTCTAGCCTCTCCCACCAACCATAAGTAAAAAGCCAAGTTATGAATACTTGCAATCTGAAGCCCTAATATTTCATCAGCAACAAACAAATGACGTAAATAAGCTTTAGAATAATAATTACTAGAATGGCATGGAATACCTGTATCTATTGGAGAAAAGTCGGATGCCCACTTTTTATTTTTGATATTAATGACACCCTCAGATGTAAACAACATACCGTTTCGGCCATTGCGGGTAGGCATCACACAATCAAACATATCAACGCCCCTATCAATGCATTCAAGTAGGTTCCAAGGTGTTCCAACACCCATTAAATAACGGGGTTTATTGGTAGGTAAATTTTCGGTACAAAGAGACGTGTATTCGTACATCATTTCTTCAGGCTCTCCAACACTTAAGCCACCAATCGCATTACCAACACAATTGGTAGAAGCAATAAATTCGAAAGAGGCTACACGCAAATCTTTAAAAGTGCTGCCTTGTATAATGGGGAATAAATTTTGCGTATACCCATATTTATCGGGCGTTTCGGCAAGTCTTTTAATGCAACGCTCTAACCAACGGTGCGTAAGCTCCATACTTTTTTTAGCATAAGAATACTCGCTTGGATAAGGTGGACATTCGTCAAAAGCCATAATAATATCGGCGCCAATACTACGCTGAATATCCATCACCGACTCGGGTGTAAAAAGGTGTTTACTACCATCGATATGAGATTGAAAAACTACCCCTTCTTCGGTAATTTTTCGGTTGGCTGCCAAAGAAAAAACTTGGTATCCACCGCTATCTGTTAAGATGGGTTTATGCCAACCATTAAATCTATGTAAGCCCCCTGCTGCTTCTAGCACTTCGGTACCAGGTCGTAAATACAAATGATAGGTATTGCCTAAAATAATTTGAGCTTGTACTTCTAATGAAAGTTGCTGTTGCGTAACCGCTTTAACTGTCCCTACGGTGCCCACTGGCATAAAAATGGGGGTTAAGATTTCACCATGATCGGTTTGCATCACACCGGCTCTTGCACCCGTGCCGGTAGCCGTATTTTGAAGTTGGAAGGTTAGTGCAGCCATGGCCACAAAAGTAGCACAAAACCACTATTTTTGCGCTCATGAACGTAGCTCCCATCATTTGGACCCTTATTTTCTATATTTTTTGTTCGGTAGTAGCCATTCAACTCTTTTATTACCTCTACTTTTTTATTAGGCTGGCCTTTCACAAGCAGGTAACGCCAAGGGAGGAAATGGAACATGCGGTATCGGTGGTGATTTGCGCAAGAGATGAAGCGCACAATTTGGTGCAAACGCTTCCGGCTGTTTTGGTACAAAATTATAAAAGCACATTTGAAGTAGTGCTCGTAAACGATAACTCTACAGACGATACCAAATACTTAATTGATGAATTTAAAAAAGCATTTAAAAACATCAACCACGTTTTATTAACGCAGGAAGCAAAAATGATTGCTGGTAAAAAATTCCCGCTCTCCATGGGTATTAAAAGTGCCAAGTATGAAATTGTATTACTCACAGATGCCGATTGTATTCCAGCATCGGAGCATTGGATTAAAAAAATGCAAGCTGCATACACAGACAATATTGAAATTGTTCTGGGCTATGGCGCGTACCGAAAAAAGCCTGGCTTTTTAAATAAACTGATTCGTTTTGAAACCTTTCATACCGCACTTCAATATTTAACCTATGCACTAAGCGGCAACCCGTATATGGGTGTGGGCCGAAACCTGAGTTATAAAAAACAAGTTTTTTTACGCAACAAAGGATTCTCTTCTATTAATCAAGTACCTAGTGGTGATGATGATTTATTTATCAATCAGGTAGCTACAGCGCGCAATACCGCTATTTGTATAGATCCAGAAACACATACCTTGAGTGAACCAAAAAATACTTGGAATGAGTGGATGGCTCAAAAATATAGACACTACACGACAAGCCGTTATTACAAGCCAAGTCATAAAATGTTATTGGGCCTTTATAGTACCTCTCAATTTTTATTATATCCACTACTCATTGTTTCTATTATTTTTTATAGTTGGTGGATCAGCCTTGCGGTATTTGGCGTTCGTTTTTTAATTCAAGCCTATGTTTACTTTAAGGGCATGAAAAAACTAAACGAATTAGACCTCTGGCCTTGGTTTATTTTCTTCGATATTTTTATGTTTTTTTATTACTTATTTACCTTACCCGCCATATGGAAAGCACCCCGGAAAAATTGGGATTAATTGAAAAGTACTTTAGCGACTTTACCCCAAAGCAAACGGCTCAATTTGCAGGGTTAGAGGAACTTTACAAAGACTGGAATAGTAAAATCAATGTGGTGTCTCGTAAAGACATAGAAAGCATTTATTTACACCATGTACTCCACTCCCTTAGCATTGCAGCCATGGCAAATTTTGAGCCAGGCACCGAAGTGATTGATATTGGCTGTGGTGGCGGGTTTCCGGGCATTCCGCTCGCTATATTTTTTCCAGAAGTAAAGTTTCATTTGGTAGATAGCATTGCTAAAAAATTAAAAGTTGTGGAAGCCGTTGCTGAGGGTGTTGGGCTCACCAATGTAACCACACAACACTGCCGTGCCGAAGAAATAAAAAACAGGAAATTTGACTTTGCCGTTTCTAGAGCCGTTGCGCCCTTAAAAGATTTATGGCAGTGGGCAGGACCCCTATTAAAAAAAGGACACAAACAAGAAATTCCAAATGGACTTATTTGTTTAAAAGGTGGCGACCTTGCACAAGAAATTTTTGAAAGCCTATTAAGGCCTAAAATGATTCCGGTGTACCGCTTATTTGCAGAGCCTTATTTTCAGGAAAAATTTATTTTACACGTTACCAAGTAAGCTTACTTTTTTTCGATCAGTCTTTCAAATACATGAAACACGGCTGGACAAAAAGTAACATTTTTTAAGGTGATAGCAGGGCGCTTAAAAAACACGTCTTCATCGGTGTAAGGGAAACGTTCACAATCGGAAGGACGTTTGTCATAAATACTACAAAAATTATCAGACCCTAAAAATGGACATGGTTTTGTATTGGCTACATAGTCTCCATCATTATCCATTACTAGGTACTTGTCAATAAACTCCGTTTCACGCATACCCACATGCTTACTAATGCGTTTGATATCGGGCCCTTTAAAACGGGGCGAATAGTTTTTACAACAGGCCGCACAGTCCAAGCAGTCTATTTTTTCAAATGCTTCATCATGAAGGTCGGGAAGGACCTTTAAGAGCTGCTTTTTATCCGGCTTTTGGAGGAATTGCTTGTACTTTTTCTCGTGGTCGGCGGCTGTTTTTTCCCAGTTTTCAAGTGAAATCTCATTCATACTACAAGATTAGCACGATTTGTGCAGAAATTCATCCACAGTTTATCAACGGCTTCCACAAAAGCTCCAATTTGAGGCCTTGTGCCCGTACCTTTGCGGCCATTAAGGATGATTTTTACTACACGATAATAATTTAGTTTATGGCAAACTTATTTGAACAACAAGCACAGGAGTTTTCGGGTCGTCATATTGGCCCTAATGCAGCAGACACCAAAACCATGTTAGATGTGATTGGTGCTAGCAGTTTAGATCAGTTAATTGATAAAACAATCCCTGCTGCGATTAAAATCAATCATTTGTTGGATATCCCAGCTCCTATTTCGGAGTATGAATACCTAACCAGTTTGCAAAAAGTAGCTGCCAAAAATAAAGTGTATAAAAACTATATTGGTCAGGGCTATTATGGCACTATTACACCAAGTGTTATCCTAAGAAATATTTTTGAAAATCCAGGATGGTACACACAGTACACACCCTACCAAGCAGAAATTGCTCAAGGCCGTTTAGAAAGTTTACTAAACTTTCAAACCATGGTAACAGACCTTACCGGTTTACCTATTGCCAACGCCTCTTTACTTGATGAAGCAACAGCTGCTGCAGAAGCAATGGCACTTGCTTTTCACCACATCAATAAATCGGAGGTTGCCACTAAACCAAAATTATTTGTAGATAAAAATATTTTCAAGCAAACAAAAGATGTACTCGTTACACGCGCCGAGCCTATTGGTATCGAAATTGTAGTGGGTGATTTTTTAACCGCTGCCATTGACGAAACTTATTTTGGTGCGATGCTCCAATATCCAAACAGCAATGGTGGCGTAGAAGACCAACGTGCCTTTATTGATAAGGTGCACGCTGTGGATGGCCTCGTTATTGTAGCTACCGATTTACTAGCACTTACCCTACTTACCCCTCCAGGAGAACTTGGTGCAGACATTGCACTGGGTAGCGCACAACGTTTTGGTGTTCCCATGGGATTTGGTGGACCACATGCTGCCTTTTTTGCTACCAAAGACGATTTTAAAAGAGGTATGCCAGGCCGTTTAATTGGCGTAAGTATTGATGCGCAGGGTAACCGTGCACTTCGTATGGCATTACAAACAAGAGAGCAGCATATTAAAAGAGAAAAAGCAACTTCTAATATTTGTACTGCGCAAGCATTACTTGCCAACATGGCTGCTATGTATGCGGTGTATCATGGACCTAAGGGTTTAAAAAATATTGCATCACGCGTACACAAAATTGCAGTGGCAGTTGCAAATGGCTTAAACGCCATGGGTCTATCTCAGCAAAATAAATTTTTCTTTGACACGATCACAGTGAGTGGTGTAGACGCTGCAGCTTTAAAAGTAAACGCCGAAAAAGCAGGCATTAATTTCTTTTATGCGCCAGACGAAAAAGTAATTATTAGCATAGATGAAACCACCAGCATTGCAGACGCTAATGCGGTACTTGCTGTGTTTGCAACTACCACTGGTAAAGCGGCTACAACATTAACAGCCGCTACAATAGAAAGCGTTACAACACATATCCCACAAGGATTACAAAGAACCACCGATTATTTAACACACCCAGTATTTAATACGCACCACTCCGAAAGTCAGATGATGCGTTATATTAAATTACTAGAAAATAAAGACCTGTCTTTAAATACATCGATGATTTCACTTGGTAGCTGTACCATGAAATTAAATGCAGCCACAGAAATGATGCCGGTGAGCTGGCCTGCATTTGGTGGTCTACATCCATTTGTGCCAACCAATCAAACAGAAGGCTACCAAGAAATTTTAAAAGAGTTATCGCATTATTTATGTCAAGCAACAGGCTTTACCGCTTGTAGCTTACAACCCAATAGTGGTGCGCAAGGTGAGTACGCTGGACTATTAACCATTAGAGCTTACCACAAAGCAAATAAAAACGAGCACCGCAATATTGTACTTATCCCAATTAGTGCGCACGGTACCAACCCTGCAAGTGCTGTTATGGCTGGCTTTAAAGTAGTGGTGGTGAAATGTGATGAAGCGGGTAATATTGACATGAACGATTTACAAGAAAAAGCTGAACAATACAAAGACACACTTGGTGGACTCATGGTTACCTACCCATCTACACATGGTGTGTTTGAAGAAACCATCAAAGACATTTGTGACCTTATCCATACAAACGGAGGCATGGTGTACATGGATGGTGCAAACATGAATGCACAGGTTGGTTTAACCAGCCCAGGTATGATTGGCGCCGATGTGTGTCACTTAAACTTACACAAAACATTTGCGATTCCACACGGTGGTGGTGGACCTGGCATGGGCCCTATTTGTGTGAATGATAAATTAGCTCCTTTTTTACCAGGTCATCATCAAACGGGCAATCCTGAGCACGCTGTAAGTGCTGCACAGTATGGTTCTGCAAGTATTTTATTAATTAGCTACGCGTACATTAAAATGTTAGGCGCACAGGGTATCAAAGACGCAACAGCGTATGCGATATTAAATGCGAATTACATGAAAGCGCGCTTAGAAAAATATTATTCTATTTTATACGCTGGTAAAAACGGTACTTGTGCACACGAATTTATTGTGGATCTAAGACCATTTAAACAATCGGCAGGTATAGAAGCTGAAGACGTTGCAAAGCGTTTAATTGATTATGGTTTCCACGCACCTACCATGAGTTTCCCGGTAGCAGGTACCATCATGATTGAGCCTACAGAGAGTGAAGACAAAGCAGAGCTAGACCGTTTTTGTGATGCCATGATTGCTATTTATCACGAAATTAAAGCGGTTGAATCTGGTGCAATAGACAAGCTTAACAATCCATTAAAAAATGCGCCGCATACACAAGGTGTGGTATGTGCCGAAACATGGAATTACAGCTATTCTAGAGAAACAGCAGCGTTCCCGTTACCTTATGTTAAACTCAATAAGTTTTGGCCAACGGTAGCAAGAATTAATAACACACACGGAGATAGAAATTTAGTTTGCACCTGCGAACCGGTTTCTTCTTACGCAAACGATTAATAAAATTAAATAACATGGGCGTAGCAGATCAATTAGCACAAATGAAAGCAGAAAAAGCAGCAGCAAATTTAAAAGCTGGACAAGATTTTTTAGAGCAAAATAAAACAAGACCAGAAGTAACCACTTTGGATTCTGGTTTACAGTACGAAGTATTAACAGCAGGCGTTGGTGAAAAACCACTAGCACACAATGAAGTAACCTGTCATTACCATGGTACACTTATTGATGGTACTATTTTTGATAGCTCGGTGCAAAGAGGTAGACCCGCTTCTTTTCCATTAAATATGGTGATTAAAGGTTGGACCGAAGGTTTGCAGTTAATGCCAACAGGTAGCAAATGGCGCTTTTTTATTCCACCACATTTAGGTTATGGAGACCGTCAGGTAAGTGCACAAATTGGACCCAATAGCACACTTATTTTTGATGTAGAGCTTATTAGTTTTATCTAAGAGAATTATTCTAGTAGAAGATTCTAAGAGAATAAATTTATTTTGATTTGAGCGCTTCGGCATAGGTTTCTAACACCCGCTTACGCGCCACTTCATGCACAACAATAGGATTTGGATACCTTAACTCATTAAGTTCTGGTATCCATTTTTTTATGTACACCAAATTCTTGTCAAACTTTTCGGTTTGAAGTGTGGGATTAAACACCCTAAAATAAGGCGCTGCATCACAACCACTACTACTCGCCCACTGCCATCCACCATTGTTGGATGCTAAATCAAAGTCGAGTAGTTTTTGCGCAAAATAAGCTTCACCCCAGCGCCAATCTATTAATAAGTGTTTGCACAAAAACGAAGCCGTAATCATGCGCACGCGGTTGTGCATAAAACCCGTTGCGTTTAATTCACGCATACCTGCATCCACAATTGGATAACCAGTTGTGCCATTGCACCAGTGCTCAAACTCTTTTTCGTTGTTACGCCACTTGATAAAATCGTATTCTTTTTTAAACGATTCTCCCTTACCTACTTTAGGAAAATGAAATAATATAGCCTGATAAAAATCACGCCAAATAATTTCGTTAACATAGGTTTCGTTTAAGGGTAGCGCTTGTAGTAAAATTTCACGCACACTCACCGTTCCAAACCTAAGGTGCACACCCATTTTTGAGGTACTGTTTTCGATGGCAGGAAAATTACGGTTGTCAGTGTATTTTTTTACAATATTTATATCGAGGATACCTGCTGGAAAACTAGTAGCCGCTGATCCTGTAAAACCCATAGAAGCCAGCGATGGCAGGTCCGGAGCCGTATACTGAAAATAATTTTTTGAATATTTTTTTGTGTCAAAAACCTTTACGGGGTTATTGGCTAAATAGGCTTTCCATTTGCGAGAATAAGGTGTAAACACCGTGTAAGGTTTTCCGTCGTCTTTAACCACTTCATATTTTTCAAAAACCACATGGTCTTTGTAAGTAGAGAATCCTGTTTTTTGCACAGCCAATAACTGCTCAATAGCTGTGTCGCGCTCTACAGCATAAGGTTCATAATCATGATTGGTAAAAACATGCGCAACGGTATATGTTGCAAATAAATTTTTAAACGCCTCTTGTGGTGTGCTATACAAAACAGTAAGTCCACTGCCCAGCGCCAATAACTGTTCGTGCATTTTTTGTAATGCGTTATGAATAAATACAACACGCTTGTCTGATTTGTCGTCGAGCTTATCTAATATTTGTTTGTCAAAAATAAAGATGGGTAAAACGGGAGCGCCGCCAGATTGGCTGGCAGCTTGTAAGGCATGAAAGAGCGCTGCATTGTCATGCAAACGGAGGTCTCTTCTAAACCATATGATGGATACTACTGGCTTCATAAAGTTTGTATAAACTCCTTGTATAACACAGGTATCAGGGAATTGTTGTACTGGCTATTGTCTATTTGCTTGACCCATTTAATGCCATGGATGGCGCTTGTTAAAAACACTTCAGAAGCTTCTAATACATCAGAAACAGATACGGTTGTCTCCTGCACTTCATAATTGTGTTCACGAAGCGTTTTAATGAGGTGGCGGCGCATGACACCAGCAACAGGACCTTCTGTAATAGCAGGCGTTTTAATAATCCCGTCTTTGATAATAAATAAATTAGCAATGGTGGTATCAGCTACGTTATCAAAATGATTTAATAAAATAGCATCGTTTAAATTATTTTCTTTGGCCCAAAGTGCAGCCATTATGTAGGGCAGGTAATTATTGGATTTAATCATCGAAAAAAAGTCGCTCGATTTTTTTGCCTCCTTATAAATGGCAAGCGTGAGTCCGTTTTGATTGAGTTCCTGTGTGGCTTCTCCAAGTTTAAAACTTTGAATGAGGTGGTGCGGAAAATGATTTTCTGGATCGTAGAGTCCACCATCGCCTCTAAAAATCATAACCCTTACGCGTGCTAATTTTTGATGTCCGTTTTTATGCACCACTTCTAAAATATTTTTTTCAAGCCACTCCGCGTTCATGTATGAGGGCTTGTTAAACTTTAGCGTGTCGATGCTGGTAAAAAGTCTTTCAACATGAAGTGGCGCCAGTTTAATTTGTCCGTTAACTACCCTAATGGTTTCAAAACAACCATCACCATACCTAAAAGAGCGGTTGTTGACCGATAGGTTGGTCTTATCTTGGCGAATCAAATGACCATCTAAAAAAAGAAAATCGGTTGCAGACATCGGATTAATTATAGAATGAAGGTAATTTAGCGGAACGCAAATAACAAACATGCAAGTAAAAGAAATAGTTGACCACTTAGAAAATATAGCACCCCTTCATTTACAAGAGGCTTATGACAACTGCGGTTTACTGACCGGAACCACAGACATGACTTGCACGGGTGTGCTTTGCACCCTAGACGCCACAGAAGCCGTTATACTGGAAGCGGTGGCAAGGGGTTGCAACCTAGTGGTTGCGCACCACCCCATCCTATTTAGTGGACTTAAAAAAATAAACGGCATTAGCTATGTAGAAAAGGCGGTAATTGCTGCCATCAAACATGATATTGCCATTTATGCCATACATACCAACCTCGACAATGTTATTGGTGGGGTGAACGGTAAAATAGCCCAAAAAATAGGGCTCAGTCAGGTTGAGATTTTAGATCCAAAACCAGGGGCCGGACCGGGTATTGGCGCCGGAATTATAGGGCAATTATCTGCACCCGTAACTGAGGCCGATTTCTTACAAAATTTGGCTCATATATTTAAAATTCCTACTATTAAACATAGCCCATTTTTAGGCAAAAAGCTTCAAAAAATTGCCATTTGTGGTGGTTCTGGGGCCTTTTTGACCCAAAAAGCGCTAGAAATGGGGGTTGATGCATTTGTCACTTCTGACCTCAAATACCACGATTATTTTGATGCCAATGGACAGCTTTTACTAGCCGATATTGGACACTTTGAGAGCGAACAATACACGGTGGAGCTTTTAGTTGAACTTTTACAACCTAAATTCCCTACCTTTGCCGTCCTTAAATCAGATACAAAAACCAATCCGGTTGGGTATTTCATGTAAGGCGCAGGACCCGGTTCCACAAATATTAAACTTCAAAAGAATCCTATAGTATGGCATCAGTTAAAGATTTCTCTGTAGAAGACAAATTAAAAAACCTTCTTCAACTTCAAAAGATCGATAGTAAGCTAGATGAAATTCAAGTTTTAAAAGGTGAGCTTCCTATGGAAGTAAGTGACCTTGAAGACGAGATCACTGGTTTAAATGCACGTCAAACGCGTATCGAAGAAGAAATCAACGGTATTTCTGAATTCATCGAAGGAAAAAAATCGATGGTGAAAGATAGCGAAGCGCTTATTGCTAAATACGAAAAGCAAAGCGAGAACGTAAAAAACAACCGTGAGTTTGAAGCCATCAATAAAGAAATTGAAGACCAACAACTTGAAATCAAATTGTGTGAAAAACACATTAGAGATGCGAACGAAGAATTAACTGAAAAAATCAAAGCATTAGACCTTGCTAAAAAAGCAGTGGCTTCTAAAGAAGGCGTGCTTAACCACAAGAAAAGTGAGTTAGAAAAAATCATTGCAGATACCGAAAAAGAAGAAACTGAGTTAAACAAAAAAAGTGCAGATGCGCGTGGTCATATCGACGAACGTTTAATGTACAGCTACGACCGTATCCGTAACAGCTACCGCAATGGTTTAGCCGTTGTTGCTGTTGATAGAGACGCTTGTGGTGGTTGCTTTAACTCAATTCCTCCTCAACGTCAATCTGAAATTCGTTTACACAAAAAAATCATCGTATGTGAAAACTGCGGTCGTATTTTAGTAGACGCTAACCTTAACGAAGGATAATAAGATTCAAATAGGATTAATATTTTAAGAAAGGGTAGCTATAACAGCTACCCTTTCTTATTTTTGGTATATTCATACAAGACATGAAAAAGCGCAGCGCAGAAATATTATTTACGAGGATCCTTTTTGGAGATACCGTTTTGGGTCTTGTGCTTTTTAGACGGCTGTTTTTTGAGCGCGCGCTTTTGTGGTTGGTGTTTTTTGGGGGGTTGTTTTTTGCGAACAGTATTTGCGCGCAAAAAGTGTATGATTTTAATGCCACTTGCATTCAGGCCTACCAAGAAGTTAATAAATTAAAAATTGCGCCGGCTACTGCGCTTATTGCAAAAGCAAAGGAGCAAAATCCGCAAAATTTAGTGCCTGCTTTACTAGATGCTTACACCGATTTTTATGTGCTGTTTTTACTAGAAAATCCAGCCGATTATAAAGCAAGGTTTAAAAATTTTGAACGCAGCATTGATGCACTTGAAAATGGGCCTAAAAACAACCCGCTTTACAATTACTGCCTCAGCAATGTATACATCCACCGCGCCATGGTATCGTTAAAATTTGGGCATTTCTGGGACGCTGGATGGGATATTAGAAGGTCCTACCTGCTATCAGAGGAAAACCACAAAAAATTTCCCGCCTTTACCGGTGACGATTTACTCTATGGCGCACTCCAAGGCATTGTAGGCACTGTGCCAAAGGGCTATCAGTGGTTAACCAATTTACTGGGCATGCGCGGATCGCAAAAAGAGGGCATGAAAATGGTGGCAAATTTTGCAAATGGCACCGATGTGTGGGCTAAATTATTTAGCCCCGAATCTCATTTTATTTATCCGTACCTGCTTTTTCATTTACAAAATGAAAAAGATGCCGCACTTGCATTTATACAAGACAAAAAACTAGACCTCATTAACAATCATTTGCACGCCTGGACCGCCGCTAACTTATCGCTCAATCATAAAGGAAGCGCCACTACAAAAAGCATCATCGAGAATAGAAATAAAAGTGCCGATTACCTTACCCTTCCCTTTTGGGATTTTGAACTAGGCTGCGCCAAACTATATGCATTAGATGTAGACGGCGCTACGCCGCTATTGACCAAATACACCGAACAATTTAAAGGCAATTTTTACATTAAAGACGCGCTTCAAAAACTGAGCTGGGCAAATTTTTTGAAGGGCGATATGCGCGCCGCCGAGGCGGCGCGCAAGCAAATTTTTTTGCGCGGCGGCACGGACACGGACGCAGACAAACAAGCATTAAAAGATGCTAAAACGGGTGTTTGGCCTAATCCCCTGCTGCTAAAAGCAAGGCTGCTAACCGATGGTGGTTACACCAAAGACGCACTAGCACTCTTACAAGGCAAACAACAAGTATTTACAAGTGCCTCAGATAAACTGGAATATGTATACCGTATTGGCCGCATTTATGAAGACCTCGGTAAAGAAACAGAAGCTATTTCTTTTTATAAAGAAACCATTAAACTAGGCGCCAACCAAACGGCTTATTTTGCCGCAAGGGCTGCGCTTCAAGCAGGTCAAATACTAGAAAAGCGCGGGCAAAAACTAGAAGCCATCGCTTTTTACGAGCAGTGCTTATCGATGGAAGAACATAGCTACAAAAACTCTTTGGACCAGCGTGCCAAAGCGGGTATTGCGCGCTGCAAATAGTTTGTTTTACCTAAATTGCAGCAGATTAGAACTATGCTTACAAAGCTCCACATAAAAAACTATGCCATCATTGATGAAATCGAAATTGATTTCTCTGATAAGCTTAATATTATTACCGGCGAAACAGGTGCGGGTAAAAGTATTTTAATGGGGGCACTAAGTTTAATACTTGGTGAGCGCGCCGATAGTAGCAGTCTTGTAAGCAAAGAAAAAAAATGTTTTATAGAAGGCAGTTTTTCTATTGCTAACAACAAAGCCGTTGCCAATTATTTACAATCGCTAGAAGAAGACATGGATGTCGATCAGTCAGAACTAGTGTTGCGTAGAGAAATTGCACCAACTGGTAAATCACGTGCAGTTATTAATGATACGCCAGCAAGCTTACAAACACTTCGTGGTGTTGCATCGTTACTGGTAGATTTGCATCAACAATTTGATACCCTAGAATTAGGCAACACTGATTTTCAGCGCACGGTTATTGATGCACTTGCAGGCAACGAAAATTTATTACAATCTTTTACAAATAGTTACCAAGCTTATTTATCGGCACAAAAAAAATTAGCAGCGCTGCTTGCACAAAAAGAAGCGTTTACCAAAGAAGCCGATTACAATCAGTTTTTATTAGATGAATTTGAAGAGTTACAACTTCAAACCAATGAACTGGAACTGATGGAACAGGAGCTTGTTTTATTAAACAACGCCGAAGGCATTAAAACGGCGCTCGCTGGCACCAGTCATGCCCTCGCCTACGCCGAAACACCGGTGGTAAGCGTAGTAAAGCAAATGCTCCAACAGCTACAACCCTTTACCAGCGTGCATGAGGGCGTTTCGGAGCTGATAAACCGTTTACAAGTTACCCATATAGAACTTCAAGATATTGCCTCAGAACTTTCGCGTTTAGAAAATACCATTTCTACCAACGAAGAACGTTTACATACCATCAATGAGCGAATGGCTGCTGGTTTTAAGCTCTTAAAAAAACATAGCGTTACTACCACACAGGAACTCTTAGATATTTGGGCTTCATTATCCGAAAAATTATTAGCCGTTCAAAATATTGATGACGCAATTGCTACGCATGCTAAACAGGAAAAAGAAACGCTTGCTGCAGCTACTGAAATTGCAACTAAAATTTCTGCGGCGCGCAAAGCACAAGCGGCTCCATTACAAAAATCAGTAAACACATTACTTGCACAAGTAGGTATGCCCAATGCAAGTATTCAGGTTAGTATTACAAACACAAACCTAAACGCTTTTGGTACCGATCAAATTGAGTTTTTATTTGACGCCAACAAAAGTGGCAAATACGAGTCTATTAAAAAAGTAGCGAGTGGTGGTGAATTAAGTAGACTCATGCTTTGTATTAAATCACTAGTGGCAACATCGGTTAATTTACCTACGCTTATTTTTGATGAAATAGATACCGGTATTTCTGGTGAAGCTGCCAAGCAAGTGGGCATTATTATGCAGGGCTTAGCCGCTAGTCGTCAAATTATTTGTATCACACACCAACCTCAAATTGCTGGAAAAGCAAACGCGCACTTCTTTGTATACAAGCAAAGCAAAGAGAGCGGTATTGCTACACATATCAAGCGCCTCACTAAAGCCGAGCGCATTAACGCCATTGCTCAAATGCTTAGTGGTGAACAACCAACCCCTGCTGCTATAGCTACTGCCACAGAAATGGTGGAAGAATAAGGGTCATTTAATCTATTTTATTTACTTTTACCATACGTAAACAACAAACTATGGCTTACAACTTATTAAAAGGAAAAAGAGGTATTATCACTGGCGCATTAGACGCTAATTCTATAGCTTGGAAAGTTGCCGAAAAAGCACACGCAGAAGGCGCCACATTTGTATTAACCAACGCCCCTATCGCGATGCGTATGGGTGAGATCAATAAATTAGCAGAGGCTACTAATTCAAAAATTATCCCTGCCGATGCTACCAGTATCGAAGACCTTACCAAATTATTTACCGAATCTCAAGAAGTACTTGGTGGTAAAATAGATTTTGTACTACACTCGATTGGTATGAGCGTGAACATCAGAAAAAATGTTCCTTATACCGAGTCTAACTACGATTATTTTATGAAAGGCATCGACGTTTCTGCGATGTCATTTCACAAAATGTTATCGGTAGCAAAAAAATTAGACGCCATTAATGAATGGGGCAGCGTTGTTGCACTTTCTTATATGGCTGCACAAAGAACTTTCCCTTTTTATACCGATATGGCCGATATCAAAGCTATGCTTGAATCTATCGCGCGTAGTTTTGGCTACCACTATGGTCTAGAAAAAAAGGTACGTATCAATACCGTTTCTCAATCGGCAACAAAAACCACTGCAGGTACTGGTATCAAAGGCTTTGGTGATTTTTACGATTACTCAAATGCCATTGCACCACTTGGTAATGCTACTGCCGAAGATTGTGCTAACTACTGTGTTACTTTATTTTCTGATCTTACACGTATGGTTACCATGCAAAACCTATTCCACGATGGTGGTTTTTCAATGACAGGTGTAAGTAATGAAGTGATGCAAAAGTTAGGAATTCAAGATTCACCAGAATAGACAATTCCAAAGACACAATTCGCAACACATAATTCGAAAGACACCACACAAATAAAACTCATGAACGAAATTATTGGTTATATCGGCGCCTTTTTAAGTGCTATTACTTTTATGCCACAAGTATGGCAGGCTTATAAAACCAAGAGTGTAGGTGATTTAAGTATTTATATGATACTCATTGTAGTACTAAGCACCATTATATGGCTCTATTATGGTATTAGCACGGGCAGCGGGCCAGTGATAGCCGCCAATACCATTGTGCTAGCACTATCGCTTGTACTACTTTATTTTAAACTTACGTTTAAGAAAAGCAGTTAGTCTACTTTAACTTTCAAAATTAGTTTTCTGATTTTTCCATCACCTATCATAGGTGCATGTACGTCGTCTGGAAAGTATATTCCAAACTGACCAGCGTGTAGTTTAAAGAAATGATCCGGCGCGTCTTCAAAAAATAAAACATCGCTTTTTGCGTCGTATTCACCCCTTGGTTCTAAACAAGTGCTGCGTGATTTCCAACCTACTGTTTCGATGCCACTCAAACAAACTTGAATATCAATGTAGGTGTTATGACACTCAAAACTGGCGCAAGATTCTAAAATTGGAACACCAGGACCATCTGCAATAATGGCAATTATATTTTTTCCATCCACTTCATACTTGCCTTCTGGCATAGTATCAAAATTGGTGTCTAATATATAAGCAAAGGCCACCTCAAATCTTGGGTGGACCTTTACATATTTATTTAGTTGCGTTAGCTCATCAAGTATCATGGGCTACGTTCTAGTATTCGTCTTCGTTAAACATGAAGTCATCTTGGCTCGGATAGTCAGGCCAAATGTCTTCGATACTTTCAAATACATCACCTTCTTCTTCAAGTTCTTGAAGGTTCTCAACGACCTCGATAGGCGCACCGCTACGGATAGAATAATCGATCAATTCGTCCTTAGTAGCAGGCCAAGGAGCCTCTTCTAAATAACTGGCTAATTCTAAAGTCCAAAACATAATGCAGTGTTTAATATTTTTGCAAATGTAGCCGTATCTATCAAATTACCAAATTGGAGTTGCCCACCAGCTGTAAACAAATTATTAATATTCGCTAAATTTAACCCACACTAATGTAGGTTTGTAATAACATTAAGGCCTTTAAACCTGTATAACACACTCATATCCATGCTAAAAGCTACTAATATCACCCGCAATTACAACGACCTTTCGGTACTAAAAGGCGTAGATATTTTTGTCAACAAGGGTGAAATTGTAAGTATTGTAGGCTCATCGGGGGCCGGAAAAAGCACTTTACTACATATTTTGGGCAGTTTAGACAGGGCCAATTCGGGCGAAATTTGGATCAACAACCAGCGCATAGACACTTTAAATGAAAAGGAACTGGCAAAATTTAGAAACAAACATATTGGTTTTGTTTTTCAATTTCATCATTTGTTACCGGAGTTTACAGCACTCGAAAATGTATGTATTCCAGGATGGATTGCAGGCACTCCTAAAAATGAATTAGAACAGAGAGCACTTGAACTTTTAAAAATACTTGGGCTACAAGATAGAGCGTCACACAAACCCTTAGAGCTATCTGGAGGAGAACAACAAAGAGTGGCTGTTGCAAGAGCACTCATTAACAATCCGGATATTGTTTTTGCAGACGAGCCTACTGGAAATTTGGATAGCAAGCATGCACAAGAGTTACACGAACTGTTTTTGCATTTACAAAAAACAATGGGTCAAACATTTTTAATTGTAACGCACAATGATGCTCTCGCAAAAATGAGTGATCGTGTGGTACACATGAAAGACGGAAAAATAGTAGAAGCCTAAATACAGCAAAAGCCCTATACGCGTGGCTTCCAAGCAAGTTCCTGTGCACCGTTGGTGTGCGAAATAAAGCGGGCTAGCGTAAATAAATAATCTGATAAACGGTTTAGGTATTTAACCACTAGTGGCTCTACAAATAATTCGTTTTCGATACAGTTTACACAACCTCTTTCTGCTCTACGGCAAACACATCTTGCAACGTGCGCATGAGAAACGGCAACATCACCACCCGGAATAATAAATGATTTCATAGGAACAAGTACTTCATTCATAGCGTCAATTTCACGCTCCAATAAATTAATATCTTCTTCTTTTAAATCCGGAATTTTCATAAGTGGTTCCTTGTCTGGGTCGCAGGCAAGTGAAGATCCAACCGTAAACAAACGGTCTTGTACTTCTTTTAAAATAATGCGGGTATGCTCGTGTGCAAACATGTCAGACACAAGTCCGATGTATGAGTTTAATTCGTCTACGGTTCCATAAGTTTCAATGCGAATATGGCTCTTAGGTACCTTGGTACCTCCTATCAATGACGTTAAACCTAAATCTCCTGTTTTTGTATAAATCTTTTGTGCCATAGCGCTATTACTGTCTTTGTTTCGTTAACAAACAAAAGACCTAAAAGTTCAAAATGGAAGGGATTATTTCGTGATATCTGTTTCTACCAGACCATCGCGCAAACGAACCACGCGGTGAGCATAGGCAGCAATGTCTTCTTCGTGGGTTACAAGTACTACCGTATTACCTGCTGCTCTAATTTTTCCAAATATTTCCATGACTTCCACAGAGGTTTTAGAATCCAAATTACCCGTAGGCTCATCGGCGAGTAAAATAGCTGGATTGTTTACGAGGGCACGGGCAATGGCCACACGCTGAATTTGACCTCCACTAAGCTCATTGGACTTGTGGTGGCTACGCTCTGCTAAGCCCACTTTATCAAGTGCTTCGAGGGCTCTTTCAATACGCTCTTTTTTAGAGACACCCGCATATATTAATGGAAGCGCCACATTTTCTGCAGCCGATAAACGGGGTAATAAATTAAATTGTTGGAATACAAATCCGATTTCAGAATTACGTACTTCGGCTAAATCATCGTCAGGCATTTTACTTACGTCTTTGCCATTCAAAATATATTTGCCGCCTGTAGGAGAATCGAGACATCCTAGAATGTTCATGAGGGTAGATTTACCACTACCCGACGGACCCATCAGGGCTACGTATTCGTTTTTAAAAATATCGAGGGTAATACCTTTTAAAACGGTAATAGCCTGACTACCCATGTAGTAATCTTTTTTAATTTCCTCTAACTTAATAATCGCTTCAGACATAGGTTGTTTATTTTTTTATCACCGTTGGTACTCTAAAATATTGATCATTGGCGCCGGGTGCATTGGAAAGCGCTTCGGCTCTTGTAATGGTTTGACTTACTTCATCTTCTCTTAAAACATTAACCCTACCGCCCATATGAAGTAATGGCTCAACACCTGTCGTATCCACTTCGTTTAACTGCTCTACAAAAGCCACCATTTTTTGCAGGTCCTGCTGTACCGAAGCCTTTTCTTCATCGGTAAAATAAAGCCTGGATAAATGGGCCAATTGGTCAATTAATTGAGGGGTAACTTCCATACAATACAAAAATAACAGATTGAGGGGCAATTTAGGTCGAAAATGGTTAAAAGGTAAATATGCTCCATCAAGGCCCAAAATACCGGTATGTTGAAAAAATAATTGGCCCCCTTGATTAAAATAGTTGCATAACTAACTAATTTTACGCAAAGCATTTTTATGAAGCGTAGTATTAAAAAAGTTGCCATTTTAGGAAGCGGTGTGATGGGCTCCCGTATTGCATGTCATTTTGCAGGCATTGGTGTTAATGTTTTACTACTTGATATGGTTCCAAAAGAAGCCACAGAAAGTACCAAACCACAAGAGCGCAATAAACTTGTTAACGATGCTTTACAAGCTGCATTAAAAAGTAACCCGTCGCCGGTGTATACAAAAGCAACGGCTAAAAAAATTACGACAGGAAATTTTGACGATAACTTACAAGATATAGCGGGTGTAGATTGGATCATTGAAGTAGTAGTAGAAAGGCTCGACATCAAACAAATGATGTACGAAAAAATTGAAAAGTACAGAAAGCCAGGTACCCTGGTTACCTCAAACACTTCTGGTATTCCAATACATTTAATGGCAGAAGGAAGATCTGAAGATTTTAAAAAACATTTTTGTGGTTCTCACTTTTTTAATCCACCACGCTACCTCCGTTTATTAGAAATTATTCCTACGCCACATACAAGCCCCGAAGTCGTAGATTTTTTAATGGAATATGGCGACGTTTTTTTAGGCAAAACAACCGTGCATTGTAAAGACACACCTGCCTTTATCGCCAACCGTATCGGGGTTTTTAGCATCATGCTCATTTTTAATAGCATGGAAAAATTAGGCTTAACCATCGATGAAATTGAAGCACTAACCGGACCTATTATTGGAAGACCAAAATCGGCAACATTTAGAACTGCAGATGTAGTGGGTATTGATACACTTGTAAAAGTTGCCAAAGGTGTTGCAGACAACTGCCCTAACGACGAGGCGCATCACATTTTTAATATCCCAACTTGGTTAGAAAAAATGCTTGCAAACAATTGGCTTGGTGATAAAACAGGTCAAGGATTTTTTAAGAAATTAAAAACCGAAGCAGGCAAAGAAATATTAACCCTCAATTTACAAACCCTCGAATACGGCCCTCGCAATAAACCAAAATTTGCAAGCTTAGAAGCCGCTAAACCCATTGAAGATCTAAAACAAAGAGTTCAATTATTACAAGCAGCCCCAGATAAAGCCGGTGATTTTTACAAAGCATTTCATTATGGTTTGTTCTCTTATATTTCACACCGTATTCCAGAAATTAGTGACGAACTCTACCGTGTAGATGACGCCATGATGGCTGGTTTTGGTTGGGAAATTGGCGCCTTTGAAAGCTGGGACACCCTTGGTGTTGCAAAAACAGTAGCTGCCATGAAAGCCGCTGGACACGCCGTTGCGCCATGGGTAGATACTATGTTAGCAAATGGAATTACGAGCTTTTACAAAGTAGAAAACGGGAAAAAACTGTGTTACGATGTAGCATCGGGTGCTTACAAACAACTTCCAGGTGGTGATGCGTTTTTAGTATTGAAAAATAAAGCCGACAAACTGGTTTGGAAAAATAGTGCTTGCCGTTTATATGATATTGGTGATGGTATCGCAGGCTTTGAGTGGAATTCAAAAATGAATAGCATTGGTGGCGAAGTACTTGAAGGTCTTAATAAAGCCATTAGTATATCTGAAGAAAAATTTAATGGACTTGTGATTGCCAATGAAGGTCCCAACTTTAGTGCGGGTGCAAACGTGGGCATGATATTTATGCTTGCTATTGAGCAGGAATATGACGAGTTAGACATGGCCATCAGAATGTTCCAAAACACCATGATGCGCGTGCGTTATTCTAGTATACCTGTAGCTGTTGCGCCACACGCGCTAACGCTTGGTGGCGCCTGTGAAATGAGCCTTCATTCAGATGTTATTTGTGCAGCCGCCGAAACTTATATTGGTCTTGTAGAACTTGGCGTGGGACTTATTCCGGGCGGTGGTGGCACCAAAGAATTTGTATTACGCGCCGGTGATGAAATGCACGACGAAGAACCAGAAACCATTACACTCAAAAATAGATTCTTATCCATTGCAACAGCTAAAGTGGCAACCTCTGCTGCCGAAGCTTTTGATATGGGCGTTTTTAGAAAAGGCCAGGATCATATTGTTATGAATATGGGCCGCCGCATTGCAACTGCAAAATCGGCGGTGATGGATTTACATGCACAAGGTTATACCATGCCAACGGTACGCAAAGACGTAAAAGTACTAGGAAGATCTGCGCTAGGTGCATTACTTGCGGGTATCAATGGTATGCAAAAAGCAGGCTATGCAACAGCACATGACGCAGTGGTAGCAAAAAAGCTCGCTTATGTAATGTGTGGAGGCGACCTTAGTGAGCAAAGCCTGGTATCTGAACAATATTTACTAGATTTAGAGCGTGAAGCTTTTTTAAGTTTATGCGGCGAGAAAAAAACACTAGAGCGTATTCAAAGTGTTTTAAAAAGCGGTAGACCCATCAGAAATTAATTTTTTCTATGCATCCAATTTTAACGATTACCGGCGTTTCAAAAAACTACGGTAAACTTACAGCGCTTGATGCCGTAAGTTTTGAAGTGCCCGCAGGTGCTGTGTTTGGTATACTAGGGCCTAACGGCAGTGGTAAAACCACACTACTCAGTATTATTTTAGACGTACTCCACGCCGATACGGGCAAGTTTAGTTGGTTTGGTAATTCGCCTCAAACCAATAACAGAAAACAAATTGGCTCTTTACTAGAAACCCCTAATTTTTATCACTACTTATCTGCAGTAGATAATTTAAAAATTACACAAGCCATTAGTGGTAGAGGTGGCAGCACTGATATTGACGAAGTGTTACGCATTGTAAAATTAGATGAGCGCAAAAACAGTAAGTTTAGTAGTTATAGTTTAGGTATGAAACAGCGCCTTGCGATTGGTGCGGCTTTACTTGGAAACCCGGGTGTACTTGTGTTTGATGAACCTACCAATGGATTAGATCCTGTTGGAATCGCCGAAATTAGAGAGCTCATAAAAACACTCGCTGCTTCTGGTAAAACCATTATTATGGCCAGCCATTTACTAGACGAAGTAGAAAAGGTTTGTACCCATGTGGCCATCTTAAAAAAAGGAAACCTACTAACGGCAGGCCCTGTAGACGAAGTGCTCGCACAAGAAGATATTGTAGAAATTGCAGCCGCTAATAATGATGTACTTGAAAGTACGGTGCAAGATATGGGTGGTTTTACCAAAATAAAAAAACACGATAACTCCTTACAGCTATTTTATCCAGTTGGAACGGCGCAACTCGATGGTATTAATAAATACTGTTTTGATAAAGGTATTACCCTGCAACAATTACAACTCAAAAAGAAAAGTTTAGAAACTAAATTTTTTGAATTAACCAACGACTAACGCAAACATTATGTTTTCACTCATACAAATAGAATGGCTTAAAATAAAAAAGTATCCAGCCTTTTGGGCCATGCTTATTATTGTGCTTCTTACCTACCCTGCTGCCAACCTCATGTTTTATAATGTATACCTAGACATTACAACGCAAAAAGGTACACAGATGCTGGCAAAAATGTTTTTAGGCAACCCCTTTGCTTTCCCAGAAACATGGCATACGGTAGCCTATATTTCTTCGTTTTTTGTAATCCTTCCTTCCATACTTGTTATTATGCTGGTCACCAACGAGTACCAGTACAAAACACAGCGTCAAAATGTGATTGACGGCTGGACGCGCCGTCAATTTATGGCTAGCAAATTAATTGACGTTTTCAT
>JAIYCS010000113.1 GCA_027487895.1 Sediminibacterium sp. | reverse complement strand
GCTTTCTTCTCTTATGCAAATATGAGTGTTAGAGGTATCATGCCAACAAACACTTATGCAAAGCACAACATCACTTTAAACCAATCAACTAAATTATTTGATAATAAAGTAACGGTTAGTTCTAACGTGATTTTTGCTTATGAAGAAACCAATAACCGCCCAGGTGCTGGTTATTATAACAACCCATTAACTGGTTTATATTTATTTGCGCGTGAAAGAGATTTCAATGCATACAAAACAAATTATCAAATTTTTGATGCAGCAAGAAATATCAACAGAATGAGTTGGTACTCTACCGAAGAAAAACAAAACAACCCTTATTGGGAAATCAATAAGAACACAAAACTTCAAACTTCACACCGTGTTATTGCGAACGTAAAACTTTCTTACGATATCGCTAAAAACCTAAAGTTTGAAACAAGAGCAAACATTGATTACAACAACATGCTTCGTGACAACCGTTGGGCTGCAGGTGGCAACTCTGTAAGTGTGAGCCCTAATGGTACTTGGTCTTATACCAAATACAACGATCAGGCTTTATACGCCGACGGTATCTTTACGTACAACAACAATTTTGGAGACTTATCTCTAACTGCATTAGCAGGTGCGAGTTATCAAAAAAATACATTTAACAATGGTATGAACGTTGGTAACGGTACTATTGCTTTAATGTATCCTAACTTCTTTACGTTTGCTAACCTTCCATTTAACGTTGTATTTAACCAAACAATTAACAGAACCATCAAACAAGGTGCTTTTGCGAATTTACAATTTGGTTACAAAGACATGTTATATGTGGATGTTTCTGCACGTAATGACTGGGCTTCTACCCTTGCACTTACTGGTAACCAATCTTACTTATATCCTGCGTTTGGTTTGTCTGGTATTGTTAGCCAAATGGTTAATTTACCAGAAGTTATCTCATTCATGAAAGTAAGAGGTTCTTATTCTCAAACTGGTAACGAGGTTCCATTTAACGTGGTTAACCCTTGGAACAGAATCAATGCAGCTGGTGGCCCTACAGGTATTGGTGGTATTGCTAGAAACACTCAGGTTCCTTTCACCAACTTAAAGCCTGAAATTATTGAGGGTACAGAGTTTGGTGTAGAAATGAAAATGTTCAAAAACAAAATTGGTTTAGACTTCACTGTTTACAAAGATGTTAGTACCAATCAGTTCTTATCACTTGCTGCTCCTTCAGGATCAGGCTTTACATCATACTTTGTAAACGCTGGTAGAATTGAAAACCAAGGTTTTGAATTTACTGTAGATGCACAAGTTGTTACTACAAATAAATTTAGCTGGAAAACTTCAGTAAACGTTTCTCGTAACACCAACAAAATTGTTGAGTTAATTGCTTCTAACCCTAACTACCAAGTTGGTGGTAACGACGAAGGATTTGCTTCAGTAATTAGAGCGGGTGGTTCATTTAACGATCTTTGGATCCACAAATTTGCAAGAGACGCACAAGGCCGTATCATTTTAAACCCAACAACTGGTGCTCCAACAAGAGGTGCATTACAAGAAAAAGTGGGTAATGTAAATCCTGACTTCTTATTAGGTTGGAACAACAACTTTACTTACAACAACTGGTTTGCTTCTGTACTTGTACAAGGTAAATTTGGTGGTGTTGCTTTCTCTAAAACAGAAGCTTTCTTAGATTCTTATGGTGCTAGTGCTAGAACTGCAGAATTCAGAGATAAAGGCGGTATGCCAATTAATGCGGTTCAAAACGGAAACCCAGTTTCTACTATTGATCCAGCAGTATTTTTCTCTGCAGTTGGTGATAGAAATGGTATCATGGAACCATACTTATTCTCTAGAACAAACGTGAGAGTAGGTCAGTTAGTATTTGGCTATAACTTAAAATCTAACAATCCAAAATCTTTATTTAAAGAAGCCAATTTCTCTTTAGTAGGACGTAACTTATTTTTCCTATTCAAAGAAGCTCCATTTGATCCAGAACAAGCTATGAGTACTGGTAACGGTATGCAGTCTAACGACGTATTTGGCTTACCTGCAACAAGATCTTATGGTGTTAACGTTAAGTTTACTTTCTAAAAATTTTATAAATACAATTTAGTATGAAACAATTATTTATTGCATCAATCATCCTAATTGCCTTTGGATCTTGTACAAAAGATTTCCAAGCTACCAATCAGGATCCCAATCAAATTTCTGATGAGATGCTAAAGCAAGACTTCAACCTGGTAGGTTCGCCTTTTGCAGGTATGTTGTATGAGCTGCATGGTAATCAGGGTAGTCAAATTGAAGAAGACTTATGTTACGATTCTTGGATGGGATATATGAATACCCCTACTCCATTTACAAGTAATGTAAACAACACGACATATTATGTACGTTGGAACAACTATTGGAACCGTCAGTACAATAACGTAATGTCTCCTTCTAGACAAGTTATCCGTTTAGCACAAGAAAATGGTTTACCATTATTTGCTACATGGGCAAAACTGATCAGAATTTTATCAATGTCAAGAGTATCTGCTATTTATGGTCCAGTAATTTATTCTAATTACGGTTCTACAGCTGCAACAGTACTTTATGACAGCGAATCTACTTTGTACAATTCTTTCTTTGCGCAATTAGATACCATTCAAACCGAGTTTAATGCAAACAAAGCATATGCTGGTTTTGCTAAATTTGACCCAAGCTTTAAGGGTAGCATCCCTGCTTGGCAAAAAGTGGTTAACTCTTTACGCTTAAGACTTGCAATTCGTATTTCAAAAGTTAACCCTGCTCTTGCAAAAACACAAGGTGAAAAAGCTTTAGCTGATGCTGCAGGATTAATTTCTACAAACGCAGAAAATTTCAACATCTCATTACTTGGTAACATTATGCCAGTTGGTATGATTTGCTTCCAGTGGGATGATGCACGTATGGGTGGCCCTATTGAGTCATTCATGGTGGGTTTAAAAGATGGAAGAATTTCTAAATATTTCTCTCCAGTAGACAACCCTAGCCTTTATGCAGACCATCCTACTGTTCCTTACAAAGGAATTAGAAATGGTGCGTTTTTAGATGCTAAAATCCAACGTGTAACTTTCTCTAAAGTTTCTACTGATTTTAATAGCGTTCAAACAAGAAGACACTTTACAGCTTCAGAAGTTGCTTTCTTAAGAGCAGAAGCTGCTTTAAGAGGTTGGACTGGTGCTGGTGATGCAAAAACGCACTACGAAAATGGTGTTAGATTATCATTTGCTGATTGGGGAGCTGGTGGTGTAGATGCTTACTTAGCTGACGCTACAAGCAAGCCTATCAACTATGTTGATCCAATTGATTCTCGCAATAACTTTACAGCCGCTTCAACAATTACTGTTGCTTGGGACGAAGCTGATTCAAGAGAGTTAAAGCTTGAAAAGATCATGACACAAAAATACCTTGCAACTTTTACCAATACGTTAGAAGCTTGGGTAGACCACAGAAGAACAGGATATCCTAAAATTCCTTCTGCTGCTAAAAACGATTCTGGTCCAGAATGGGGTACAATTCCTGCTGGTCAGTTTGTTAAAAGATGGCCTTTCCTTAACGGCGAAAGAACAGGTAATGCTGCAGGTGTAGCTGACGCGGTTTCTAAAATGGGTGCTGGTGCAAAAGATGATATTGCAACACGCTTATGGTGGGATACTGGTGTAGCTTCAAACTTCTAGTATACAAATTAGAATATACTAAAAAGCCCTCCGATAATTCGGAGGGCTTTTTTTATGTTAAAGTAGTTGAGATCAAATAAAAATGAACTATTTTTTTGCTTAATGCTTATGATCTAATTGCGTCAAGTAACGTTCAGGAAAATTGGTTGTAATAAACTCAACGCCCTGCGCCACAAGCTTGTTAAAATCTTCATCCTTATTTATCGTCCAGCTACCCAGCATCATATTTTGCTTTTTGGCATTTACGGCAATAGATGGATTCCCAATAAACTGGGCATAATTAAAATTGATACCATTAAATTTAGCTTGGATAATTTCTTCCAGCGACTTGTTGTTTTCGAGGTATAAAACAGTTGCTGCTGGCCTGTTAGCTCTAATGGTTTGAAGCACTTCAAAATCAAAACTGATATAAATAATGCGGTCTTCGATACCTAGTGTTTTTGCAAGCGCAATTGTTTCGGTAGCCGTTAATTGGCTTGTGGTATTACTTAAAAGTGCAGCCTTAATTTCACAAACAAGCAGTGTTTGATGCTTAGAAGCGGTACCCGTTTTAAAATAATTTTCTAGTAATGGCAAATCTTCACCATTACTTAATTTTTTGGCATTAAGCTCGGCATATGTTTTTAACTCAATGGTATCACCAAAATGTGTAGGATCATGATTGACAACTAACTTACCATCGAGGGTACGGCGCACGTCAAACTCACTACCAAAGGATTTAATTTCGATGGCTTTTTGTAATGCTGCTATCGAATTTTCAGGCACATTAAATTCTTTCCAGGCACCCCTGTGCGCTATTATTTTTGTGTCTTGTGCTTTTAGTTGTTGGAGCATACAAAAAGTGGCAAGGGTTATAAATACTTTTTTCATGCAAGTTATTTTAATTGCTCTAGTGCTTTTGCCACGGTAGAGTCTGTGGCGTTTTGTAATTGGTAATACCCTTCGGTTCTCCATATTTGACGTGCCATTAATATTTTAATGGTTTGTAACAAATACGCTTTACCAGCAGGAGATACTTTAGTAGCTACAATATCATCTTTTGCAGCAGCGGCTACAAAAGCATTCCACTCGGCAGCATCTGGCATAAACCCCTTGGCAAGTGCCTCAGGAGTTTTAAAGCCATCAAAATAGGTTCTGTTGTTTTTATACAACTGATACACAAAATTGGAAAGTGTATTTGATAAATACAATTGCATAATAAGTGTGTCTTGCAAACTAGATGCTAATGGAACAATAACATCTGGAGTAATACCACCTCCGCCATATAAAATACGACCAGCAGGTGTTTTAAATTTTTTGCCTTTTAATACGCTAGAATCTGTTTTATCAAGTAAACCGCTATGGTAACGATTCATTAATTCCTCGTCATATTTTTCTTTACCAACCGCATAGGTTTTTTGAATATTTCTACCAAGCGGGGTGTAATAACGTGCAATAGTTAAACGAACGGCACTCCCATCTGTTAAGCCAAACTGTTGTTGAACCAGTCCCTTTCCAAATGAACGTCTTCCTATAATAGTAGCCCTATCCCAGTCTTGTAAAGCGCCCGCAAGTACCTCACTAGCAGAAGCAGATGTTTCATCAATTAAAACGGTTAATTTACCCGTTTCAAATAATCCAGGTCTTTTACATACAAAATCGTATCGCTTGCTTTTTGCCCCTTCGGTGTATACAATTAGTTTATTGTCACTTAAAAATTCGTCGGCTATATCAACGGCTTCTTGCAAAAGACCACCACCATTACCTCGTAAGTCAAGTACCAACGATTTCATTCCAGCCTTTTGTAATTTTTCGAGAGATGCCATAAAGGTTTCGTAGGTCCTCTCCGAAAATTTATCAATTTTAATATACCCGGTAGTAGGCTGTATCATATATGCTGCATCGATTGGCGACACAGGAATAACACCCCTTGTAATATTTAAATGAATTTGTTTGTTGTTGCGTAGTACCGTTACTTTTACAGAGCTACCTTCTTCACCTCTAATTTTAGAACGAACCCAATCGGCATTAATATTCTTACCATAAAGTGTTATTGAATCGTTGGCTTTTAATAATTGATCCCCCACTTTTAAACCGGCCTTATAAGAAGGTCCATCTTTAAATACATTCATCACATTAACGGTATCATTCATCATTTGAAACTCAATACCTATTCCCATAAAACTACCTGCAATGTCATCGTTAACCTCAGCTAAATCACTGGCAGGAATATACGCTGAGTGTGGATCTAAATGAGAAAGAAGTGCATCTGCCACGAGTTGATTGATACTATCCGACGCAACCGGATCTACGTACTTACTATTTATCAGTGAAACAAGTTCTTGCACCGAACTTCGTCCAGAAAATCCTAAAAACTTACCACCTGCTGTATTATCACGAAGCTGGTAGCCAATGGTCATTCCCACAATCATTACCACAGACAATAGAACGGGTAACCAGATACTAATTTTCTTTTTTTGCTCACTCATTATTTGTTCATTTTTAAAGGTCCTTACAAATATCCTATTTAAATAGATAAAATTGCCTTAAAACACTAAATATTAACCAGATAAAGGTTGTTTTATCAGAGATATTTTCGTACTTCGTAGTATCATTTCTAAACGATAAATTATGCGAGTAACCTTAATTGCAGACAGTGGTGCCACCAAATGTGAATGGTGCTTGCTCGTAGATGGCAAGAAAAAAAAGACAGTAATTACGGATGGCCTTAGCCCCTATTTTTTAACTGCAGATCAAATTACGGCGCTACTTCAAAAGCACTTGCTGCCAAAAATTAAAAACTTTACACCTAAAAACATATTTTTTTACGGTACCGGGCTGGCCAATCCGGCCAATGCCAAAGTAATCAATAGTGTTTTAAAAAGCTTATTTGCTAAAGCCAAAATAGAAATCAACCACGACTTAACAGCTGCTGCAAGAGCCCTCTGCGGCAAACAAAAAGGTATTGCATGTATTTTAGGCACGGGCGCTAACGCAGGTTATTATAATGGAAATAAAATTGCTAAAAACAGTCCTGGACTTGGTTATGTTTTAGGGGATGAAGGAAGCGGCGCTTACCTCGGAAAAAAAGTGGTACAGTATTATTTGTACCAAACATTTGACGAGGAACTCATGGCACGTTTTACAAAACGCTTTAATACCAGTAAAGACGAAATATTAAACAACGTTTACAAGCAACCGCTGGCCAATAGATACCTAGCAAATTATGCGATATTTTTAAGTGAAAATAGAGGCCATTACATGATTGAAAATATCATTGAAGATGGTTTAAATGATTTCTTTTTCACCCACCTTTATAAATTTAAAGAGAGCTGGAAACTACCCATCAACTTTGTAGGAAGTGTTGCATTTGGTTTTAAAGATGTTTTAAAAGAACTCTGCAATACCTATGAATTAGAATTAGGGAAAGTTTTAAAAGCGCCGATGGAAGGTTTAGTTACCTACCACAAATAATTTTACATGGCTACATTTACAAGAATTACAGAGCAGGATTCCAATTATAGACAGTTACAAGACATGTCTGTGCTTGAGGTATTGACAAATATCAATATCGAAGATCAAACCGTTCCAAAAGCTGTTGCTGCCGCAATCAACGACATAGAAAAAGTGGTTAGCATTGCAATAGAAAAAATGTTACTGGGCGGCCGGTTATTTTATATTGGTGCAGGCACCAGTGGACGTTTGGGTATTGTAGATGCTAGCGAATGTCCGCCTACTTATGGCGTTCCATATGGTTTAGTTATAGGAATTATTGCTGGCGGAAGCCACGCAATAACAAATGCAGTTGAAAACGCAGAAGATGACCCCAACCAGGGCTGGCTTGACTTACAAGCACATAATATTACTGATAAAGATGTTGTTATAGGATTAGCTGCCAGTGGCACTACCCCATATGTGATTAGTGCACTTGAAAAGTGTAATGAAAACGGCATCACAACGGCAAGTATTTCCTGCAATCCAGGCGCACCATTATCTGCTGCTGCCAAATTTCCAATCGAAGTAGTAGTAGGT
>JAIYCS010000137.1 GCA_027487895.1 Sediminibacterium sp. | reverse complement strand
ATCAATAATGTTTTTTTTTTTTTTTTTTCATTGGCTTTTACTGTTTGCGCTAAAGCTTCTTGCTCATATAAATAAAAGCCACTGTTCGCATTGTTAGATGCTTGAATCAAATGCTCAACCATATATACAAGTGACGAATGTGGACGCTCTAAATAAGCAGGTAAGAGACCAATAATACACAAGTTGGTAACCGGCCCATACACCTCTTCAAAAGCTGTAAAAAAACTGCGCTGATAAACGGCTTCGTCTTTGAGATAATGTTTGCTTTGCTCCATCCCGGTGGTTCCACTGCTTTCAAAAAAAAGGGCGGGCTCGTAATTTCCAGTTTGCACGGTTTCGGTTTTAAAAAAACCAATGGGCATGGCCGGAATGCTCGTATAATGCTCAAATAAAGGCACTCCCGCTGCATTTTTGGGATGATCCGCCGGTACAATAAGATCACACCAACGCCGGTACACCGCATTGCCACTGTACTGATAGGCAAAGAGGTCTAGTGCTCCTTGGTTAAACAAACCAGGCTCCGAAGAGAAAATATTGTTAACATCTATGGGCAACACAGCAAATGATTGGTTTGTTTTACTAAATTTGAGTAGAAACCTACACGAATGAAGGCAAAATTATTGATATTAACGGCAATTATTGTAACCATATTTGCTTGCAATAAAGATACCTATACCACAAAACCCCAGCTCACTTTTAAGTCGGTGAATGGAAAGGTTTTTTCGGGCGCCTCTGCCATCATTTTTTCATTGGAATTTACAGACGCCGAAGGCGATATTTCAGATAGCATTTGGGTGCAAAAAGTAACCAAAACAAAAGGCTGTAATAATTTTAGCGACCGTGTAAAAATTCCTGCCTTTACAGCAACGCCAAATTTAAAAGGCGTTTTTGAAGTGGGTTATAATACTGGATTTATTCCGGGTAGCATTTATACCGTTATTCCTAAATGCGGCAAAAACGATACTTGTTATTTTAGATTTTGGGCTTCTGATAAAGCAAAAAATAAAAGTGACACCGTGGTCTCTTCAGACATCATTATCCTCAATTAAACGTGAACCGGGATACACTATTTTGGTGGCGTATTTTTTTTAAACATCGTTTTACTTCTTTTTTCTTTGGCAATTATTTTTATGCGGTATGCATAGCAGCCCTTTGTGTGGCTAGCTTTGCGCAGTTAGGCCAAATTCAAATTCCGGTTTTATTTGTAACACTTGCTGCTGCTGCAACCGTTTATTATTACAATCACTCCT
The DNA here is from genome assembly GCA_027487895.1 of Sediminibacterium sp. Classification (GTDB taxonomy): domain Bacteria; phylum Bacteroidota; class Bacteroidia; order Chitinophagales; family Chitinophagaceae; genus Sediminibacterium. The sequence goes on along the minus strand of JAIYCS010000137.1, from coordinate 3,695 downwards.
ACCTGTTAGAAAGTATTGATGACGCCCCTAACCAAAGAACGATTTGGGTGCGGGAACATGCGGGGCGTATCAAAAAAATACAGAAGCTTCTATTCGCTTTTTTATTGGTGGGTGGCAGTTATGAATTGTATACATTATTTCCGGGCATCCATTTAATGGGCATCGATGATATTTTATATTGCTGCCTTATTGGCCTTGGAGCTTTTTTATATTATTTTGATACCAAAAAATATCCCTTTCTCAACCTCCGGTCGTATGGCTTACTAAAACCGGTTGTTATTGGTTGTATTTGGGCAGGCGTTGGTGTTTATGCACCTTACCTCTATTTAAAAATATCGCAACAGCAGCCTGTGAGCATGTCTCATTTACCGATTTTGTTTGTATCCAACGCCCTATACATAACAGTGATAGCTGTACTGTTTGACATCAAAGATTTTGAAACAGATGCCAACAAACAAATGAAAACCTTGGTGGTGCGCATGGGACTCACTAAAACCATCAACTGGTTTGTTGTACCCCTTGGTGCCCTAATATTAGTGGCCACCCTACGATACAGCTATTTACACCAGTTTACAGGATACCAAATTTTGTTAAACACAATCCCCCTTATTTTGTTGATAAGTGTAAGCTATCAAATGCACCAACGTAAAAGCATTCTCTATTATCTTGCAATCATTGACGGACTCATAGTAGTAAAAGCCGCTTGCGGCCTCATCGCTACCCTTTTATTTTCATCACAATAAAGTGAAATTTAATATTATGGCAACAAAAAAACCAAGTACAAAAACGAAGAAAGAAAAAAAAGATGCAGTTGTTACAGCAGCATCCATGGCGTTTTTAAAAAATTATATCAATACTCCATCGCCGGTTGGTTTTGAATCGGGTGGACAAAAAGTATGGCTCGAATACATCAAAAAATATACCGACGAAATTTTTACAGATCCATACGGCACTGCAGTGGGTGTGATTAATCCGGGTGCTCCTTTTAAAGTAGTGATCGAAGCACATGCCGATGAAATTAGTTGGTTTGTAAATTATATCAATGACCAAGGCCTTATTTACTTAAAAAGAAATGGTGGCGTGGATCACCAAATTGCACCTGCCAAAAGAGTTTGGATTCATGGTAAAAAAGGACCCGTTAAAGCGGTGTTTGGATGGCCTGCTATTCATACGCGTTTAGGTAATCCCGACAACAAAGAACAACAACCTAAAGTAGACAACCTATGTTTAGATTGCGGTGCTAGAACAAAAAAAGAAGTTGAAGATTTAGGGATTCATATAGGCGCTGTGGTTACTTATGAAGAAGGCTTTGATGAACTAGCAAACGGCTATTATATTGGACGTGCTTTTGACAACCGCATTGGTGGATTTATGATTGCAGAAGTAGCACGTTTATTAAAAGAAAATAAGAAAAAACTTCCATTTTCATTGTATGTTGTTAATGCCGTGCAAGAAGAAATTGGACTTCGTGGCGCCGAAATGATTGCACGCCGTATTAAACCAGATATCGCCATCATTACAGATGTGACACACGATACGAGCACCCCAATGATTAGTAAAATTGTGGAAGGTGATATCCAGTGCGGTAAAGGTCCATCTCTTGCCTATGCGCCTGCTATTCACAATAAATTATTAGCGGTGGTAGAAGAGGTTGCACAAAAAAATAAAATTCCAGTGCAGTTTAGAACCCTAAGCAGAAGCACCGGAACCGATACCGATAGTTTTGCCTATGCCAATGATGGATGCCCTTCGGTACTTATTTCTATGCCGCTAAGATATATGCACACCACCGTAGAAATGATACACCACGATGATATCGAAGAAACCATCAAACTCATGTACCATACGCTATTAACGCTTACGCCTAAAACAAACCTGAGCTATTTATAACGCGTAAACAAAAACATGGAGCAAAACATTAAGGTTGCCGTACTCGATTTATATGATGGCGATGCCAATGAGGGCATGCGTTGTATTCATGAACTTGTACACGCGTGGGCTGCACAAAAAAATCTAGCCCTCACGTATGAGGTATTTGATGTAAGACAAGCATTGGAAACACCTGATTCTAGTTTTGATATTTATATTTCTAGTGGAGGACCCGGTTCTCCACTAGATTCTAATGATACCAAATGGGAAACCGCATATTTTGATTGGCTAGAAAGCATGGAAATTTGGAATAGCGAACATGAAAAACCCAAACATGTATTTTTTATATGCCATAGTTTTCAGCTCGCCTGCAAATATTATCATGTAGGTACGGTTTGCAAAAGAAAGTCAACAGCATTTGGTGTGTTTCCGGTACATCCATCAACAGCGGGTGTTTCTGACCCACTCTTTACTGGATTAAACAACCCATTTTACTGCGTTGATAGTAGGGATTTTCAGGTGATTGAACCAAACGATGATATCATTGAAGCGATGGGGGCTACTATACTTGCCATCGAAAAAGACCGTCCGCATGTGCCTTACGAAAGAGCCATTATGGCCATGCGTTTTAGCCCTTATTTTGTGGGCACTCAGTTTCATGCAGAAGTAGACGCTGCAGGTATGCATTTGTATTTACTACAAGAGGATAAAAAAATTATTGTGACAGAAAATCATGGTATCGAAAAGTGGCAATCCATGGTAGATCAGGTGCAAGACCCAGAAAAAATTATGCTTACCTACCAAACTATTTTGCCCAATTTTTTAAACCAGGCGATACTTGATGCGGCTGCTCAATAAATTCAAATGCCATGGTACCTGATCAAAGAAATACGTTCAATCAAAATTTTTCGGAACACAAATACAAGCAATTATTATCTGAATTAAATAAAGACTTTGAAGGCGCTATTGATTTTAGAGTAGCAGAAACACCGGTTTTTTTAGACGCAGCTTGTAATCAGCAAATGCTTGATACCTGCGATTACATCATTGATAAAATTGTAGATTCAAATTTTACGGCACAAACAAAGGGGGCCATCCCAACTAATAAAAACGTACCCAATCAAACGGCACATCCTCATTTTTTAGCTTTTGATTTTGGCATTTGCATGAGTGAACAAAATGAACCAGTCCCGCAACTCATAGAAATGCAAGGTTTTGCAAGCCTATTTGGTTATCAGGTACTACTAGATGATGCCATGCGCAGTGCTTACAAGATCCCTGCACCCTTTTCGGCGTATTATAGTGGCCTAACTAAAACTACGTACCTACAAAAGCTACAATCTATTATTGTAGGAAATCATGACCCTAAACATGTGGTGTTACTTGAAATAAAACCACATACCCAAAAAACAAGGATTGACTTTTACGCAACCGCAGCCTTCACCGGCATTACTATTGTTTGTATCACCGATGTAATCAAAGAAGGTGCAACCCTTTTTTATAAAAACAACGCAGGCGAAAAAATAGAAATTAAAAGAATTTACAACCGAATCATTTTTGATGAACTGGATCAAATGCCAGAGGACATTAAAGATGCTGGGCGCCTGTTGTTTGAAAACATAAACGTAGAATGGGCCGGACACCCCAACTGGTTTTACCGGATCAGTAAATACACCATGCCTTTACTACAACATCCAAATATCCCTGCTAGCTATTATGTAAACGAACTAGCAAGCATTCCAGAAGATTTAGAAAACTACGTTTTAAAGCCACTCTTTTCTTTTGCAGGAAGTGGTGTTATTATTGATGTAACAAAAACAGATATT
>JAIYCS010000011.1 GCA_027487895.1 Sediminibacterium sp. | reverse complement strand
TCATAAAAATCTTTCCAGTGCCCTAAATTTCCTTTGTTTTCTCTTTCGATAAAATGCGCTTGGTGCTTTTGTGTAAACGTTTGGTACAAAGAGCTTGAAGCAGTGGCTTCCTTTTTTTCAGAGGTAAATGGTTTATTGACAGCGTCCAAACTTTGTATATCGGCGTTTAAACTAAAATCTAGTGAAGGCGCAACGCTAAATTGTGCTAATGCATGTTTAACAGCGGCACCCACAAATGCATACATGATTTTTTCATCCTCAAATTTAATTTCCTGCTTAGTTGGATGTACATTGATATCTACCTGAGAGGGATCTAGGTCAATAAATAATACATACCCTGGAAAAGAATCTTTGGGAATTAAATCGGCGTAGGCAGCGTTAACGGCGTGGTTTAAATAAGCACTTTTAATAAAGCGGTTGTTTACAAAAAAATACTGATCACCCCTGGTTTTTCGCGCCGTTTCTGGCTTTCCAATAAAACCATAGATGTTCATATAGTCGGTGTGTTCGGTAACACTCACGAGTTTTGATGTGTAGGTATTTCCTAAAATTTGAACAATGCGCTGTTTGATATTACCAGGCGCTAAATGAAAAACTTCTTGACCATTGCTTGTTAAGGTAAATAAGCGGTCGGGGTAGGCCATGGCCACTCTAATAAATTCATCAATAATATGCTTGAGTTCGGCGGCATTACTTTTTAAAAAGTTGCGTCGTGCTGGCACATTAAAAAATAAATTTTTCATGGAAATATTAGTACCCACCGGACAACTACAAGCTTCCTGTTTTTGAACGGCACTATTTTCTATATCTACACTTGTTCCTAATTCGTCTTCGGCTCTTCTTGTTTTGATGGTTACCTGCGCAACAGCGGCAATAGAAGCTAGTGCTTCACCTCTAAAACCCATGGTTTTTATGGCAAACAAATCTTCAATGGCTTTTATTTTACTGGTGGCATGGCGCTGAAAAGCCAGGGCTGCATCCGCCTCACTCATTCCTTTTCCATTATCAATCACTTGTATGAGTGCTTTTCCCGCATCCGATACAATCAGTTGAATAGAACTGGCCCCTGCGTCAACTGCGTTTTCTAATAGTTCCTTAACGGCACTGGCAGGACGCTGAATCACCTCACCAGCGGCTATCTGGTTTGCGATGTTATCGGGCAGTACATGAATAATATTAGCCAAGGGGTCCTGTTTTTTACGGGTCGACAAAAATAGGGCAAAGCGGGGCAGCTTTGCAAACTTTTACCATTTTAGAAGCAATTTAGAGGCTACTTTTGTGCCTAAAACCAAGTGATTATGACTTTAACAGCCGATATCCAAAAAATACCACGTACCTATATGCCTGCTGGCTTTCAGATAACCAATTGGGAAAGCCTGGAGCCGTATTTTAAAGAACTTGTGGATAGGCCTCTTGATTCTTTACAAGATTTAGAGCATTGGCTTAAAGATATGAGTGAGGTGGAAGCCGTTATTAGTGAGGATGCGTGTTGGAGGCAAATTAAAATGACCTGCGATACCACCAATCCGGCACTCGAAGAAGCCTTCAATTATTTTTGCCTAGAAATTCAACCAAAAATGCAGCCCTTTGCGGATCAACTCAATAAAAAATTTATTGATTGCCCATATACTGCTGAACTGGATAAAGACACATACTATACCTATATCAGAAGTGTAAAAAAGAACATTGAATTATTTAGAGAAGCCAATATTCCACTGCAAGCCGAGTTAAGTGTGATGCAGCAGCAGTATGGAACCATTGCTGGAAAAATGACCGTTGAAGTTGAAGGAAAAGAATATACACTGCAACAAGCCGCTAAATTTTTAGAACATGAAAACCGCGCAGTAAGAGAATCGGTATATAAAAAAATTCAGGATAGAAGGCTCATCGATAAAGATGCGATGCATGATTTATACAGTTCGCTTATTCAAAAAAGGCACCAGGTTGCTGTTAACGCAGGATTTGCAAATTATAGAGATTATAAGTTTGTAGAACTTGGCAGGTTTGATTATACCAAAGAAGATTGTTTTCAATTTCATGAAGCGGTAAAACTACACGTGCTACCACTGATCGAAAAAATTTACGCGCGTAAAAAAGAAAAATTAGGACTTGATGTTTTAAAGCCATGGGATACAGAAGCAGAGCCAGCAGGGGTTTCACCGCTTAAGCCGTTTACGACTGGCCAAGATTTGTATGAAAAAACGGTAACCTGTTTTGAACAACTTGATCCATTTTTTGCAGCATGTCTTCGTAAAATGAATGAACTCAAACATTTTGATTTAGAGAGCCGTAAAGGAAAAGCACCGGGCGGATACAACTGTCCACTAGCAGAATCTGGCGCGCCATTTATTTTTATGAACGCTGCTTCTCAAATGAGTGATGTAACTACCATGGTGCACGAAGGTGGTCATGCCGTGCATTCTTTTTTAGCGCATCATTTAGAGCTCAGTGCTTTTAAAGAATACCCCATGGAAATTGCAGAAGTAGCAAGTATGGCTATGGAATTATTTTCTATGAATCACTGGCAGGCATTTTTTGATAACGACGCCGATTTAAAACGTGCACGTGAACATCAATTAGAAAGAACCATTACCATTTTCCCTTGGATTGCTATTATTGATAAATTTCAACACTGGGTATATGAAAATCCTGCGCATACGGTAGCAGAAAGAACAGCAACTTGGACCGCTATTTTAAATGAGTTTTCTACAAATAGTATTGATTATACGGGGCTCGATGCCTACCGTGAAATTGGCTGGCAGCGCCAGTTACATCTATTTGAAGTTCCATTTTACTATATCGAATATGGTATTGCGCAATTAGGAGCGATAGGTCTTTGGATGCAGTATCAACAAAATCCAAAACAAGCCCTTCAAAATTATATCAACGCTTTGTCGTTAGGAGGTACTAAAACATTACCAGAACTATATAAAGCGGCTGGACTTGAATTTAATTTGTCGCCAGATTATATCAAAACCTTAATGGAGTTTACGGCTAAGGAAATGTAAGGGTATTACATTCTGCAAAAACGGCTGTATAGTTTTTCGTACTCCGGAATAATTTTACTGATATCAAACAAACAGGCCTGCTCATAAGCGGCCTGTTTCATTTGCATGAGTTTATTTTCGTCGGATAAAAGCGAAATGGCATATCCACTCATGGCAGTAACGTCTCCTACAGGCGCCATATAACCCGTTTCGCCCTGAATATTAATTTCATGCAAGCCTCCAGCATCTGAACTAATAACAACGGCGCGAGCAGCCATCGCTTCGAGTGCAGCTAAACCAAAACTCTCATATTCGGAAGGGAGTAAAAACACATCCGTTACGGCTAAAATGTCTTCAATTTGTTCTTGCTTACCTAAAAAACGAACATGCTCTTCGATGCCTAAGGTACGCGCTAACGCTTCTGTAGCGTGCCTTTCAGGTCCATCACCTACCATTAATAATTTAGCAGGTACTTCCTTGATGATATTTGCAAAAATATGCACCACATCATCCACTCTTTTTACTTTTCTAAAATTAGATGCGTGCGTAATAATTTTTTCGTTGTTGGGTGCAATTACTTTTTTAAATGCTTCACTAGGTTTTTTATCAAAACGTGCAACATCCACAAAATTATAAATCACTTCAATTTCTTTGGTGATCTTAAAAGTTTGATAGGTAATGTCTCTTAAATTATTGGATACCGCTGTAATGGCATCACTCTCATTGATAGAAAAAGTAACTACGGGTTCGTAGGTTTTATCTCTACCTACGAGTGTAATATCGGTACCATGTAGGGTTGTAATAACCGGGATATTTCTATTGATCTTTTGCTTTACAATTTGCTTGGCCATATACGCTGCAGACGCGTGTGGTATAGCATAGTGTACGTGTAGTAAATCTAGGTCGTGGTTGATAATCACATCCACCATTGCAGAAGCAAGTGCCACCTCATAGGGAGGGTAATCAAAAAGCGGGTAAGTAGGAACCCTTACTTCATGGTAAAAGATATTGGCATTAAACTCATTGAGCCTAACGGGTTGTTGGTAGGTAATAAAATGTACCTGATGTCCTTTGTCGGCGAGGGCCTTTCCAAGTTCGGTGGCCAAAACACCGCTTCCACCAAAAGTGGGGTAACAAACAATCCCTATACGCATAATACAATAAATGGGCTCTAAATTTGACCATTCCTACTGCAAGTAACAATTATTTTGGCATTCTGTTTATTTAATGGCTACCCAAGGGTTAAGATTCCTAGAAATTCTTAACTTGAGGCCTATGAAAAAGATCATCTACCTCCTCTTATTAATGCCTTTTTTTGGTTTAAGCCAGGCTACTGAGCCGTCTAACGCAGACGCCGTATTTATTAAAAAATTATCTGATGAAATCTTAACAAATGGTAAGGCTTACGACTTATTATATGAGTTAACCAAAAAAGTAGGGGGTAGAATTGCCGGTTCTCCAGCCATGTACAAGGCAGAAGCTTGGGGTGTAAATGCCTTCCAGCAGCTTGGTGCACCAGCAGTAAGTAAACAAGCATGTCAGGTGCCAAGATGGGTACGTGGCAGTGGTGATTTTGCAAACATCACAAGTATTGATGGTAAAAAACAAATGCGTGCACTAGATGTATTAGCACTTGGAAACTCTTTAGGTGATGGTAAAAAAGTAGAAGGCACTTTGTTAGCTGTTCAAGATTTTGCCGATTTAGAAAAACACAAAAATGAAGTAAAAGGTAAAATTGTTTTTTTCAATAATAGTTTTGACGCTACCATTGTAAAAACCTTTGAAGCATATGGTAAAGCTGGACAGTATCGAAGAAATGGTGCCAGCCAAGCTGCAAAATATGGTGCGGTAGGTTGTATTATACGTTCACTTACTAGTTCTACGGCCAATGATCCGCACACGGGTGGTATGGCTTACAACGATTCTTTTCCAAAAATTCCTGCACAAGCTGTGGGCCCGCGCGACGCCGATTATTTATGGTCGCTTGCTAAACAATCTAGTAACGTAAAAGTAAGTATGGCCACGCACGGCAAATTTTTACCAGACACAACAGGTCATAATATTATTGCTGAAATAAAAGGATCTCAATTTCCGGACGAAATTATTACCATTGGGGGGCACCTAGATAGTTGGGATGTAAATGAAGGTGCACATGATGATGGTGCAGGCGTGGTGCATACCATGGAAGTGATGCGTGCATTTTTAGCAGTAGGATATAGTCCAAAGCGTACCATTCGTTTCGTGTTATTTGCCAATGAAGAAAATGGTTTAAGAGGTGGTAGCGCCTATGCTGCTGCTGCAAAAGACAAAAAAGAAAAACACATTTTTGCATTAGAAAGTGATGAAGGTGGTTTTACACCTCGTGGTTTTAGTTTTACGGCTGCACCAGAAAAAGTAGCTGCTGCACAGCGCTGGCTTCCGCTATTAAAACCTTACGGCACTTCAAGTATGGATGATATTGGTGGCGGTGCAGATATTGGTCCATTAAATAGAACTTTTAATACACCACTTTGTGGGTTCTTACCGGATTCACAACGTTATTTTGATGTACACCATGCACGTTCCGATGTGTTTGAAAACGTAAACAAACGTGAGTTGCTTTTAGGAGCTGTGAATATTGCTGGGCTTATTTATCTGGTAGATAAATACGGTTTTTAATAGTTGAAGTGCCTAGGCTTGTAGTAAAAATATAGCAAGGCGTTTGTGGATGTCTACCGTTTCTTTTTTCCACTGCGCAACGGTTTTAGTTTTAATCCACTGCGTTGGGGCGGTAATGTCTACGGCAATACAAAGTTTTGTTTGCGGATGGCAGTATTGTAACAAATCTTTAATGAGCTGGTTGTTGCGGTAAGGTGTTTCAATAAAAATTTGCGCCGTATTTTTTTTAAGTGAATCCTGTTCTAGTTGTGCAACGGCTTTTTTCTTTTCCAAACTATCGATAGGGAGGTAGCCATGAAAACTAAAACTTTGTCCGTTCATACCACTGGCCATGAGTGCTAGTAAAATAGAATTGGGTCCTACCAGCGGGCAAATTTCAAATCCTTTTTCTTGGGCCGCAGCCACTAATATTTGGCCAGGATCCGCTACACCAGGGCATCCGGCTTCGCTAATGATACCAATATTTTTACCTTGCGATAGTAATTGTAGAAATTCTGAAACTACATCATGTTCGGCTTTATGTATTGCCCGCCACTGGTAGTTGTCAATAATCATTTCACGCCAATATTTTTTTAAATACCTGCGCGCCGTTTTTTCATTTTCTACAAAATAAGCGTCACATAACTTGGCCTGCTCTATTACATATGAAGGAATGCTATCGATGGCATCTTCATGTAAAACGGTAGGTATTAAAATAACTTTTCCAGCGGCCATTAGTCAATTTGTTTTTTAGGGTCCAAGCTAAGGGTAGCAGCAATAACAGCATAACATGGCGCAAAAAGCCAACCAATAACTGGTATAAAATGAAGCATATAAAATATGATACCATTGCCAATAGCAAGGCCTTTATTGTTACCTATAAAAAAGATGCTCTCTTGTGCTGTTTTATTTTTTCTTTCCATACTATAATCGAGCATCGAAAACCCTAGGTAATAACACTCAATAAGTAGGGCCATAAAAGGGGTAAACCATCCTACAACGGGTATGATGCAAATAATTAAAATGGTAAGTAGGTATACGGTTTGCCATAAACCATTTCTTACCGCGATATACATGCCCCTGAGCGCTTGATGCACAAAGTCTTTAAATACAAATGGAAATTCTTTTCCTTCTATAATGGCTGCTGTTTTTTCAGATAAATAAGCAAACAGTGGAGCGCCAACAATTAAAAATAAATATTTGAACAGTGCGAAGTAAAACAGTAAAATCATAAACCATACCAGGGTACTGCCCACCACAAATAAAAATCCAGCAAAACTATTGGTAAGGCTATCCATCCAAACTTTAAGCCCCGATTTTAAGGTCATCCAAACAATAAAATCACTTGCTGTGCTGCTAAATAAATTGATGACTACAAAAAAGAGTACGGTATAAATAATACCTGGAATTAAAATCCATTTCCAGAGTTTATGTTTTATAATAAACTGATGGGCTTTGATGTAGGAAACAAATGCTATGATAAGGTCTTTAAGCAATAGAGATTGTTTATTGTAAAGTTAACCAACTACAATTAAAACTTAGGACAAATAATGGGTTTATCTGTGCGGGGTCTTCTGGTATAAATAAGTGAAAATTCTATACCGCCCATTTGTTGCGATGCTGTTTTTAATAAGCTATTGTTGATGTCATAGGTAGCGCCGATTCTAAAATTATTGAATTCGATGCCTACATAAGGGATGATGGCGTCTTTTAAACGCATCCAGCTACCAATATAAATACTTGCTGCACGGTCGTTTTCGGGGTCGCTGCTTATTTGGAGTGCACCGCCCATGATGGTTTCCTGTGCACCGCCTTGCGTTTGATGTATGGCGCTAACATGCAGGGTAGCATTTGTTCCAATATAAAAGTAACCACCACCATGTACCGTAAAACGTGGACTCACACTGTAATTGGCGCCTAAAAATGATTGTTTAGGTCTGTTGGCATGGTACATGCTAAGCCCGATGTAATAATTGTTTTGTTCACCTACGGTTCCATTGAGTAAGAGTCCTGCATTTACTGTAGTATAATTTGCAGTGAGTGATGGCGCACTAAATAATTCGGTGGTGATACCCGTAAATCCTGCGTTTGTTAATTGGTCTTCAAATTTTATTTGATTGGTATTTACCAGCATATTTGCCTGCGTTATTTGAAAACCAAAACCAATTTGTGTATTGTTGTCTTCATCAACGCCCTTATGGTAAGCGGTAGAAAAACTGGCGTAATTAAATTTTAAGGCGCCATTTGCATGACTGTCGGAATAACCTGTAAAGCCAATACCCCAGCTATCATTTTCGTTCAAACTTTTTTGCATGAGTTTGGTATCAAAGGAACCCGTAGTGGTTATAAATGCATTATTGATGGTTGGCCACTGGTTGCGGTGGTTGGATGCAATTCTATAATTACCATCAAATTTTCCAGTGAATGCTGGGTTGATGGTAAGTGGTGATGCAAAAAATTGCGAAAAATGCGGGTCCTGCGCCTTTGCTGTGGCAAGTGCAAAAAATAGACAACTACAAATCAATATGAATTTTACGTACCGCAATGTATATGCAAGTTAGCGCAAACAATTAGTTTTTAAGCTTGGCTTTTGGTGCCAAATGCTAAATCACCTGCGTCGCCTAGCCCTGGAACAATATATCCCTTTGCAGTAAGCTCATCATCAATATCGCCGCACCAAATTTTAACATTTGTACCACAAGCTTTTTCGATGGCTGCAATACCAACAGTGCTAGCTATTGCTACTACTACATGAAAAGCAGCAGGTGCGCCTTCGCTTTTCATATGCTCAATGGTTTTAATAATAGAAGCGCCAGTTGCAAGCATGGGGTCTGCAATAATAACAATACGGTTGTCTAATGAAGGGCAACTCATGTATTCTAAACAAATTTCAAAACTACCATCTGGATGGTGTTTGCGGTATGCCGAAATAAAAGAGTTATCTGCTTTATCAAAATAATTGAGTAGGCCATTATGCATGGGAAGTCCCGCTCTTAAAATGGTGGCAAGCACGGGTTGCTGTGCAAGCACTTTGCTTTTGTGTATACCAAGTGGTGTTTTTGTTTCTACAACTACAGAGGGTAGTTCTTTACTGATTTCGTAGGCAGCAATTTCTCCAATACGTTCTAGGTTTCTTCTAAAACGCATGCGGTCGTTTTGAACATTGATATCTCTTAATTCAGCAATCCAATTGCTTACTAAACTATGTGCTGCACTTAAATTTACTACCATGGTCCAAAGGTATTTTAAAGCTTAAAATATGTCAAAATTAAAATCGTCGCCATTAAATAGGCCTTTGTCACTGAGTTTTAAATGTGGAATAACCAGTAATGCCATAAAACTGAGTGTCATAAAAGGCGCTTCTAGCTTAGATCCTAGGGCTTTGGCTTCTACATCTACTATTGTGTAAGTGCTTGCAACTTCAAAGCCATCGGCGGCGCTCATTAAACCCGCTACCGGAAGTGGGAGTACTTTGCTCGAAGCTGTTTCATTAGTGCCATTCACCACACTCACACCGCCCTTTGCTTCAATGACCTCATTAATAGCAGCTGCAATACATGCATCATCTACACCCACTGCAACAATGTTATGGCTATCATGTGCTACACTCGATGCAATGGCGCCATGTGTTAAGCCAAAATTTTTAATAAACGCTTTTGCAATAGGAGCTGTGTGGTATCTATTGACCACTACTATTTTTAAAATATCATTTTCAGTGTCCGTTACCCAGTTGCCATTTTGTAAACTGCCGGCAAGCATTAATTTATTGGTAATGAGTTGGCCGTCTAGTGCTTCTATAACAGGAATAAAACCATTTTTATTGGGGTACTCATTTTCAGAAATAATTAATGCAGTAGGTTCGATTTTTTCGCAATTAAAATTATTGATTGCATTTGTAGGAACACTTTTGATGTTTGAAATACCATTTTGCGCAACCAGTTCGCCATTAATATACGTGCTACTTACTTCAAATTGTACAAGGTCTTTAACTACAATGAAATCGGCGGGATCACCAGGGTTTAATAAACCTACTGGAAGCTTGTAATGCTTCACTGGATTGATACACGCGGTTTGTAAAATATTAAATACATCAAGCCCTTTGGCAACAGCTCTTGCGCAAATAGTATTGATATGACCCGCCGCTAAACTATCCGGATGTTTATCATCACTACATAACATCACTTTGTTTGTATGCGTATCAATAATTGAATAAAGGGCTTCAAAATTTTTGGCAGCAATTCCTTCTCTAATAATAATGTGCATGCCATAGTCTAATTTTTCTAGCGCTTCCTCGATGGTAAAACATTCATGATCGGTACTGATGCCGGCATTAATATATTTTTTTGCAGCCTCACCCCTTAATCCGGGTGCATGACCATCAACTGGCTTATTGTGTTTTTGTGCCGATTTTATTTTTGCCATTACCACCGGATCATTATGTAGTACACCCGGAAAATTCATCATTTCAGATAAATAATAAATTTCGGGTCTTGAGAGTAATGCGTCTACTTCTTTTTCATTGACTTCGGCACCAGCCGTTTCAAAAATAGTAGCAGGCACACAGCTTGGCGCGCCAAAGAAAAATTTAAAAGGGGTTTGTTTTCCGTTTTCAATCATAAACTCCACGCCCGCAACACCACAAACATTGGCAATTTCGTGCGGGTCGCTAATCGTCCCAATGGTTCCATGGAGTACCGCAAGTCTCGCAAATTCGGAAGGCACGAGCATACTACTTTCTATATGTACATGGCTATCAATAAATCCGGGCATGATATAGGGTAGCGCCGGATTAATAGGCTCACTAATCGCCTCAATACGCTTAATATGGCCATCCTCGATCCAAAGGGTTGCCCCGTAGATACGTTTATTGGGGATGTCTACTAGGTTGCCGGTAACAGAATAGGGTTGTGTTGGGGTCATAAGGGCACTAAGGTACAATAGAAGGCCAAGCTTTAAACTTTACGCAATTCAATTTTTTGGTAAGCCAAATGAGTAGTAAATTACTCATCCAATTTAAACGTATATGAAAAAACTACATTTTGTATTAGCGGCGATGTTGCTGCAAGGTATGAGTGCAACAACCGAGGTTAACGCACAAAAATCAACGGCAAAAAAAGCGGCTGTTGTAGCACCAGCTGTTCAGGCACCCAATGTCGACTCTATTTTATTTTCAGAAGTAAAATATAGATTGGTTGGACCTTTTAGAGGTGGTAGAAGCGCTGCTGTTACTGGCAGTTATGTAAATAACAATACCTTTTATTTTGGTGCTACCGGTGGTGGTTTATGGAAAACTACAGACGGTGGTAGCAACTGGAAAAATTTGAGTGATAAAAAAATAGGCGGCAATATTGGCGCCATTGCAGTAGCTCCTTCCGACGAAAATATTTTGTATGTAGGCGAAGGTGAAAATACCATGAGAGGTAATGTGGCAGAGGGTTTGGGTGGTATGTGGCGTTCCAATGATGGGGGTAAAACATTTACCAATATTGGTTTAAAAGAAGGTCGTCATATTATTAGAGTTGTGGTACATCCGCGTGATCCAAACACCGTTTGGGCTGCAGTGGTGGGTCATTTATTTGGACCTAACACAGAGCGTGGCGTTTACAAAACCACCGATGGCGGTAAAACATGGAAACAAACTTTATTTGTAAACAACCAAACAGGTTGTTCCGATTTAGTGATGGAGCCAGGTAATCCATCTGTACTTTATGCGGGTATGTGGCGCGTGCAAAGAACACCACATAGCATGGAAAGTGGTGGCGAAGGTTCTGGTTTATACAAGAGCACAGATGGTGGTGATACCTGGGTAAATATTTCTCAAAACAAAGGCCTTCCAAAGGGTGTTTGGGGTATCGTAGGCGTTGCTGTAGCGCCTTCTAACACCGATAAATTATATGCCATTATCGAAAATGCAGCAGGTGGTATGTTTGTTAGTAATGACGCTGGCGCAACCTGGACATTAACCAGTAGCGATAATAATATTCGCCAGCGTGCATGGTATTATAGTAAAGTATTTGTGTCTCCAACCAACGAAAATTTAGTGTACGCGCCTAACGTAAATTTTATGCGTAGTAATGATGGTGGTCGAACATTTACGAGTGTAAACACACCTCATGGAGATCATCACGATTTATGGATTGATCCAAAAAATCCAAACCGTATGATTGTTGCAGATGATGGTGGTGCGCAAGTTAGTTTTGATGGTGGTAACAATTGGAGTACCGAAAACAACCAGCCTACTGCTCAAATTTATAGAGTGAGCACCGACAATTCATATCCTTACCGCATACTTGGTGCACAACAAGATAATTCTACGATCAGAATAAAAAGTAGAACATCGGGCGCTGGCATCACAGATAAAGATTGGGAATCTACTGCGGGTGCAGAGAGTGGATTTGTGGTTGCAGATCCATTAAACCCAGACGTGGTATACGGCGGTAACTATGGAGGCTATTTGTCTCGTCTAGATCACCGCACCGGAGAAAACAGAGCCATCAATGTTTGGCCTGATAATCCAATGGGAGCAGGGGCTGACGTGTTAAAGTACCGTTTCCAGTGGAACTTCCCTATATTTTTTAGTCCGCATAATCCTAAAAAATTATATACTGCGGGTAACCATTTATTTGCCACAGAAAATGAAGGAAAATCTTGGGATATGATTAGCCCAGATTTAACCACCAACGATAAATCAAAACAAGGTCCTAGTGGTGGTCCAATCACAAAAGACAATACATCGGTAGAATATTACTGTACCATTTTTGCAGCCGCAGAGTCGGTACTAGAAAAAGATTTACTCTGGACAGGTAGTGATGATGGATTAATTCATGTAAGTAAAGACGGCGGTAAAAATTGGGAAAATGTTACACCGGCAGAAGCAGGAAAACAAATGATGTGGAACTGTATCGAAACAGATCCATTTAAAAAAGGCACTGCTTATTTTGTTGGAACAAAATATAAGATGGATGACTATGCACCGTATATTTTTAAAACAGAAGACTACGGTAAAACTTGGAAAAAAATTATAACAGGTATCAATCCAATGCATTTTACAAGAGCACTTCGTGCCGATCATAAGCGCCCAGGTTTATTGTATGCGGGTACCGAGTTTGGTATGTATATTTCTTTTGATGATGGTGCCAATTGGAAAAAGTTTCAACTTAATTTACCAGAAACACCTATTACCGATTTAACCATCAAAGAAAATGATTTGATTGTGGCTACCCAGGGTAGAGCATTTTGGATCATTGATGATTTAGGCATTGTTCAACAACACCAAGCAGCTAATTATGCTAAAAATATCCATGTTTTTGATGTGAACCCAGTGGTAAGATCGGAAGGTGGTGGTAGAAGACGTGGTGGCTTTGGTGGTGGTATGGCAGCCAATATGGGTGCTAATCCTCCACTTGGTTCAGTCATCAACTATTATTTAAAAGGTGTAACTGACAGTAGCAAATTTTCTGTTACTGTGTTAGACAAGAAAAATAAAGTGATTAGAACCTTTAGCAAAAATGCAAAAGACCCTCAAGATAAAATTGATTTCACAGAAGGCATCAATCAGTTTGAGTGGGATATGAATTATCCTGCAGCTGAGCGCCTAGATGGATTGATTTTATGGAATGGTGGTGTGGGTACTGTTAAGGCAGCACCTGGCAAATACACAGCTCGTTTTGTGTACCAAAAAGATACGGTGCTCGTTCCATTTGTAATTAAACCTAATCCTAATTATGCAGCCACAGAAGCAGACCTTGATGATCAAACTGCCTTTTTATTAAGCGTGCGTGATAAGTTCTCTGAAATTCAAAAAGCCATCAAAGATATTAGAGCAGTGCGTTCTCAAGTAAATGAGTTTACTGCAAAACTAGATGGACAAAAAGAATTAAAAGCCTTTGCTGATTCGGTGGTTAAAAAAATCACAGCTATCGAAGAAACCTTGTAC
This sequence comes from Sediminibacterium sp., assembly GCA_027487895.1. GTDB lineage: Bacteria > Bacteroidota > Bacteroidia > Chitinophagales > Chitinophagaceae > Sediminibacterium. The sequence continues at coordinate 35,423 of JAIYCS010000011.1, read as the reverse complement.
CAAACAAAAGCAAAGAGTGGCCAAGACGTACTTAACTATCCAATTCGTTTAAACGATAAAATTGCAGGACTCTTTAATGTGGTAGCAAGTGGTCAAACAGCGCCAAGCAAACAAGCTAAAGAAGCGTTTGCAGATTTAGCTGCGCAATCAGATGTCGCTTTAAACCGTTTAAAAGCAGTGATGGCTTCTGATGTAAAGGCACTCAATCAAATGATTCACGAAAAAATGGTACCAGTAATTGGTATCAAATAAATAAGTAGCAATTAAATTACTCATCTAACAAATCGGGGCGGCGTGCTTTAGTACGCTGCACCGATTGTTCGTATCTCCAGGCTTCTACTTTTTTAGGATCGCCAGTTAATAGTACGTCGGGCACTTTGTCGCCTCTAAAATCGGCGGGTCTGGTATATACGGGTGGTGCTAATAAATTATCTTGAAAAGAATCGGTTAAGGCAGAGGTTTCATCATTTAATACACCTGGAATTAAACGGCCAATAGCATCTACAACTACTGCTGCTGCTAGTTCTCCGCCACTAAGTACATAATCCCCAATCGAAATTTCTAATGTCACGTACTGCTTTCTAATACGTTCATCAATGCCTTTGTAGTGACCGCAAATAATTAAAATATTGCCTTTTAAGGAGAGTTGATTGGCGGCGCTTTGGTTAAACCTAATACCATCGGGTGTCATAAAAATAATTTCATCGTAGGGGGCGGGTGCTTGTAATTCATCAATGGCATTGGCAAGGGTTTCGCATAAAATAACCATGCCTGCACCTCCGCCATACTGGTAATCATCTATTTGACCATGCTTATTAATAGCCCACTTACGTAGGCTATGTACGTTTACCTGCAAGAGCCCTTTTTCCTGCGCACGTTTCATGATGCTGTGTGAAAATGGGCCTTCTAATAATTCAGGCAGTACCGATAAGATGTCAATTTTTAGCATGCTTTATTTTTTATTCCATAAAACCCTCAATATCCCTACGTTGTTTTTTAGTAGGTCTTCCTATTTTACTCAAACGCTTTCCTGTTTGATAGGTAGCCGCTTCATACAGTACGCGGTCCAGTTCTTCAGGTGGTGTTTGATCTTCGTAATGTAAAATAGCCTCACTATACTGTACTCTTTTTTCTAGTAAGCCCGTTACTTTAATTACCCATCTGCGCGCTTCTGTTTTTACATCGTACACATCACCATGGTTTACAACTTTGGCTGCTTTTACATTATCTCCATTACATTTTACTTTACCCTTGCTGCAAGCATCACCTGCCTGGCTTCTCGTTTTAAACAACCGAATAGCCCAGAGGTATTTGTCTATGCGTAATTTTTCTTTACTTGCTGTTTGCATAAAAATGGTGAAAGTATGGAATGGTTTCAATGCCTTTGTAAAAATTGACAATGTCAAATTTTTCGTTGGGGCTATGTAAATTATCGCTGTCTAGTCCAAAGCCCATGAATACAATTTTAAGGCCCAGTTCTTTTTCAAATAGCGCACAAATAGGGATGCTACCACCACCTCTTACAGGAATAGGCTCTTTTCCAAATGTTGCCGTAATAGCGCTTGCAGCCGCTTGGTATTCTTTAGAATCGATAGGCGTCATATAAGGCTCGCCACCATGGTGTTCTGCGGCTTTAACGGTTACGCCTGCTGGTGCAATAGAAGTAAAGTAGTTGATAATTTTTTCAGTAATTTTTTGTGACGATTGATTGGGAACCAGTCTACAAGAAATTTTTGCAAATGCCTTAGAAGGTAATACTGTTTTAGCGCCTTCACCGGTATAGCCACCCCAAATACCATTTACTTCTAGTGTAGGTCTAATGCCCGTTCTTTCGTTGCTGCTATATCCCTTTTCGCCCCATAGTTCTGTTACGCCTAAATCTTTTGCATATTCCGTTGCATCAAAAGGCGCTTCGGCCATTTTAGCTCTTTCAATATCTGAAGATTCAACAACATCGTCATAAAAACCTGGAATGGTAATATGGTTGTTTTCGTCGTGGCAAGATGCAATCATTTTAGAAAGCATGGTAATAGGGTTTGCTACCGCACCACCGTACACGCCACTATGTAAATCTCTGTTAGGGCCTGTTACTTCTACCTCAATGTAACTTAATCCGCGCACGCCAATATCGATAGATGGATTTTCCATACTAATCATTGAAGTGTCACTAATTAATATAACGTTTGCTTCTAATAATGCTTTATTGGCTTTTACAAAAGTGGCCAAGTTAGGGCTTCCTACTTCTTCTTCTCCTTCTATCAAAAATTTGATATTGGTGGTTAGTGTACCCGTTTGCACCATGGTTTCTAACGCTTTTACGTGCATGTAAAATTGTCCTTTATCATCTGCAGAACCACGCGCATAAATTTTACCGTCCTTAATAACAGGGTCAAAAGGTCCGCTGTTCCATAGTTCTAGCGGATCGGCTGGTTGCACATCATAGTGTCCGTAAACAAGCACGGTAGGAAGTGCAGGATCAATTATTTTTTCGGCGTATACAATTGGGTGCCCTTCTGTAGGATAAATCGTTGCTGTTGTAGCACCTGCGTCCACTAAACTTTTTTTAACAGCTTCCGCGCAGGTAAGCATGTCATTTTTATTTTCGGTTCTAGCACTTACACTAGGTATGCGTAGTAATGCTAATAGCTCTTCTAAAAAACGGTCTTTGTTTTTTTCTTGATAATCTTTCCAAACTTGCATATTCTTTTAATTTCTAGGGTTCTAATTGATGTTTTTTATCTGATAATATATTATCGAGGGTCCAAGTTAGTTTCTTTTCAAATGTGGCCTGTCTTTCGTTGCAATTTTTATTACAAATGCCACAGCTAATAGATAAACAACCATCGGTGTGCACAAAAAGTTCGATGGCGTCACCAAAATGTGATTTAATGAGATCCGATAGGCTGTCTATTTCGCGGTGGGCTTCGTGTACATTTAAAAACCAAGGCACGGTTAAGTGACAATCGACATGTAGTAAGCTGCCATATTTAATAACGCGTAAATTATGTAGGTCAATCCAGTTTTCTACTTTGTTTTTATTAAGTACTTGAATGAAGTCATTTAATAAATCTAGATCGGCTTCATCCATAATGCCCGCAAATGATGAGCGTATAATTTTATACCCGTTGTAAATAATGAGTAGGCTCATGCCTAGTGCAATTAATTTATCCAACCAATATACTTCCCAAATAAGCATAGCTCCAATGCCTGCAACAATGGCAAGGGTAGAGTAGGTATCTATTTGCAAATGTTTACCGCTAGCCTGAAGCGCTAAGGATTTATTTTTTTTACCAATTTTAATACAAACAGCACCTGCAAAATAATTAATGATTGCTGTTGCGCCTACAAGCCACAAACCCATGTCTAGTGCGTGTAATGGCTCGGTGCTAAAAAAATTGGTGAGGGTTTCATAAATAATTAATACGCCTGCAGCTACAATTAAAGTACCTTCTGCTGCTGCCGAAATAAACTCTGCTTTGCCGTGCCCATATGGATGATCCACATCTTTAGGTTTAGCGGCAACATATAAGCTGTACAGTCCAATAAATCCAGCAACTACATTGACAATACTCTCTAGTGCATCTGTTAATACCGAAAGTGAATGCGTATAAAAGTAGGCCACTGTTTTTACAGTTAGCAGTAATACGCCAAGGCTGGTTATTACTATTTGTACTTTAAAATTTTCTTTGGCTAATTTCACAGATGCGTTTTTTGAAACCTTTTTAAATGCGCTCTAGGGTATAATGTATAGGACAGGTTTTTGCAAGCATCGCAGATACACCACAATATTTTTCGTGACTTAAACTTACGGCTCTTTTAAATTGATCTAATTGTGTTTCATCTACATCTGCTTTATAGATCATATGGATCACCGAAAATACTTTTGGAATCGTGTCGGTTTGCTCGGCAGTGGCTTCGATACATAGTTTTGTAAAAGGCACTTTCATTTTGTTGAGGATTTCAACAACATCGATGCCGCTACAGCCGCAAAGTGATGCCAACATTAATTTTTTAGGATTCATGCCTGAATCTAAACTTCCATTTTCGATGGTGGTGTCTAGTCTTATGGTTTGTCCCGTTTCTGAACTAGCATCAAATGCCAAATGACTCACCCAATTTGTAGTTACTTTCATTGTATTTAATTTATTGTATGGCTTTTTCGTATCTGGCTGCTACAAAATCCCAGTTAACGAGGTTAAACCAAGCGGTAATATAATCGGCTCTTTTATTTTGATATTTTAAATAGTAGGCGTGTTCCCAAACGTCGATACCAAGTAGTGGGAAACCTTTAAACGTACTCACATCCATCAGCGGATTATCTTGGTTGGCAGTAGAACCAATGGCTAATTTTTTATCAGCGCCAACAACAAGCCACGCCCAACCACTCCCAAATCTATTTTTTGCTGCGTCTGCAAACTGTGTTTTAAATCCATCCAATGAACCGAAGCTATTGTTGATAGCAGCGGCCAGTGCACCCGTAGGAACCCCCGCTGGCGCAGGTTTCATGCACTGCCAAAAAAGTTCGTGGTTGTAATGACCGCCTGCATTGTTGCGCATTTTAGCAGAATAGCTGCTTATTTTTTGTAAAATAGTTTCTAGGTTGCTATTGGTGTTTACGTTTTCGGCGGTAGCTGCGTCTTGCACATTTTTTGCATAAGTGGCAGCGTGTTTGCTGTAATGGATTTCCATGGTGAGCGCATCGATAAATGGCTCTAGTGCAGTATACGCATAAGGTAAGGGAAGTTGCGTAAACGATGTGCCAACGAGGGTAGTTGATACTGCCCCAGCTAACACGGATGCTGCTTTATCATTAGACGCAAGGGCATGTAGTTGACTACCCGTAAGTGCCGTTACAACAGCTGCTTTAACCGTAGTGCCAATAAAACTTCGTCTAGAATTTTTGCTTGATTCTTGCGCTAACATGACTTAATAATTTAGTTACCTAAAGTTACTTTAAAACTTGCGGGTATAGGTACGAATTTTGGTAAACAGCCTGTAGTAATACTCTTGGTTAAACAGTTGCGCGTCTGCCATGGCTTTTACCACTAAAAAAATACTTATGGGTAGCAAAATAAAGGTAGAGAGCCACATACCCATGAGTGGACTTAGTTGAGCCGATTTCACAAACTTTTCTCCAAACGTATTAAAGAGGTGAAATACCACAAAAAAGATAATGGCAAAAACCAGGGGTGTGCCAAGACCTCCTTTTCTAATAATGGATCCCAGTGGCGCACCAATCAAAAAAAGTACAAGGCATGCCGCCGATAAAGTAAACTTACGGTGCCATTCAATTTGGTGTAATTGAAGTGAGTTTTGACGTTCTTGGTAGTCTACGGCTAGGTAGTTTACATTGTTTTTAATACCAGTAACTTGGTTAGAAGCGTTTTCGATGATTTCGTTTTGAATAGAGTCGGGGATGGCTTCATCAAAATTTTTATAATTTTTTTTGATACCTGCTTTTGCCGCTGCCGTTAATGTCCATCCAGTATCGGTGGTATAGCGCGCAAACCGGATATAAGGGTTTACTTCTTTGCGGGTTCTAGCCGTGTACATACTATCTACATTGTTGATAGAGTCGATGGCGGTATTAAGTTGACGTACGCTTAACATTTTTGGGTCATAAAAACTACTATCGCCACTTTTTTTAAGCTGGAAACTTTTTAAGTCAAATATTTTTTTATACTGCTTAAAGCCCATTCGAATAAATTCTGTTTTTGGAGTACCTCTCACACCTCTTTCTTCGTAACGCCATCCATTTTTTAAAATAAATTCTAAATATTTTTTGTCTTTGGTAACGCGCATAATACCGCTTTCGGCAAATAGCATGTTGTCTTGTAGGCTATAATTTTTTTCAAATAAAACGATGTCATGAATAACGCTATCGTTTTTTTCTTTTTTACCAAGCTTTATAACATAACCATCCAGCTTATCATAAAAGACGCCTTCTTTAATATCAATAGCAGGTTTCGCAACAATGATATCAAACTTAAGGGTCGCTAGTTTGAGCTGTGTTACGGGAATGATATTATTGGCAAATAAAAAGGCGAGGCCGCTTAAAAAAATGGTGATAACAACGAGTGGGCGCATAAAGCGCACGAGTGGAATACCAGCTGCTTTAATGGCTACAAGCTCAAACGACTCTCCTAAATTTCCAAATGTCATGATGGAAGAAAATAGAAGTGCGAGTGGAAGCGCAACGGGCACCCATGATAAGGTAACAAGGCCAATTAAATAAAGTAGGGTAGGTAGGTCTAATCCTTTGCCCACTAAATCATCGATGTACAACCAAAAAAATTGCATGGTAAGTACAAACAACGAAATTAGAAATGCACCAATAAACGGTCCAATAAAAGAACGAATAATGAGTATGTCTAATTTTTTAATCAAAGCGCTGCAGGATTCTTTTGAAGAAGATAACGATATGTACGTAGCAGGCGCAGGAAAATCGAAAGTCTAGGCACCTAGTCTATGAAACAGTTCTTTCACTTGGTATTCCCAAAGTTGACTTTGATCTTTGATTTCATTTTTTTCAGCGAAATCTTTGATGATCAAAACTGTTTGGTTTGAAATTTCTGTTTTTTCAATTCTGAATTCGAAGTATTCATTTTTTTCGGAATGCAGCCATTGGTACTTGATAAACTTATCCTGCTCCTTTTCAATAACTTGTGCTTTGTCCGGAACACCGCCACCCCATGAAAAACTGAATTCACCATCCCATTCGTCCACTTTGTCGGCGAACCACTCTTGTAAACCGGCCGGCGTTGATAAAAACTCGAATAAAATACCTGGAGAGCATCTCACTGGAAATTCTATTGTAAATAATTGCTTCTTACTCATTACTTTGTCTATTTTACTACCCTTGTAGTCACGCAATAATATTAAATAATCTAACCCCGCCAAATGTTTTTTTATACCACTCGTGTAAATCTGCGTGAAATACCTTGGTACATTCTCGTGTACTTATATATATAATTGATTATCAATAATTTGTAAGAATATAGGGGCGCTCTAATTTTTGCAAATACTTGTCAAAAAATGGTTAAAATTAGTTTCAGTTCAACCTATATTTGCAGCCCGAGCCATTATTGGCTGGATTTATCAGCGAAAATCAAACTTTTATGTTTCAAGGTTTATCGGAAAAATTAGAAAGTGCGTTTAAGAATTTAAAGGGCGAAGCGCGTATCAATGACCTCAATATTGCCAATACCATCAAGGATATTAGGCGAGCACTTATTGATGCCGACGTTAACTTTAAAATAGCCAAAGAGTTTACCGAAAAAGTAAGGGACAAAGCCGTTGGTCAAAAAGTAATCAACGCGGTAAGTCCTGGACAATTGATGGTAAAAATTGTGCAAGATGAATTAACGGAATTGATGGGTGGCGAAGCCGTTCAATTTAATGCCGTTGGAAATCCTGCTGTGATTTTAATTGCCGGTTTACAAGGTAGTGGTAAAACAACTTTTACTGGAAAGCTTGCGAATCATTTAAAAAATAAATTAGGTAAATCACCGCTACTTGTTGCAGCAGACGTTTACCGTCCTGCGGCCATTGATCAACTTGGTGTGCTTGCAGCACAAGTGGGTGTAGAAGTATATTCTGAAGTAGGTAATACAGACCCTGTTGCGATTGCAAAAGCAGCCATTGCACACGCTAAAGCAAACAATAAAAATGTAGTGGTAATTGATACTGCAGGCCGCCTTGCAGTGGATGAAGCCATGATGCTGGAAGTGGCTGCCATCAAGGCCGCCGTGAATCCTACCGAAATTTTATTTGTGGTAGATTCCATGACCGGACAAGACGCCGTTAATACAGCAAAAGCATTTAACGACCGACTTGACTTTACCGGTGTTGTACTTACTAAATTAGATGGTGATACAAGAGGTGGTGCGGCACTCACCATTAAATACACGGTTAACAAACCAATTAAGTTTGTAAGTAGTGGTGAAAAATTAGATACGCTCGATATTTTTTATCCCGACCGTATGGCGCAGCGTATTTTAGGCATGGGTGATATCACATCACTTGTTGAAAAAGCGCAGGCACAATTTGATGAAGTAGAAGCGAAAAAATTAGAAAAGAAAATCAAAAAAAATCAATTTGATTTTCAGGATTTTCTAACGCAGTTGCAGCAAATTAAAAAAATGGGTAACATCAAAGATTTGATGGGCATGATACCTGGCGTTGGTAAAGCCGTGAAAGATGTTGATATTAATGACAGTGCATTTGTGGGCATCGAGGCCATGATTAATTCCATGACTCCTTTTGAACGCGCCAACCCCGATTCCCTAACCCCGAGCAGAAAGCAGCGTATCGCCAAAGGTTCTGGTAAAGAACTCGCCGAAGTGAACGCCTTTATGAAGCAGTTTGATCAGATGAAACAAATGATGAAAATGATGAATAATATGCCAATGGGCGGTCGTTTCCCGGGCATGAAAAGGTAGTTTTAACCGAATTTTAGGTCATTTTTAGGTTTTTTGGCGCCAAAATCACGCAAAATGCCTATATTTGCAACCCTTAACAATATTTCTTAACGCCTATAAATTTCTATTTAACATGGCAGTAAAAATGAGACTACAAAGACACGGTAGTAAAAAAAGACCGTTCTACTTCATCGTAGTAGCCGATGGTCGTGCACCAAGAGACGGTAAGTTTATCCAAAAAATTGGTACTTACAATCCATTAACAGTTCCAGCAACTATCAACCTAGATCGTGAAAAATCTTTAGATTGGTTAAACAAAGGAGCTCAACCAACAGATACAGTACGTCGTATCCTTTCTTTTAAGGGTGTACTTTATTTAAAGCACTTGTTACGTGGTGTAAAGCTTGGTTTATTTGATGAAGCAACAGCAATGACTAAGTTTGAAGCTTGGCACAATGAGCATGAAGCAAATGTTAACCGCAGAAGCGAAGCACACAAATCAGAAGTACGTGCTAAAAAAGTATACGTTCCTGTTGTTAAAAAAGTAGAAGAAGTAAAAGTAGAAGAAGCTCCGGTTGCAGAACCAGAAGCGCCAGCTGCAGAAGTGGAAACACCTGCAACAGATGCTCCAGAAGCAGCTCCAGAAGCATAATTCTATTACAACCTAATAGTAAACGCCCGCAACGAATGTTGTGGGCGTTTTTATTTCTGTAATATCCCAATTAATAAATAATTTGCAGCCATGAGTGAATACGTACACATTGGAAAACTAGTGGCCACGTTTGGTGTGAAAGGAGAACTTATTTTAACGCACGGGCTTGGTAAAAAAACAAACCTCAAAGACGTGGAAGTGCTTTTTGTAGAAGAACAAAAAGGTTCTTACCTCCCATACTTTATTAGCGGCTCTAAAGCCAAAGATGAAGCAGAAATGTACGTACAGTTTGAAGGGGTGAACACCAAAGAAGCAGCGGCCCGTTTTGTGTCTCGTCAGGCATGGTTATTAGAAAATGATTTTAGAAAATTAGCAGGTAAGTCGGCACCAATAGCACTACTTGGTTACGAGGTTATTACGGATGAAGATGAAAACCTAGGCCCTATCGAAGAAGTGATTGAACAGCCGCACCAAGTGTTGTTAAAAATTTCGTTGGAAGGTAATGAAGCGCTTATTCCGCTCCACGCCGAAAGTTTAGATTCCATCGATCATGATGCCAAAAAAGTGTACGTGATTTTACCCGACGGATTACTCGATGTGTATAGGTCTTAATTACCATGCAAACGCCTCAACGTTATATTGCCCATTTTGATTTAGATTCTTTTTTTGTAAGTGTAGAAATGCTACTAGATCCATCACTGCTTGGTAAAGCCGTTGTAGTGGGAGGTAGTAGGGATAGAGGTGTTGTTACCACCTGCAGTTATGAAGCAAGAAAATTTGGCGTACGCAGTGCCATGCCAATGCGAAAAGCCATGGAATTATGTCCGCACGCTATTATTGTAAAAAGTTCGTACGGGCAGTATGCAAAATACTCTGCCTGGGTTACAAATATCATTGCATCAAATGCACCACTATATGAGAAAGCGTCTATCGATGAATTTTATATTGACCTAACAGGCATGGATACTTTTTTTAATCCACTCGAATGGACCATCAAGCTTCGACAAACCATTATGGATGAAACGGGGCTTCCTATTTCGTTTGGACTTGCGACCAATAAGTTGGTTGCAAAAATTGCCACCGATGAAGCAAAGCCCAATGGTTATTTATTTGTAACGCCTGGAAAAGAAAAAGAATTTTTAGCGCCACTGCCCGTCGAAAAATTAGGCGGCGTAGGAAAAAAATCGCATCAAACCCTTTTAGGGCTTGGCATTTATACCATTGGCGATATTTTAAAGTATGATGCTGGGTTATTGGAAAAAGCACTTGGTAAATGGGGTTCGCAACTGGTGCGTCAAGCAAATGGTTTAAGCGATTCGGTGGTATCGCCACACCGCGAATCAAAATCTATTTCTGCCGAAAATACTTTTGAAGAAAATACTGCAGATATAAATATTTTATTGGCGCAACTAGTAGGACAGGCCGAGCGTGTAGCCTACGAACTCAGGCAAGAAAAAAAATTTACCACTTGTGTAGCTATCAAATTTAGAAATGCAAATTTTGAAACGAGTACCAGACAAATTACGATTCCAGCAACTATTGCAGATAGTGATATTATAAAAGCAGCCACCGATTTGTTTACGAAACTCTATGTGCCCGGCACACTTGTAAGATTACTGGGCGTGCGTTTGTCAGGACTCACAGACACCGGGGCACAAACCAATTTGTTTGATAATAAAACAGAGCAACATGCGCTCTACGAAGCCATTGATGCGGTAAAAAATAAATTTGGCAAATCGGTGTTACGCAAGGCGCGCACCATTAAAAAACCCGAATAATACTAAGCGTCCCATTTACGAAGCTGCTGCAGTAGTGCACGTAAATCTTTAGGGATCGGCGCTTCAAAATTGAATGTTTCGGTTCCTAAAGTAAAGGTTAAGGTATGTGCGTGCAGTGCTAATCTAGAAAGTATGGGCCTTTCTTCATCTTCGGCTTTCGAGAGTTTGAATTTCTTTTTTAACGAAGACAATAAAATAGGTTCGTTGTTGCCATATAAAGGATCACAAGCAATGGGGCTTCCAATATGCTGCATGTGTACCCGAATCTGATGCGTTTTACCCGTATGAATTTGTAGGGAAAGCCATGCATACTTTTTAAATCTTTCCACTACTTTGTAATCCGTTAAAGCGGGTTTGCCTTTTACGTGCGTAACCATTTTTCCATTTTTGCCCGGATGCTCCATAATCGATGCATCTACACTGCCTTCATCATTTACGGGGTTACCTAATACAAGTCCCACATAATGTTTTTCTACATCCCTTCCTTCAAATAAAACAGACAGTGCTTGGTGCGCTTCTTCGGTTTTTGCAAATACAATAACGCCACTGGTGTCTTTGTCGAGGCGGTGCACGGTAAAAATTTCACCAAATTGTTGTCTGAGTATTTCTTTTACAGAAATATCAATACCAAACCTGTCCGGAATACTTAATAATCCAGAAGGTTTGTCTATTACAATAAATGCGTCGTTTTCAAATATTACAGATAAGCGCATCGAAAAGTTTTTCTAAAATAAAATAAGGTAAAAATTAGGCTTCTTCTTTTGATTTACGAACAAACGATTTGTTCATAAACTTAAGTAAGCGCACTTCTTTTTCTTGTAAGAAACGGTACTTGCCGCGGTCTACATTTTTTTTGGTAAGGTTGGCAAACATAACACGGTCAAGACCTCTAACGTCGTAGCCTAAATGTTCAAATATGCGGCGTACAATTCTGTTACGACCACTATGAATTTCAATACCAACTACATTTTTATCTTTCGCGTTGGCATAGCCACATGCGTCGGCTGCCACAAACCCATCTTCTAGTGTAACACCTGCTAATACTGCTTCTAAGTCTTTTTTAGCAACAGGTCTATCAAGTGTAACCTCGTATATTTTTTTAATTTCAAAAGAAGGATGCGTTAATTTTTGTGCGAGTTCACCGTCGTTGGTTAATAACAAAACGCCCGTTGTGTTTCGGTCCAAACGGCCCACTGGATATACTCTTTCTGGTGTAGCACCTTTAATGATATCAAGTACTGTTTTACGCCCTTCTGGATCGTTTGCAGTAGTGATGTAATCCTTTGGTTTATTGAGTAAAATATAAACGGCATTTTTTTGTAAGTATACCTGCTTGCCTTTTACAATTACCTTATCTGTTTGTGCTACTTTAAAACCAGGTTCAAATATTTTATCGCCATTCACAACTACTTTACCACCCTTTACAAGTTCGGCTGCTTCTCTACGTCCACACACACCCGCATGCGCAATAAATTTATTGAGCGGCATTTGCTCTGCAGTTTTTAGCGCAATAGGAGCGGGCATACCTGCTACTGGTGTTGCTTGAAACTCTTTGCCACGTGATGATTTAGCTGGGGTAATGGGTCTTGCAGATCCAGTAGGTCTAACTGATGCGGTAGTGTTTGCCTCAGTTGATCTTGGAGCAGTTGCCCTTGGTGCACGATCATCTCTACTAGTTGGGGCAGTTTTGCGTGCACCTGGCTTTGTTGATTTTTTGAGTGGCTCTGTAACAAGCCCTCGCATTTTATCTTTTTTACGTTGGCGCATTTCTTCGCCAGCGGCTCTCGCTTCTTGTTTGATTTTTTTCTTCTCTTGTCGGAAGGCTTCTTTTACTGCGCTACCCTTTTTTTGGTTCGCAAACTTGCTGAAGTTGTCGGTTCTTTTTTGCATACAATTGTTTTGCTGTTTTTCAACAGGATGTTTGGTAATTATTTACCCTTATTGGCTAGTTGACCACAAGCCGCGTCGATGTCTTTACCCCTGCTTCTTCTGAGGCGGGCGTTGACGCGGTTGGCTTCTAGATAATTCATAAAATCTTCGATGCCTTGTTCGTCTGGCTTGGTCATGTTAAACGTATCGATAGGGTTGTATTCGATAATGTTTACAAGGTCTGCGGGCACTTGACGGAATAATTTTACCAGTTCTTCTGCATCTTTTTGAGAATCATTAAAATTCTTAAATAAAATGTATTCGAACGTGATTTCGTTGCCGGTTTGCTTATAAAAATAATTCATGGCATCCACCAAAACCTTGATGTTATTGGTTTCGTTGATAGGCATGATTTCATTTCTTTTTTTATCGTTGGCAGCGTGTAATGATAGAGCTAGTTTAAAACGCACTTTATCGTCACCTAATTTTCTAATTTGTTTAGAAACACCTGCCGTAGAAACGGTAATTCTGCGCGGGCTCATAAAGAGGCCATCCTCCGCAGAAATGCGTTCTATGGCTTTTAGCACGTTGTCGTAGTTGAGCAGGGGTTCACCCATACCCATAAAAACAATATTGCTTAATTTCTTTTCAAAAATTCTTTCGCTCTCTTTATTGAGTAACACAACCTGATCATAAATTTCGTCGTAGGTTAAATTTCTTTTGCGGTCCATAGTTCCGGTAGCGCAAAATTTGCAACTTAAACTGCAACCTATTTGAGAAGATACACAGGCTGTTTTTCTTTCTTCGGTCGGAATTAAAACGCCTTCTATAAAATGCTTGTCAAATGTTTTAAACCTTGATTTTACGGTACCGTCTTCGCTAACCTGTGTTTTATCGATGGTTAATGCGGGTAAAATAAATGTCTCGTTTAATTTGGCACGTAGCTCTTTGCTCAGGTTGGTCATGTCATCAAAAGAATGCGCATGCTTTTGCCAAAGCCACTCGTGTACCTGTTGAATTCTAAATTTTTTCTCGCCCAGCCCCTCAAAATACTCCGTAAGCTCTCCTAGGCTCAAATGCCTAATATTTGGTAAATCCCTGTTCATAACTGCAAAGATACCTTTAAAGGCCTAAAAACTTAAATTTAACAGGGGGAGGCTCAACAATTTAAAGGCTAGATGGTTATATTTGACTATAACTTTAACCATTACCTATGAAAAAGATCCTTTTATTAAGCACATTATTACTTGGTGTTTTTATAACCATTCAGGCCCAGGACACAACTTTAACACAGTTTACTGGCAAGTTTAAATTTGCAGAAGGCAGTCCGGTTCAGGAGGTAGTTATCAATGCAGACAATGGCACTCTGATTGCTGCTTCTGCGATGGGATCAGGTGTGCTTCAAAAAACAGGTGAAGACCAATATTTTATTGCTGAGTATCAAGCACCCGTTATATTCAAGAGAGATAGCAATAAAAAAGTGATTGGACTTTCTATTAGTGTAAGTGGCATGGTACTTGAAGCAGTAAAAGTTGAAGCAGTGTCTTTTGTAGATGAAAAAATTTACTACCTCACGCGTTAATTGGCGCAATTATTTTCTTAACGAACACTTAAAATAAATGCGTTAGTAGGGCATCTCTACTAATTGTTTCTTGCGTACCTGTTGTTAGATTTTTAACAACACAGGTTCCTGCTGCAATTTCTGCTTCGCCAATTATGACAACGTAGCCAATATTCTTTTTTTCGGCGTATTTAAACTGCTTGTCAAATTTTGCTTGTTCATGAAAAATTTCGGCAGCAACACCTCTGCTTCTAAGTTCTTGTAATAGTAAAAAAGCGCTTGCGCTTTCGGCGGCGCCGGTATTAAAAAACAACACCTTGGTACTGTTTTGTATGGTATCCGGAAAGGCGTTTAATTCTTCTAGTACATCATAAATACGGTCTACGCCAAAACTAATGCCTACACCTGGGATATCCTTGACACCAAAGAGTCCTGTCAAATCGTTATAGCGTCCGCCACCTCCAATACTACCCATGCTCACACCCAACGCTTTTACTTCAAAAATAATGCCGGTGTAATAATTAAGGCCACGCGCTAATGTAAAATCTGCTACTAAATTTACATTTGGAAATGCGCTAAAATGTTCAAGTAAAGTATTGATTTCTTGGAGCCCTTCTTGCCCTTCAGTTATTTCGCCAATAAGCGCCGTTAATTGATTTATTTTTTCGGTGTTAGAACCATTTATTTGTAAATATTTTTCAATAATCGCAACTTGATTTGTTTCAAGACCGCGTTCACTTAATTCTTCTTTTACTTTTTCAATACCAATTTTATCTAACTTATCAATAGCCACCGTAATGTCAATCATTTTATCGGCGCCGCCACAAACTGTAGCTAATGCGGCCAAAATTTTTCGACTATTGATTCTAATTTCTACCGGTAGTTTTAATTTTTCAAATACCGTTGCATAAATATGTGTGAGTTCCAATTCATTTAATAAACTACTGCTTCCAACTACGTCTGCGTCGCACTGGTAAAACTCACGGTACCTTCCTTTTTGTGGACGATCGGCTCTCCAAACCGGTTGCATTTGATAACGCTTAAATGGCATGGTTAACTGTGCGTGGTTCATGGCCACATAACGTGCAAAGGGTATGGTTAAATCGTAACGAAGCGCTCTTTCGGTGAGGTCTTTAGTGCTTTTTCCGGCCAATACTTTATCAAAAGCAGCTGTTGCGGCTTCATGTTTTGCCGGGTTGTCCAGCCCATTATTTAAAATCTTAAAAATAAGTTTGTCGCCCTCTTCTCCATATTTACCCATTAAAGTCTCCAAATTTTCCATGGCTGGTGTCTCAAGTGGTTGAAAACCATAGAGTTCGAACACTTTTTGGATGGTTTGGAGGATATAATTCCGTTTATGAACAACTGCAGCACTAAAATCTCGGGTACCTTGGGGTAGGGAAGGTTTGCTCATAAAATGGGTTGGTTAAGGCTCCAAAGATACTCAATCTTGTAAATTGGTCTTCAAATAGTGAATGGATCATACTAAATCTTACCCTATCTGATTATGAATCAGCCTATTTATTCAAAATAGCCACCTAAAATAGGGGAGCTAAATAAAATAATTAAGTAAATTGCTCTTCCCATTAAAAACTTATTGTTAAATGGATAACGATTTTAGGTCTAGACAAGAGAAAAGTTATATTTTGATGCGGAGAATCTATGATTTTTCGATGTCATTGTTAATTTTAGGCATGGCTGTAGTGATGTTTTTTGGAGCAAAACTTGGCATTGTCCAACTCATAGATGTAGACCCATTATTTAGGTATATGTTTGGCAGCATTTGTTTGTTGTATGGTGGGTTTAGGTTGTATAGAGGTATCTATCCAAACTACTAAACTTAAAAAGGTGCGTATGAAAAGGAAGTGGCTTAGTTGGGCGGTTGTAATCATTGTTTTTTTTACACTGGCTTGCAACAATAAAAACACAAAAATAACTTCGGAAGATTCTCCTACAGCGGGTACTATTCATATCAGCGTAGATGAGAGTTTTAAGCCGGTGATGGAGGAGCAAATAAAAGTGCACCACTCGTCTTTTCCGAATACAAAAATTGAAGTTTCTTACAAGTCGGAAGCGGATTGTTTTAGAGACTTACAACAAGATAGCACCCGAATGGTGATTGTAGCTAGAGGGCTCAATAAACAGGAGGATACGTTCTTTGAAAATCAATTGTCTTACCCCGTTCAATATGGTGAAATCGCATATGATGCGGTTGCCATCATTATAAACAAGGCAGGAAAGGACAGTGTATTTACTTTTGAAAAGTTGCGTAAAATTTTAAGTGGCCAAACAGCTACCACGGTTGTTATGGATGGAAATTCTGCAACTAGCACTGTTAGGTATTTGCGCGATACTATTTTACATGGGGCTCCATTTGGATCCAATGTTGTAGCCGCAAAAAATAGCGAAGATGTTTTAGTCAAAGTAGCCGAAAGGGCCGATGCTATTGGCTTTGTAGGTCTTAGCTGGATTGGCGATTCTTACAATGCAACGCAACTTGAATACCTTAAAAAAGTAAATTTAGGCCTTGTGGAATGTACCAAATGCGAAGAAAAAGGTTTGTATGCTAGACCTTCGCAGGCTACAATTTCGAGAGGTCAATACGCACTTTCTCGCCCGGTGTATTATATTTTAAAAGAAAACGCAACGGGGCTTGGTACTGGATTTATGAATTTTATGAGTTTAGAAAGAGGACAATTGATTTTTAGGCGCGGCGGTTTGGTCCCAGCAAAAATGGGATTTACTAGACGCACTGGAACTATAAAAAATGCAGATTAAAAACAACTATAAAAACCGACAAATGAAGAAGATTGTTTCTTTGATGGTAACAGCAGTTTTAGCTGTTCAGTGTTTGATGGCTCAAGTTTCGGAAGGAATTAGACATCTCGATTATGAAAAATACAAGAGTGCACGTACGTCTTTAAAAGCTGCGTATGACGCCAATTCAAAAGACCCTCAAGTGGTTTATTGGTATGGTCAAGCACTCATTGTTTCTGAAGTAGGTGAAACACCAAAACCAGAAGATGTAAATAGTGCAAAAGCAGTATACCAAAAAGGTATCCAAGACATTCCTAATGATCCAATGCTTGTAGTAGGTTTAGCACACATAGAGCTTTTGCAAGGTGGTGATATCAATAGCATCAAACAAAAGTTTGAGCAGGCTATTACTACTGCCACAGAAACCAAAGGAAAGTTTAAGGGCCGTGTAAATAGTGCGGTATTAAATGCTATTGGTCGTGCCAACGCAAGCGTAGGTGCTAACCAAGGTGATCATGTGTATGCCATCGAAAAGCTAAAGCTTGCTGCAGAACAGGAACTAGCTCCTGCCGATGTTTTTGTAAACATTGGTATCAACTACTTAAGAATGGGTGGTGAAAACGGCGGTGAGGCTGTAAAAGCGTTTACAGAAGCGGCGTCTCGTGATCCAAAAAATGCACGTGCTAATTATAGAATTGGTAAAATTTATCAGTCGCAAAACAACAAAGAATTATTTGAAGAATTTTTCAATAAAGCCATTGCTGCAGACCCTAGTTTTCCGCCAGTGTATTATGCACTTTACCGTTACTACTCTGATAAAGATGTAAACAAGGCTAAAGATTATTTAGACAAGTTTGTGAGCACTGCAGACAAAGATCCACGCAACGAAATTTTATTTGCCGACTATTTATTTAGAGCTGGTAAATATGCAGAGTCTTTAGCAAAACTAAAAGAATTAGAAGCCGGACTTGGTATGGCACAAGTACCACGTATTGCAGTTGTGTATGCATATAACTACGACCGTTTAGGCGACTCTGTTCAAGCAAAAACATATATCCAAGGATTCCTTGATAAGGCCGCTGCTATTGACATTCAGCCTGCCGACTATGAACTTGGCGTAAAAGTTTTAACCAAGTTTCCGGGTAGCGAAGCGCAGGCTTCGGCTTACATCGAAAAAGCAATTTCACTCGATACGGTTAAGCAAAATAAAATTGCATACATGAATACTGCTGCCGAAATTTTTGGCCGTGCAAAAGTGTATAGCGAGCAGTTAAAATGGATGAAGCGTCAATTAGAAATGAAGGGCGAATTAACAGAAGCGGATCACTACAAATTATCATCAACTGCATTTAATGCAGGTGCATTTGTAGAAACCTTGGATTATGCAAGAGCCTATATGGCTGCTTTCCCAGACAAGCCACAACCGTATAGTTTCTTTAAGCGTGCTGCCATGAAAAGCACCACCGATACTGCTAAAATTGTAACCTTACTCGATGAATTAGACGCGGTGTACACAAAAATTGGTGTCGACAAATACAAGAAAGAAATCTTTGTAAATGCCTACTTCAAGCTTGTTTATTACGTTGGCGCCTTCAATAACCTTAAAAAGAACCCAGATTTCAAAGTAAAGTCTGATGGTACTCGTACAGCGGTTGTTGATCAGTTTTTAGAAACTTGCCAAAAAGCGTTAAACATAACGGATCAAATGATTGCACTATACCCAGACGCTGCAGATGAAAACAACAAGTTTGCTTCTGAACAGCGTGGTGCGATCCAAAAAAACATTGATTATTACTCTAAACCACAGGGTAAACCAGCAGCTGCACCAGTTAAAAAAGGCTAATCCCCTTTTTTTCTAAAATAATGCTAAAAAAGACTCCCCAAATTGGGGAGTTTTTCGTTTATATCCCTACTGTGGTGTATTTTTGCGGCGACTAAAACAAGTATATGACTTGGAGTACCTTTTTGATGGATGCATCTGCAACCAATCTCGCCTCTAACTACCTTCCCATTGGTATTCAATTAATTTTTGCTGCTGGCTTTGTGGCCACCATGATTGGTGTGTCTCAATGGGTAGGACCTAAGCGTAAAACTTCTGACAAATTAGAAAACTTTGCGAGTGGTATTGAAACACATGGTGATGCAAGACAACCCATGGCCATCAAGTATTTTTTGGTCGCTATTTTGTTTGTTTTGTTTGATGTAGAAGTCATTTTCTTTTATCCATATGCAGTAAATTTTAGAGAACTAGGATGGGCTGGATATAGCGCTGTGCTTATGTTTGTAGGCTTTTTCTTAGTTGGCTTTATTTACATTATCAAAAAGGGTGCACTTACTTGGGAAGATTAATTTTAATATAAAAACTATGGCACGTCCAGTACGATTTAATACCTCACCTATTTTAGCTTCCTCTGCCGATGCAGTGGGTGCTGTAGAAGCGCCTCCAGGATTTACAGGTGAAGGTTTTTTTACCACACAGCTTAGTAGTGTAGTGGGTCTTGCACGTAAAAATTCGATATGGCCTTTACCATTTGCCACTTCATGTTGTGGTATTGAGTTTATGGCTACCATGGGCTCGCATTACGACCTTTCTCGTTTTGGTTCGGAGCGTGTAGGATTTTCACCACGCCAATGTGACCTCTTAATGGTCATGGGAACCATTGCTAAAAAAATGGGTCCGGTTCTTCGTCAGGTATACCTACAAATGGCCGAGCCTCGTTGGGTAATTGCCATTGGAGCTTGTGCTTCAAGTGGTGGCATATTTGACACCTATAGCGTGTTACAAGGTATTGACCAAGTTATTCCGGTAGACGTATACGTACCTGGCTGTCCGCCAAGACCAGAAGCTATTTTAGATGGCTTTATGAAAATTCAGGATTTAGTGGGTGAAGAAAGTATTCGTCGTAGACATTCTGAGCAGTACAAAGCATTATTAAACTCTTACGGTATTCAATAATCAAGCATGGCACTTACCAATCAATACATTCAAGAAAAGCTGCAAGAAAAATTTGGAGACCTTGTTTCTAATTTTGAAGAATCGTATGGCTTATTAAGTTTTGAAGCAACGGCTGCTAATAATTTAAAAGTGTTGCAGTTTTTGTTTGACGAACCTAGTTTACAATTTCAATTTTTAACAGACATCTGTGGTGTAAATTTTCCAGATGATGCCGGTCGCGAAATTTCTGTGGTGTATCACTTGCATAACCTTTCAGAAAATGTGCGACTGCGTTTTAAAATATTTGTTCCTGTTGCAGCGCCAGATGTTTTTACGGCCTGCAATTTATTTTCAAGTGCCAATTGGATGGAGCGCGAAACCTACGATTTCTACGGGGTTAATTTTGTTGGCCACCCTAACTTAAAAAGAATTTTAAATGTAGATGAGATGGATTATTTCCCACTCAGAAAAGAATATCCTTTAGAAGATCAAACAAGAATTGACAAAGACGACGAAATGTTTGGAAGAGGATAATCACAAAAAATTAAAAGACATGTTAGCGCATCAACAACATCATATCACACTGCCTGAAGGCTCTATAGAAAAACAAACGACTACCTTAAACGTAGGCCCTACGCACCCTGCCACGCACGGTGTATTCCAAAATATTATGGAGCTTGACGGGGAGCGCATTGTGTCGACAGAGCAAACCGTAGGATACATTCACCGCGCTTTTGAAAAATTAGCTGAGCGCCGACCGTTGTATCAAATTACACCGATTACCGACCGTTTAAATTATTGCAGTAGCCCTATCAATAACATGGGATGGCATTTAACCTGCGAAAAGTTTTTAGGAGTTGAGACACCAAAGCGTGTCGACTATTTACGCGTGATTATTATGGAGCTTGCGCGTATATCGGATCACTTAATTTGTAATTCTATTGTGGGCGTGGATACAGGAGCCTATACTGGCTTTTTGTATGTGATGCAATACCGTGAATTAATCTATGAAATATATGAAGAAGTATGTGGGTCCCGCCTTACTACTAATATTGGGCGTATTGGCGGTTTTGAAAGGAATTTCACAAATACAGCGTTTGAAAAACTCGAAAAATTCTTAAAAGAATATCCAAAAGTTTTAAAAGAGTTTGAAAACCTTTTTGCACGCAACCGAATTTTTATGGAGCGTACCATTGGTGGTGGCGCCATTAGTGCAGAGCGTGCATTAAACTATGGATTTACAGGTCCTAACTTACGCGCTGCGGGTGTAGACTACGATGTGCGTGTACACCAACCGTACAGCAGTTATCAAGATTTTGATTTTACCATTCCAGTTGGTAAAACAGGTGATAATTACGACCGCTTTTTGGTGCGTAATCAAGAAATGTGGCAGAGCTTGAGCATTATTGAGCAGGCGTATAAAAAAGTTCAAGAATTTAAAGGCACCGACGCGGATATTTTCCACGCCGATGTTCCAGAATATTACCTGCCTAAAAAAGAAGATGTCTATACAAAAATGGAGTCTTTGATTTGGCACTTTAAAATTGTGATGGGTGAAGTAGATATGCCTAAAGGTGAAATTTACAACGCTGTTGAAGGTGGTAATGGTGAGCTTGGTTTTTATTTGGTGAGTGATGGTGGCAGAACACCATTCCGTTTACATTTTAGAAGACCATGTTTTATTTATTATCAAGCATACCCTGAGTTAATTACAGGAGGTATGTTAAGTGATGCGATTGTAACAATGAGTAGTCTTAATTTAATTGCGGGCGAGTTAGACGCATAAAATATAGTAACAATGGTAAAATTTTCTGAAGCACAATTAGCAGAGGTTAACAGGCTTGTAGCACGTTATCCGGAAGGAAAACAAAAGAGTGCCCTCTTGCCTGTTTTGCATTTAGCACAAGATAGTTTTGGTGGCTGGTTAAGTACCGAAACCATGGATTATGTTGCGGAGCTATTAAGCATAACGCCTATCGAAGTATATGAAGTGGCTACGTTTTATAGTATGTATAATACCAAGCCAGTTGGTAAATATATGTTTGAGGTTTGTCAAACCGGTCCGTGCATGTTACGTGGTAGTGATGATATAATCGCTTACATCGAAAAAACATTAGGTATTAAACCAGGTGAAACAACTGCCGATGGTTTATTTACTTTAAAAACAGTAGAGTGTTTAGGTGCTTGTGGTTATGCACCTATGATGCAACTTGGCAAACATTACCGTGAACATTTAACCAAAGAAAAAGTAGACGCTATCATTGACGAATGCAAAAAAACTGCAGGCGTACTCAACTAGAAATATATGAGTGTAAAATTATTATTAGCAAAAGCACATGTTGAGGGTATCAGAGGTTTTGACGTGTATAGACGCGAAGGTGGTTACCAAAGCGTAGAAAAAGCACTCAAGCAAATGAATCCCGAAAGCATTGTGGAAGAGGTTAAAAAAAGTGGCTTGCGTGGTAGAGGTGGAGCGGGTTTCCCTGCCGGTATGAAATGGAGTTTTATTGCAAAGCCAGAAGGTGTGCCTCGTCACTTAGTATGTAATGCCGATGAGAGTGAGCCAGGTACTTTTAAAGACCGCTATCTCATGGAATTTATTCCGCATTTACTAATTGAAGGTTTGATTGTATCAAGCTTTGCACTTGGTAGTAACGATACTTATATTTATATCCGTGGTGAGTATGCTTGGATTGTAGATATTTTAGAAGATGCCATTAATGAAGCAAAAGCAAATGGCTTTTTAGGAAAAAATATTTTGGGTACTGGCTTTGATTGTGAAATTCATGTACAGCGTGGCGCCGGTGCGTATATCTGTGGTGAAGAAACAGCCTTAATTGAATCATTAGAAGGTAAGCGTGGTAACCCACGCATTAAGCCGCCATTCCCAGCTATTCAGGGTGTATGGCAAAGACCAACCGTGGTAAACAACGTAGAAACTTTAGCAGCTGTTGTACCAATCATTAATATGGGTGGCGAGGAGTATGCTAAAATTGGCGTTGGAAAATCTACGGGTACAAAATTAATCTCTGCATGTGGTAATATTAATAAGCCAGGTGTGTATGAAATTGACATGACTATTTCGGTAGAAGAATTTATTTATTCCGACGAATATTGTGGTGGTATTGCCAATGGCAAAAAATTAAAAGCTTGTATTCCAGGTGGATCATCGGTACCTATTTTACCAGCTAACTTATTATTAAAAACAGCAAAGGGCGAAACACGTTACATGAACTACGAAAGTTTAAGTGATGGTGGTTTTGCTTCAGGCTCTATGATGGGTTCTGGTGGCTTTATTGTACTCGACGAAGACCAGTGTATTGTACGCAACACTTTATCATTAGCTCGTTTTTACAGACATGAAAGTTGTGGTCAGTGTTCACCATGTCGTGAGGGAACAGGCTGGATGGAAAAAATATTACACAATATCGAATATGGTAAAGGCAAGATTTCTGACATTGACCTGCTTTGGGATATTCAAAGAAAAATTGAAGGCAATACCATTTGTCCATTAGGAGACGCTGCTGCATGGCCGGTAGCAGCTGCTATTAGACATTTTAGAGATGAATTTGAGTGGCATGTAAACAATCCGCTCGAAGCACAAGAAAAAAATTATGGTTTAGCGCATTATGCAGATCCAATTCATGTGCCAGTAACCGCTTAATAAAGTAACGTATGTCCGAACAACAACTTTTTAAAGTAACCATCGATAACATTACCATTGAAGTGCCAGCCGGTACTACAATTTTAAATGCTGCTAGACAAATTGGAGGCGACGTTACGCCACCAGCTATGTGTTATTATAGCAAGTTAGAAGGTAGTGGTGGTAAGTGTCGTACCTGTTTAGTAGAAGTAAGCAAGGGGTCCGAAAAAGACCCACGCCCAATGCCTAAGCTGATTGCTTCTTGCCGTACCACTGTTATGGATGGTATGGAAGTAAAAAATATTACCAGCGAAAAAGTAATTGATGCGCGTGCTGGTGTTGTTGAGTTTTTATTACTCAACCATCCACTTGATTGTCCTATTTGTGATCAGGCAGGTGAGTGTCATTTACAAGATTTAAGTTACGACCATGGTAAAGAAGGAACGCGTTACGAATTTGAGCGTCGTACTTTTAAAAAGCATGATCTAGGTCCGTACATACAATTACACATGACGCGTTGTATTTTATGCTACCGTTGTGTATACACTGCAGACCAACTTTCTAAGGAGCGTTCTCATGGTGTACTTGATAGAGGTGACCATGCACAAATTGCAACCTTTATCGAAAAAAGTTTAGACAACGAATTTATTGGTAACGTTATTGACGTTTGTCCAGTAGGTGCGTTAACAGATAAAACATTCCGTTTTAAAAATCGTGTTTGGTTTTTAAAACCAATGGATGCACACCGCGATTGCCCTACCTGCTCTGGTAAAGTAACACTTTGGAACAGAGGCGATGAAGTTTACCGCGTAACGGCTCGTAAAGACAAATGGGGTGAAGTAGAAGATTGGATTTGTAATACTTGTCGCTTCGAAACAAAAAATACATCGGACTGGGTTATTGAAGGACCTCGTGAAATTGATAGACATTCTGTTATTGCACAAGGACACTACCAAGGTTCTGTGGGCATGAACAAGCCTACCGAAACTTTTGCTGCCGTAAATGCTGGACGTGCGCCGCATTTATTAATGGATATTCATAGTGTGAGTGAAGTAAACAAAGATTCATCTTTATAAATTAGATCAAGACATGACACTACTTGCTGTAGATTGGCTTTTAATCATCGAAAAATTAATACTGATTGCAATCATTGTGTTTGCAAGTTTAGGTATTGCATTATATACCACTTTTGCAGAAAGAAAAGTGGCGGCTGTATTACAAGATCGTCCAGGACCTAATAGGGCCGGACCTTTTGGACTACTCCAACCTTTTGCCGATGGATTAAAGCTCATCATGAAGGAAGAAATTATTCCTACGAGTTCTAATAAAGCGTTGTTTGTGTTAGGCCCAGGCCTTGCCATGACAGCGGCACTCATGACTTGTTCTGTAATTCCTTGGAGCAGCCATATCGAAATCTTTGATCGTAAAATAGATTTACAAATTGCAGATATCAATATTGGTATCTTATACATTTTTGGTGTAGTGAGTATGGGTGTGTATGGTATGATGATTGGTGGATGGGCATCTAACAATAAGTTTTCATTGATGGCTGCACTTCGTGGTGCATCACAAGCCATTAGTTATGAACTTGCGATGGGTTTATCACTTATTGCTGTGTTAATGCTTTCAGGATCACTTAGTTTAAAAACAATTGTGGATGGTCAAATGGCTGCAGGTAGCTACTGGAATATTGTATACCAGCCACTTGGTTTTATTATCTTTTTTGTTTGTGCACTGGCAGAGTGTAATAGAACGCCATTTGATTTACCAGAAGCAGAAAACGAATTAAACTTTGGTTACCACCAGGAGTATTCTTCTATGAAACTCGGGTTCTATTTGTTTTCGGAATATATCAATATGATCATGAGTAGTGCAGTTATGGCATCACTTTATTTTGGTGGTTTTGACGTTCCGTTTTTAGATGAAAGCACACTAGCTCCAAACATTGCAGCGATTATTGGTGTAGCGGCGCTACTTACTAAAATTGCCATTTTCATTTTTGTATTTATGTGGATTCGTTGGACGGTTCCACGTTTTAGATATGATCAACTCATGAATTTGGGTTGGAAAACAATGATTCCACTTGCACTATTTAACATGCTTGTTACAGGTGCACTTATATTATTAAAAGCAGGGGTTTAACATTCATTATTAATTGATTTAGCTATGCAGGCATTAACCAATAGAGCACAGGAAGTATCCAGAAAGCCCATGACATTTATGGAGCGCCTTTACATTCCTAGTATTTTAAAAGGTATGGCTATTACATTTAGCCACATTTTTAAAAAGCAGCCTACCATCCGTTACCCGGAGCAAAAACGTGAGTTTAGTCCGGTGTTTAGAGGCCTTCACGTTTTAAATAGAGACGAAGAAGGAAGAGAGCGTTGCACGGCTTGTGGCCTATGCGCGGTGGCTTGTCCTGCCGAAGCGATTACCATGGAAGCTGCAGAGCGTGAAGTGGGTCAAGAAAATTTATACCGCGAAGAAAAATATGCAGCCAAGTATGAAATTAATATGCTGCGTTGTATTTTTTGTGGTCTTTGCGAAGAAGCTTGTCCTAAAGACGCTATTTATTTAAGTGAAACTTTTGCACCTGCTAATTTTACGCGTACTGGTTTCATTTACGGAAAAGATAATTTATTAATCCCAAATCCTGTTACCGAGCCTGAAGCTTACGCTGCAGCAAAGGGTCAAAGAAATTAATAACGAACGCATGAGTATTACACAATTCTTATTTTATTTTTTAACCGTGCTAGCACTGTTTAGTGCAGTGATGGTGGTGGTTAGTAAAAATCCGGTGCACAGTGTGCTTTGGCTCATTGCCGTATTTTTTGCAATCTCTGGTCATTACATTTTATTAAATGCACAGTTTTTAGCCATTGTAAATCTAATTGTTTACGCAGGCGCCATCATGGTACTCTTTTTGTTTGTGATCATGCTTATGAATCTGAATGCATCTACCGAGCCGCAAAAAAACAATTGGTTAAAATTAGCCGGTGTTATTGCGGGTGGCTGTTTTTTAATGGTGTTGGTATCACTTGTTAAGCAGGCAAATGAATTAAACAATATAGCTGTAACCATGGGTACTGGCGAAATTGGACTCATTAAAAATTTAGGAAAGGCACTCTTTAACGATTTTGTTGTGCCTTTTGAAATTAGTAGTGTGTTGTTTTTAAGCGCCATGGTTGGTGCAGTTGTCATTGGTAAAAAAGCATAATTAACATTAAAGTATTCGCATATGCCTATTCAATATTATATCTACCTCTGTCTTGCTTTATTTAGCATTGGCATTGTTGGGGTTTTGACGCGTCGAAATGCCATCATCGTTTTCATGTGCATCGAGCTCATGTTAAACGCTGTGAATTTACTACTCGTTGCATTTTCTAAAGTGCACAACACGATGGCGCTAGCTGGTGACAAAACCTCCATGCTTGGTATTGAGGCGCAGTTATTTGTATTTTTTATTATGGTGGTAGCAGCTGCAGAAGTAAGTGTAGGACTTGCGATCATTGTTATGATGTACCGAAATGTACACAGTGTAGATATTAACTTCTTGAATAGATTAAAAAACTAACTAGGATATGAGTAAGCTTGTTTATTTAGTGCCCCTTTTTCCGTTACTCGGTTTTCTGGTTAACGGACTTCTGAGAAAGTCATTGTCTAAATCCATGATTGGTATCATTGGATCTGGCGCCATGCTTGCTTCTTTTGTAGTAAGCTTGTTGGTATTCTTTGATGTTAAAAATGGCGGCGGTGCAACCGTGCAACTTTTTAATTTTATTCATGTTGGCAGTTTGGTTATTCCTTTCGAATTTTTAGTGGATCCATTGTCATCACTTTTCTTACTTATTATTACGGGTATTGGATTTTTGATCCATTTGTACTCAACTGCCTATATGCACGAAGAAGAGCCCATGCATTTTGGTAGGTATTTTGCCTATTTAAATTTGTTTGTGTTTTCGATGTTGTTACTTGTATTAGGTGGCAACTATGTAGTGATGTTTATTGGTTGGGAAGGCGTGGGTCTTTGTTCTTATTTACTGATTGGATTTTGGTTTAAGAATAACAATTACAATGCGGCTGCTAAAAAAGCATTTATCATGAACCGTATTGGTGATCTCGGTTTTTTACTCGCTGTATTTTGGCTCATTGTTAAATTAGGTACTGTTTCTTACGCATCTGTTTTTGCTGCTGTAACGCAGTTATCTGCTACCGATATTACCATCATTACTACACTACTATTTGTAGGTGCGATGGGTAAGAGTGCTCAAATTCCTTTGTACACCTGGTTACCGGATGCGATGGCGGGTCCTACACCAGTGTCTGCGCTTATACACGCGGCTACCATGGTTACAGCTGGTATTTATATGATTGCGCGTAGTAATATTTTATATACCATGGCGCCTGCTACACAAACCCTTGTAGCGGTTATTGGTTTATCTACTGCTATTTTTGCTGCAACCATTGCGCTTAAGCAAAACGATATTAAAAAAGTGTTGGCTTACTCAACCGTAAGTCAACTCGGTTATATGTTTTTAGGTTTAGGTGTTGGCGCTTATACAGGCGCTGTGTTTCACGTAATGACGCATGCGTTTTTTAAAGCCCTTTTGTTTTTAGGAGCTGGTTCTGTGATTCATGCCATGCACCACGAACAAGACATTACTAAAATGGGTGGACTCAAAAGTAAATTACCTATAACGCATCTTACTTTTTTACTCGGATGTATTGCCATTGCGGGTGTGCCTCCGTTTTCAGGATTCTTTTCTAAAGATGAAATTTTAATGGCAGCCTATGCTACCAACCCTATATTTTATTATGTAGGTATGGGTGGTGCATTACTCACTGCATTTTATATGTTCAGACTCTATAGCCTTACCTTCTTAGGAAACTTTAGAGGTACGGCGCATCAACAGGAGCATTTACATGAAAGTCCAATTGCCATGACATTCCCACTGATGGTACTTGCATTTTTTGCAGTAGTAGCTGGCTTTATTGGTATTCCAGAACTTTTTGCACCCAACGCACATGCACTAGAGCACTTTTTAGCACCTGTATTTGCGGGTTCTACTGCAATTGCTCACGCACATCATATAGAGCATGCTACCGAATGGATTTTAATGGGTACGGCAACCACCATTATTTTAATCGTGATTGTGTATGCGGTTACCAAGTTTAAAAAATATGAAACAGCGGAGCCTAACACGGGCATTGCTAAAGTTTTAGAAAACAAATGGTATATCGATGAACTCTATGATACTGTTATTGTAAAGCCACTTTATTGGTTTGCATCGGTTCTAAAAAATAGTGTTGAAAAATTAGTCATTGATGGCGCTGTAAATGGTGTTGGAAAATTAGTAGGGTATGGTAGTCGTCAATTTAGACTCTTGCAAAGTGGACAAGTGGGCAGTTATATTTTAATGATGGTAATGGCACTCGTGCTCTTTATTATTATTTGGTTTAACGACAATACCATTATGCGTTTTATTCATAAAATATTTTAGTAGATTATTTTAACCGTTCTATTTACGTTAAATAAAAGATATGATTCCTGTTTTATTACTTTTTATTCCGCTGGTTGCAGGCATTTTAGGTTTCTTTATTAAAGACCAAAAGGCAGCAAGTAACTGGGCTATAGTAGCATCGGTAATTACTTTACTAACTGCTGTAATTGGTATTTATGCGATGCCGGCTTCTATGCATCAGTTTGAGGCTACTTGGTTGCCTAGTATTGGTGCAAGCTTTAGCGTGGCACTTGATGGTATGTCTAAAATGCTCGTGTTATTAACGGCTATTAGCATGCCACTTATTTTAATTGCTACCCGTAATAATAATTACAGTAATCCAGGTAGTTTTTATGCGCTTATGTCGCTTGCGCAAGTAGGCTTAATGGGTGTGTTTGTTTCTATGGATGCGCTACTATTTTATTTCTTCTGGGAGCTTGCTTTAATCCCTGTTTACTTTTTATCTTCTATTTGGGGTGGCGAAAAAAGAATTGCGGTTACCTTTAAATTTTTCATTTACACTTTTATAGGTTCTTTATTAATGCTCGTTGGTATTTTACTGGTTTACCTACATACCAAGGATCATAGTTTTGCATGGTCTTCTTTTACCAACACCGATTTAACCAGTGGCGAAGAAACCCTTCCTTTCTTTTTGTTTTTTATTGCATTTGCTATCAAAATGCCCATCTTCCCTTTACATACTTGGCAGCCAGATGCTTACGAGCAGGCGCCAACAGCAACTACCATGGTACTAAGTGGTGTGATGGTTAAAATGGGCTTATTTGCAGTGATACGTTGGGTGTTACCACTCTTCCCATTTGCTGCCAATCAGTTTGAAATGCCAATTATTATTTTGTCTGTTGTGGGTATGATATACGCTTCTTTAATTGCGATGCAGCAAGACGACATTAAGCGTTTAATCGCCTATTCTTCTATTGCACACATTGGACTGATGGCCGCTGCTATTTTTGCAGGTGGTACTCTTGGATTGCAGGGCGTGCAAGTACAAATGTTTAACCACGGTATTAATGTGATAGGACTTTGGATACTGGCTAATGCTATCGAAAATACATTAGGCACTAGAAAATTATCGGAGCTAGGTGGACTTGCTACAAAAGCGCCTACCATGGCTATTTTATTTGTGGTACTTGCATTTGCAAATATTGCACTACCATTAACCAATGCATTTATTGGTGAATTCTTATTATTTAATGGACTATTCCAATATAATATTTGGATTGCGGCAGCTGCGGGTGTAAGCATTATTTTAGGTGCTATTTATACACTTCAAATGGTACAAAAAGTACTTTTTGGCGAAGTATCTGCTATCACTGCTAACGCAACTGAAATCAACGCTTACAGTAAGTGGGTGCTTATTGTAATTGTTGTTGCTGTTATTGCGCTAGGTATATATCCGCAACCACTCATTGATTTAACCAAAGATTCTGTTAACGCTTTACTCGTTATAAAATAATTTCTTATGAACGCAATTATTGTATCGGCTTTACTGGGTGTTGTGATGATGTTTAGTGGCATTTTTACCACCAATAAAACAATCATTAAAAATATTGCAACGGCGGGTATGCTTGTATTACTCGCTGCCAATTTAATGGAAATGAACAATTTGTTTTCATTTGATATCAATACCCATGATTTAATTGTAACGCAGCGTTATGGTTTGTTTTTTAACTGTATTGCATACGGTGCCACATTTATATATTTAGTATTAAGTGGAACTGATATTACAGAAGTGGGTGTTAATGTGGCAGAGTATTTTGCACTTATCTTTTTTGTGCTTTGTGGTGTTGCTATTTTAAGTTCATTTAATGGACTACTGATGTTATTTATTGGCGTAGAAATTTTATCGATTCCACTTTATATTTTAACAGGTTCCGATAAAAGAAATTTAAAAAGTAACGAAGCGTCGCTCAAGTATTTTTTAATGGGTTCTTTTTCTACAGGTGTTATGCTCATGGGTATTGCGCTTATGTATGGTGCCACTGGTAATTTTGGTATGGTACATAACAGTGGATTAAGGGGCGCGATTGTTGCTGCTCAACAACCGCCGTATTTACTAGTTGCAGGTGTTATTTTGTTGTTCGCTTCTATGTCATTTAAAGTTTCGGCAGCTCCATTTCATTTTTGGACACCCGATGTATATGATGGTGCACCAAGTGTATTCACTTCTTTTATGTCAACCATTGTAAAAGCTGCTGGTATGCTTGCTTTTATACGCGTATTCGAAAATCAGTACACAGTGTTAGGGCCTACATGGCATATTGTGGTTGATTTTGCTATTGTAACGACTTTATTAATTGGAAATATCACTGCTGTATTTCAGCAGAGCGTTAAACGTATGCTCGCTTATTCAAGTATTGCACAAGCGGGCTTTATGCTTTTTGCACTCTATGCAAATAACACTGAAATTGCAAAAGAAGGTATGTTGCTATATGCTGCAGCTTATAGTTTAGCTACGATTAGCATTTTTGCGGTACTTATTAAATTACACGACTATACCTTAGATGGTTTTAATGGTCTTGCTAAAAAAGAACCGGTACTTGCTTTTGCAGCAACTGTTTCACTTTTATCATTATCAGGTATTCCTTTAACGGCTGGGTTCTTTGCTAAATACTATGTATTAGCAGGTGCCTTACAAGCTGGAGGGGCGCTTTGGCTAATTATCGTAGCCGTTCTTTTGGCTGCGGTAAGCGTATACTACTATTTTAGAGTGATTCAGGCCATGTATTTTAAAGAAGGAGATCCACAAGTACTGCCTATTTCAGGTGGTTTTAAAGCGGCATTGATTGTTGTGGCTGCTTTAATCGTAATCTTAGGGATTTGGCCTTCTGCGCTCTTAAGCTGGCTTTACTTTTAGTATTTTACCATACTTATTGATAGGTTACCGCTCCTCATTTTTTTGAGGTCCTCTGTTTAGGGGCTGCTCAATCTGTGCTATCTTTACAGCTATAATGCTACTATTATGGCAGGAATGACTTCTTTAGATTCTTTATCACTTGCTTGGCGCACGGTTCGCGCCAACAAATTACGTACAAGTATTACCGTAGCCATTATTGCATTTGGTATTATGGCACTCATTGGCATTATTACAGCGATCGAAGCCATGAACCAGAGCTTAAAAGAAAGCTTTTCTTCGATGGGTACCAATGCCTTTAATATTAGGTACAAAAATTCACGTGTAAGAATGGGGGGTAATAATTCCGATGTGTCAAAATCGGTAAGGGGTCAAAAAGAAAAGAAATCAAATTTAGATAAGCCCATTCGCAAAGAGGACGCCGAGTTTTTTAAAAAAACCTACAGCTTCCCTGGTGCGTTTGTAAGTATTTATAGAAGGGGTCCGGGCGGTCAAGAAATTCATTACCAAGATAAAAAAACCAACCCGCAAATTACCCTCATGGGTGGCGACGAAAATTATTTAGCGGTGAGTGGTTACACTTTAATTCAGGGCCGTAATTTAAATGAGCAGGATTTACAAAGTGGTCGTAACGTTTGTATTTTAGGTAATGCGGTGGCTGTTACTTTATTTGGTGATAAGCCCGAAAAATGTATCGATAAAGTTGTTCGGGTGAGTGGTGCGCCATACCGTGTGGTTGGACTTTTAAAAGCAAAGGGCTCCAGTGCTATGATGCGTCAAGACGATGTAATCATTACCACCTATAATAATATTAGAAAGTATGCCAATGCTAGTAACTCTTATTTAATGGGTGTTATGGTGGCCAATGTAAAAGAAATTGATCCAGCGGCGGGTCAGGCTACGGCTTATTTTAGATCTATCAGAAAATTAATGCCTACCGAAACGGATAATTTTGTGATTGAAAAAAGTGACAAGTTTGCCGAAATGTTTATTGGATTTTTAAGTAGCATTACGGGCTCTGCAGGCGCTATTGGACTTATTACACTGATAGGTGCAGCTATTGGCCTTATGAATATTATGCTTGTGGCCGTTAACGAAAGAACAAAAGAAGTAGGGCTTATTAAAGCTATTGGTGGAAAAAGTAAAAATGTGCGTCAGCAGTTTTTATTTGAGAGTGTTATTATTAGTTTATTAGGCGCCTTTTTTGGTATTTTATTAGGCGTAGGTGTTGGAAATATTTTTGCCATTTACTTGAGCACCGGATTTATTATTCCATGGGGCTGGGTAATTACTGGTATTATTATTTGTACCGCGGTGGGTCTTGGTGCCGGAATTTATCCTGCCATGAAAGCCGCTAAACTCAATCCAATTAACGCACTTCGTTACGAGTAGGCTTGTAATTTTTTAGCTGCGCATTGATATAATACACTAAATCTTCTTTGGTTAGATTGCTGCGTAACCAAGCAGCAGATGGTCTATAGGTTTGCATAAACGCTTGTAATGCATCATCCTTAAATCCAGTAAGAGAAGCTACTAGTTCCGGTGTAAAGCGGTAATTGATATAGGCTTCATTTTCGTTGTCTTCATAAAATGCGTAAGCCCTTCTTTTCTTTTTTTCATTTTTAGAAAAACGGTCAATGTTAAGCGCAATGCCTGCACCCGAATTTGCTTTGGCTACGGCTGGTATCATATAACCCGCAATGCCCTGTAAAAATTCTTTACGCCTTTCTATACTATCTAACTGGTATCTATTAAGTCCTTTGCTACTTACGGTTACATTTCCTAAATAAGCGCCTAGTGGTTTTAAATAGGCATCAATGGCATTCGTGCTATTTTCTTGGGTAACTGTTAGGGTATCAAAATAATATCCAACGGCTGCAAAGGATAAAATGTCTTTTGGTTTTACGGCAATTAAAAATTTACCTGCACTACTTGTCATTACAGTTTCGCGGGTGGTTAAATTGGTAACACTGGCAAGCACAATGGGCATTTGCGTGGTACTATCTTTTAAAAAACCAATTTTTTTATCGCTCTTTTGTGCAAAAGAATAGCTGCTTGTTGTTAAGCAAGCAGCTATTATAAATATAACTAGGTAAAACTTTTTCATACCTTAAAGGTACAACACGCATCCACTAGTCTAGGATAATTATTTTTTGGGTGTATGTTTTTTTATTGTGCTCAACCTTTAATAGGTAATACGCCGAGCTTGGTTTTCCAATATTGATTTCTCTGTTGTACACACCGTTAAAATTAGGGGTCGATTCGGTAAATACTTTTTGGCCACTCGCGGTTAATATATCAATATTTAACGGCGCTCTATTTTTAACCTCAAAACGAAGTTGGAATTTACCATTGTTAGGGTTTGGTGATACGCTCAAGTTAATTTCTTTGGCTACTACTTCTGGCGGTAAAGCGGTTACCACGTGGTTGATGATATTTGAGGTTTGAGCACATCCATTTGCATCTGTTACCACAACCTTGTATGCACCTGATTGTCTTAACTTGGTTTTTTGTCCAGTTTCACCTGCCACTGGGATGTCATTAAAGAACCACTGGTTACCTGATAGTGCACTACTTACCAATGAATCGGCTACTTTAGAAATTGTTGGCGCTACAACATTAGTTGCCACAACGGTTCCTTTATCACTAACGCAGCCAGCCTGCGTTCTAATTTTCATGTTATAGAAGAAATAGTAGAATGGATTAGGATCATTGGTAGAACCCCAGTTTACGCTGTTTCCAGTAATACTAAATACACCCGGAACGGCCATTGGATATGTAGCACCAATGATATTGTTGTTTCTAAAAATGGTAGCACCATTTGAACAAGTAACAATTAATACGTGATCGCCTGGTGTGTTAACCGGAAGATTTAACTGGTAAATAGCACCGGTATCAGCTGCTGGGTTACCTGTAACGGCACCACCTGTTGGTGTTGGGTGTGTAGCCGTAACATTAAATGTAACGCTACCTAATGGGAAGTAGGTATAGCTACCATTGGCATTTAGGGTACCTAAATCGGCAAGCATTACCTGAACTGTTCCAGGATTTCCAATATAAAGTCTTGCGCTTTCAATGATTACTGGTACTGAGTTGTTGATACGTACAAAGTTTCCACTAAAACTATTGTAACCACCGTCTGGATGTACCATTTTATTAGGAAGACCCACCGTTGTTTTCATTTCTCTTCCTACAAAATAGGTTTTATTAGCAGGAATGGTTGTGGTGTTGAGCGTTGGTCCTGCAGCAATGGGTGTGTTGCTGGTAGCGCTGTTATACCAAAAATAGTTTGCATTCGTTTCTGGATTTACGACTCTTAAAATGGCGTTGCTTCCACAAATAGTACCTACTGCATCTGGTGTACCTGATTTGCTACTAATTGAAATATCATTAGTAAGTGTATTGTTTGATGGATTTTGATCTCCAGTAAAATTA
>JAIYCS010000103.1 GCA_027487895.1 Sediminibacterium sp. | reverse complement strand
TCTATTTGTTCTTTTAGATTTCTTGGGTCAATCTCTGAAGCTGTTGAAGGCGCATGTCTATTTATTCTGGTATGTGCTTCGTGTAGTGAGTGGTAAGGAGCGTAAAGTAAAAGAATATCTAGATAAAGATATCTTAAGAAGTGGTTGGCAAGAGCTTATCAAGCAGATCTTTTTACCTATGGAAAAGGTATACAAAGTGCAAAACGGTAAAAAAGTAATGCGCGAAAAAAACTATTTCCCTGGTTACGTAATGATTGAGGTGCTGGATGGCAAATTAAATGATGACATGGTGATGCACATTAGCAACATTAGCAATGTGATGCACTTTTTAACAGATGGTAAAGGTTCTAAGGGTAACATTATTTCTTTACGTAAAAGTGAAGTCAATAAAATGTTAGGTAAGGTGGATGAAATGAATGATATGGGTGGAAGCATCAGCGAACCATTTATCATTGGCGAAACCATCAAAATTATTGAAGGTCCATTCAACGACTTTAACGGTGTAATCGAAGAAGTAAACGAAGAAAAGAAAAAGCTAAAAGTAACCGTAAAAATCTTTGGCCGTTCTACACCAGTAGAGCTAAGCTACATGCAAGTAGAAAAAATAAGCTAATTAGGTTTTTAATAGACTGATAATGAATGTTTTAAGGGCTATCCGGTGGGTAGCCCTTATTTTTTTGTATTTCCCTTGTTTTTTTACTATTTAATTGTACCTTTGCTGCCCCAAAAGTTCTTTTTACGAAGAATGATTGACTTTGGGAGTAGGGCCGTAATAAATGGCACTACGCTATAACCAATTAAATCAAAAAAAAATGGCTAAAGAAATCACAGGCTATGTAAAGCTGCAGGTTAAAGGCGGTCAAGCCAACCCTGCACCTCCAGTAGGTCCGGCCCTTGGTTCTAAGGGTGTAAACATCATGGAGTTCTGTAAGCAGTTTAATGCTAGAACTCAAGACAAACAAGGAAAAGTTGTTCCTGTTTTAATTACTGTCTACGCAGACAAGTCTTTCGACTTTATCATCAAAACTGCGCCAGCACCTGTACAATTAATGGAAGCTGCTAAAATCCAAAAAGGATCTAAAGAAAGCAACCGTCAAAAAGTGGGTAAAGTTACTTGGGCGCAAGTAGAAGAAATCGCTAAAGACAAGATGTCTGACTTAAATGCATTTACCCTTCACAGTGCAATGAGCATGGTGGCTGGTACTGCACGTAGTATGGGTATCACAGTAGATGGACAAGCTCCTTGGGAAAATTAATTTATTCACCTTTAATTATTAAAAAATGTCACTTACTAAAAAAAGAAAAGTAGCAGTTACAAAGGTGGATAAAAACAAATCTTATTCCCTTAAAGAAGCGTCTACACTTGTAAAAGAAATTAACTGTACGAAATTTGATAGCTCTGTAGATTTACACATTCGTTTAGGTGTAGATCCTAAAAAAGCAGACCAACAAGTTAGAGGTACTGTATCATTACCACACGGTACTGGTAAAACAAAAAAAGTATTAGTTCTTTGTACTCCAGATAAAGAAGCGGCTGCAAAAGAAGCAGGTGCTGATTATGTGGGTCTTGATGATTTTATTGCAAAGATCGAAAGCGGTTGGGTTGATATGGATGTAATCATTGCAACACCAGCTGTAATGCCTAAGATTGGTAAATTAGGTAAAGTATTAGGTCCTCGTAACTTAATGCCAAACCCTAAAACAGGTACTGTTACAAATGATGTAGCAGCAGCTGTTAATGAAGTAAAAGGTGGTAAAATTGCTTTCAAGGTTGATAAAGCAGGTATCGTTCATGCTTCAATTGGACGTATCTCTTTTGCACCAGATAAGCTTGCCGAAAATAGCACAGAATTAATCAATGCTATTATCAAGTTAAAGCCATCTTCTTCAAAAGGAACTTACATCAAAGGTGTAAGCATGGCAAGTACCATGAGCCCAGGCATTATGTTAGACACAAAATCATTAATGAACTAATTCCTGGTGATTTCTATACATTAGAAAAATGACCCGGGTTTTTAAAAAAGATCAGACATGACAAAAGATCAAAAAAATGAAGTGATTGAGGTTCTTAAACAAAAGTTCACTCAATACAATAACTTCTATATTACCGATACCGAATCTTTATCTGTAGAGCAGGTTTCTGCACTTCGTCGTACTTGTTTTGATAAGCAAGTAGAAATGAAAGTTGCTAAAAACACGCTTATCCGTAAAGCATTAGAAGCTATCGACGCAGAAAAATATGCTGCAATTTATCCAGCATTAAATAACGTTACCGCGTTAATGTTCTCTGAAAATCCTAAAGATCCAGCTGTTATTATCAGCGCGTTCAGAAAGGGTGGAGACAAGCCTCAATTAAAAGCTGCGTTTATCAATGGAGATGTTTACTCTGGTGATAACACACTTAAGGCGTTAACTCAAATTAAAACGAAGAACGAACTTATTGGTGAAGTTCTTGGATTATTACAATCTCCGGCTAAGCGCGTAATTGCTGCTTTATTAAACCACGCCGAAAATGGTAGTACCAAAACCGAAACTGAAGTTGTTGCTGCATCTGTAGAAGTTGCTGTAGAAGAAGCTGCTGCACCAGTTGCAGAAGCGGCTCCTGAAGCTCCGGCGGCAGAAGCACCAGCTGCAGAACCAGAAGCGTAATCGTAAAAATATCCCAGGCCTGAGGGACAATAAAGGCAAATTTTTTTAAACCCTCCGCCGGACTTGTAACAAAGTATGAAGGCGGAAAAAATTTAAATCAAATGGCAGACGTTAAAGCATTAG
The DNA here is from genome assembly GCA_027487895.1 of Sediminibacterium sp. Classification (GTDB taxonomy): domain Bacteria; phylum Bacteroidota; class Bacteroidia; order Chitinophagales; family Chitinophagaceae; genus Sediminibacterium. The sequence goes on along the minus strand of JAIYCS010000103.1, from coordinate 9,655 downwards.
CCGAACAATTAGTAGGCTTAACAGTAAAAGAAGTACAAGAATTAGCTGATGTATTAAAAGCTGATTACGGTATTGAACCAGCTGCTGCTGCGGTTGTAGTAAGCGCAGGTGATGGCGGTGGAGCTGCTGCTGCAGAAGAGAAATCATCTTTTGATGTAATCTTAGTAAGCGGTGGTGCTAGCAAATTAGGCGTAGTTAAAGTTGTAAAAGAATTAACTGGCTTAGGACTTAAAGAAGCAAAAGATCTAGTTGACGGTGCACCAAAACCTGTTAAAGAAGGTGTTTCTAAAGCAGAAGCTGATGATATCGCAGCTAAACTTAAAGAAGCAGGTGCTGAAGTAGAAGTAAAGTAATTTACGACTAATTCTAGTCCAATACATTCAAAAAAAAGCGGTTTCAACCTTGTTGAAACCGCTTTTTTTATGCCATCTTGCTATATTTTTTTCGTGCTCAGCTTAATTTTAACAAAATTATTTTTCTTAAAAGTAGCTGGTAATCAATATTTTACAATAAATCTTACAAATAATTAGCCATTTTTCATTTCATTTTGACTTTTGCGGTAAAAATTATTGATTTTTTGGACATTTTGGTCCAGTATTTGTTTGTTTCCTGCCCCTCATTTCGTACCTTTGCCATCCTTAAATTGGGATACTTGTCTCAATATTTTTTGTATTTAAACCGGTTTTATATACATGTCTACAACAATTTTGAACAACAGAGTCAACTTTGGTAAAACAAAGCACTTGGCAGAAACGCCAGACTTACTTGACATTCAGTTAGAGTCATTTAGAGAATTTTTTCAGTTAGAAACAACACCAGATCGCAGAAATGTGGAAGGTTTGTTCCGTGTGTTTAAGGAAAATTTTCCAATCACAGACACGCGTAACATTTTCGTACTAGAGTTCCTAGATTATTTTATTGATCCACCACGTTACACACTCGACGAGTGTATGGAGCGCGGATTAACGTATGCAGTTCCATTAAAAGCTAAACTACGTTTAAGCTGTAATGATGAAGAGCACGTTGATTTCCAAACCATCGTACAGGATGTATTCCTAGGAAACATTCCTTACATGACACCGCGTGGTACGTTTGTAATTAATGGTGCTGAGCGTGTTATTGTATCTCAGTTACACCGTTCACCTGGTGTATTCTTTGGACAATCAGTTCACCCTAATGGTACAAAAATTTATTCTGCTCGTGTAATTCCTTTTAAAGGTGCATGGATGGAATTTGCTACAGACATCAACAATGTTATGTATGCATATATCGATCGTAAGAAAAAGTTCCCTGTAACTACTTTATTACGTTCTATTGGTTTTGAAACAGATAAAGACATTCTAGAATTATTTGGAATGGCTGATGAAATCAAAGCCGATAAAAAATCTTTAGCAAACCAAGTTGGTCGCAAATTAGCTGCGCGTGTTTTAAGAACATGGGTAGAAGATTTCGTTGATGAAGATACTGGTGAAGTAGTGAGCATTGAGCGTAACGAAATTGTGATGGAGCGTGACACTGTTTTAGACGAAGCTGCAATTGCAACAATCGTTGAAATGGATGTAAAGAGCGTCTTCATTCAAAAAGAAGAGTTTGGTGGTGATTATGCAATCATCTACAACACATTAAACAAAGATACCTCTAACTCAGAGTTAGAAGCGGTACAACATATTTACCGTCAATTACGTGGTGCAGATGCGCCAGATAATGAAACGGCGCGTGGTATCATTGACAAATTATTCTTCTCTGATAAGCGTTATGATTTAGGTGAAGTTGGTCGTTACAAAATCAACCGTAAACTTGAATTAGATTATCCTTTAGAGAAAAAAGTTTTAACAAAGCAAGACATTATTGAAATTGTTAAATACTTAGTTCGTTTAACCAATGCGAAAGCAGAGATTGACGATATTGATCACCTAAGCAATCGTCGTGTACGTACGGTGGGTGAGCAGTTGTATGCACAATTTGGTGTTGGTTTAGCGCGTATGGCGCGTACTATTCGTGAGCGTATGAACGTACGTGACAACGAGGTATTCACACCAGTTGATCTCATCAATGCAAGAACACTTTCTAGTGTTATCAATTCATTCTTTGGTACTTCACAGTTATCTCAATTCTTAGACCAAACAAATCCGTTATCAGAGATCACGCACAAGCGTCGTATTTCTGCGCTTGGACCCGGCGGTTTAAGTAGAGAGCGTGCAGGATTTGAAGTACGTGACGTACACTATTCGCACTACGGCCGTTTATGTACCATCGAAACACCGGAAGGACCAAACATTGGTCTAATTTCTACCTTGTGTGTACACGCTTCTATCAACGATATGGGATTCATTGAAACGCCATACCGTAAAGTAGAAAATGGTAAAGTAAACATGAAGCAATTAACGTACCTCAGTGCAGAAGAAGAGGATACTGCAAAAATTGCACAGTCAAATTCACCATTAACAGAAAAAGGTGAATTCGCAGAAGATAAAGTTGTTTCTCGTCAAACCGGAGACTTCCCAATATTAGACAAAGAAGATGTAGAATATATGGACGTTGCGCCAAACCAAATCGTTGGTTTGAGTGCGTCACTTATTCCATTCTTAGAGCATGATGATGCCAACCGTGCCCTAATGGGTTCAAACATGCAACGTCAAGCAGTTCCGTTAATTATTCCTGAAGCGCCAATTGTTGGTACAGGACTAGAAGGAAAAGCGGCGCGTGATGCACGTATCCAAATCCATGCAGATGGTAATGGTGTGGTTGAGTTTGTGGATGCAAACGAAATTCATGTTCGCTACGACAGAAATGATTTAGACCGTTTGGTTTCTTTCAGTGATGATTTACAAGTGTATAAACTCACTAAGTTTATCAAAACAAACCAAGCTACTTGTATTAACCTACGTCCTGCTGTTAAAAAAGGACAAAAAGTTAAGAAAGGTGATTTCTTAACGGAAGGTTATGCAACTAAAGATGGTGAGTTAGCACTAGGTCGTAACTTACAAGTGGCGTTCATGCCATGGAAAGGTTACAACTTCGAGGATGCGATTGTAATCAGTGAAAAAGTTGTTCGTGAAGATTTATTTACTTCTGTTCACATCGATGAATATGAATTAGAAGTACGTGATACCAAATTAGGTGAAGAAGAATTAACACCAGATATCCCGAACGTTTCTGAAGAAGCAACCAAAGATTTAGATGAGCATGGTATCATCAGAATTGGAGCTACTATTAAAGAAGGTGATATTTTAATTGGTAAGATTACACCTAAAGGTGAATCAGATCCTACACCAGAAGAAAAACTACTTCGTGCCATCTTTGGTGACAAAGCAGGTGATGCAAAAGATGCTTCATTAAAAGCTCCAAACGGAACTGAAGGTGTAGTTATCGATAAAAAATTATTCCAACGCGCTAAAAAAGATAAGAACGGAAAAATTCGTGAAAAAGCTTTACTTGAAAAAGTAGAGAAAGTACACGAGCAAAATACCGAGCATATCAAAGAATTGTTGCTTGATAAATTACAAACACTATTAAAAGATAAAGCTTCTAGTGGTGTGAGCAACAACTTTGGCGAAATGTTGATTCCTAAAGGTTCTAAGTTCAATGCTAAAAACTTAGCAACACTCGATTACCAAAACGTTAATCCTCTAGGATGGACTGGTGACGAAAAAACAGATCAACAAATCAATACTTTATTACACAACTATAGCATCCGTTTCAACGAAGAGTTAGGACGTTATAAGCGCGAGAAATTCAACATCTCTATTGGTGATGAATTACCAGCAGGTGTATTAAAATTAGCGAAAGTATACTTAGCCGTTAAGCGTAAGCTTAAAGTGGGAGATAAGATGGCGGGTCGTCACGGAAACAAAGGTATCGTTGCCAAAATTGTGCGTGCAGAAGACATGCCATTTATGGAAGACGGTACACCGGTAGACATCGTTCTTAACCCACTAGGGGTACCTTCTCGTATGAACCTTGGTCAGATCTATGAAACCATCTTAGGTTGGACTGGTAAGCGTTTAGGCGTGAAATTTGCAACACCAATTTTTGATGGTGCAAGTACCGATCAAATCGAACAATATTGTAAGGATGCGGGTATTCCAAGAAATGGACACACGTATTTATATGATGGTGAAACTGGAGAGCGTTTCCATCAGAAAGCTACTGTGGGTGTAATCTATATGATTAAACTTCACCACATGGTTGATGATAAAATGCACGCACGTTCTATCGGACCATACAGTTTAATTACCCAGCAACCGCTTGGTGGTAAGGCTCAGTTTGGTGGACAGCGTTTTGGTGAGATGGAGGTATGGGCACTTGAAGCATATGGTGCTGCTAACATCTTACAGGAATTATTAACCCTTAAATCAGATGATATCATTGGTCGTGCAAAAACCTATGAAGCTATCGTTAAAGGTGAAAACATTCCACGTCCAGGTGTACCAGAATCATTTAATGTATTAGTACATGAATTGAGAGGTTTAGGTTTAGACTTAAAATTTGAATAAGATTTTAAATCAACCAACACATCTATTAACAACAATTATCATTACAAATTTACAACCTAGATATGGCCATTAAAAGAGACAATCGACCAAGATTAACTTTCTCCGAGATCACTATCGGTCTGGCTTCTCCAGATAATATATTAGAAAGAAGTTTCGGTGAAGTATTAAAGCCTGAAACCATTAACTACCGTACGTATAAGCCTGAAAGAGATGGTTTATTCTGCGAAAGAATTTTTGGTCCAGTAAAGGATTATGAGTGTGCTTGTGGTAAATACAAGCGTATCCGTTACAAGGGTATTGTGTGCGACAGATGTGGTGTAGAAGTAACAGAGAAAAAAGTACGTCGTGAGCGTATGGGTCACATTAAACTTGTGGTACCTGTAGTGCATATTTGGTACTTCAAATCTTTACCTAACAAAATCGGTTATTTATTAGGGATGAGTTCTAAGAAATTAGAAACCATCATCTACTATGAGCGTTATGTAGTATTACAAGGCGGTATCAAAGAAAACCTAAACATGGGTGATCTTTTAACCGAAGAAGAATACTTAGATTTATTAGATACTTTACCAAAAGAAAACCAATTCTTACCTGACGAAGATCCAAACAAGTTCATCGCTAAAATGGGTGCAGAAGCCGTTCATGGTTTATTGCAAAGAATTGATTTAGATAGTTTAAGTTTCTCTTTACGTAATGCAGCTGCCAACGAAACTTCTCAACAACGTAAAGCAGATGCTTTAAAACGTTTGAGCGTAGTAGAATCTTTCATTGAAGCAGGTACGCACATTGTAAACAAGCCTGAGTGGATGGTAATGCAATACATTCCAGTTATCCCACCAGAACTTCGTCCACTAGTACCTCTAGATGGTGGTCGTTTTGCATCATCAGATCTAAACGATTTATACCGTCGTGTAATTATCCGTAACAACCGTTTAAAGCGTTTGTTAGAAATTAAAGCGCCAGAAGTAATCTTACGAAATGAAAAACGTATGTTACAAGAAGCGATCGATTCATTATTCGATAACTCTCGTAAATCTAATGCGGTTAAAGCAGAAGGTGGACGTGCTTTAAAATCTTTATCGGATGTATTAAAAGGTAAGCAAGGTCGTTTCCGTCAAAACTTATTAGGTAAGCGTGTAGACTATTCTGGTCGTTCTGTAATCGTTGTAGGACCTGAGTTAAAAATGCACGAGTGCGGATTACCAAAAGATATGGCTGCCGAATTATTTAAGCCATTTGTTATTCGTAAATTAATTGAAAGAGGTATTGTAAAAACAGTGAAGTCTGCTAAAAAATTAGTAGATAAAAAAGAAGCTGTTATTTGGGATATCTTAGAAAATATTTTAAAAGGTCACCCGGTATTATTAAACCGTGCCCCAACACTTCACCGCTTGTCTATTCAAGCATTCCAACCTAAGTTGGTAGAAGGTAAAGCCATTCAATTACACCCACTCGTAACGTCTTCGTTTAACGCGGATTTCGATGGTGACCAAATGGCGGTACACGTTCCACTTAGCAGTGCAGCGGTACTTGAAGCACAGTTATTAATGCTTTCTTCTCACAACATCCTAAACCCACAAAATGGTACGCCAATCACCCTTCCTTCTCAGGACATGGTACTTGGATTATACTACATCACAAAGGGTAAGAAAACTACTGCAACTGAAACCGTAAAAGGTCAGGGCATGGCGTTCTATAGCATGGATGAAGTAATCATTGCGTACAATGAGAACCGTGTAGATTTACACGCGAACATCAAAGTAAAAACCAATGTGCGTGAAGGTGGTGTTCTTGTTAAAAAATTAATTGACACTACAGTGGGTCGTGTGTTATTCAACCAACACGTGCCTGCACCAGTAGGTTATATCAATGCACTATTAACCAAGAAATCTTTAAGAGATATTATTGGTAATATCATTAAAATCACAAACGTTCCTACAACCGCTAAATTCTTAGATGATATTAAAACACTAGGATTTAGAATGGCATTCCGTGGTGGTTTATCATTTAACGTAAACGACTTGATCGTTCCTGATCAAAGAGGTGAGTTACTTGATAATGCTAAAGCAGAAGTAGAAGAAGTTTGGGAAAACTACAACATGGGTCTTATTACCAATAACGAGCGTTACAACCAAGTTATTGATATCTGGGGTCGTGTAGATACGAGAATCACTGAAACATTAATGCATGAAATGCAAACAGATAAGCAAGGCTTTAACTCTGTTTACATGATGCTTGATTCAGGTGCTCGTGGTAGTAAAACACAGGTTAAGCAGCTCGTAGGTATTAGAGGTCTAATGGCTAAGCCACGTAAGAGTGGTAGCGCAGGCTCTGAGGTAATTGAAAACCCAATCCTTTCAAACTTTAAGAGCGGTCTTAACGTATTAGATTACTTCATCTCTACGCACGGTGCGCGTAAGGGTCTTGCGGATACGGCGTTAAAAACAGCCGATGCGGGTTACTTAACACGCCGTCTAGTTGACGTTTCTCAAGACGTTGTTATTGCGGATGATGACTGTGGTACTTTAAGAGGTATTGCTACATCTGCATTAAAAGACAATGAAGATGTTATCGAACAATTATCTGATAGAATTGAAGGTCGTACTTCATTACATAATGTTTACCATCCTGTAACTGAACAATTAATTATCAATGCTGGTGAAGAAATTTCATCTGATGTTGCTAAAGAAATTGATGAAGCAGGTATCGAATCTGTAGAGATTCGTTCTGTACTTACTTGCGAAAGTAAGCGTGGTGTTTGTGTAAAATGTTATGGTAAAAACTTAGCAACTGGTTACCTCGCTCAACGTGGTGATGCAGTTGGTATCATTGCAGCACAATCCATTGGTGAACCAGGTACACAGCTTACACTTCGTACGTTCCACGTAGGTGGTGTGGCAGGTTCTGCATCTATCGAATCTACACTCGTAGCTAAGTTTGATGGTACCATTCAGTTTGATGGTTTACGTACGGTAGAAACCGTTAACAACGAAGGCAAGAAAGCTAAAATTGTTATTGGACGTACTGGTGAGGTAAGAATCACGGACGTGAAAAACGACCGTCTCATGATCACCAACAACGTTCCTTATGGTGCTACCTTAAATGTTAAAGATGGCCAAGAAGTGAAAAAGGGTGATGTGATTTGTACTTGGGATCCATTTAACAACGTTATCGTTTCTGAGCAAAACGGTAAGATCAAATTTGACAACGTTCTCGAAGGTATTACTTACCGTGATGAGGCCGATGAGCAAACAGGTCACCGCGAAAAAGTAGTTATTGAAACAAAAGATAAAACCAAAATACCTACCATCATTGTTGAAGGAAAGGATAACAAGCATTACAACTTACCAGTTGGATCTCACATCGCTGTAGAAGAAGGCGACGAAGTAAAAGCTGGTTTTGTGATGGTTAAAATCCCTCGTATTTTAGGTAAGCTCCGCGATATCACGGGAGGTCTTCCACGTGTAACTGAACTATTTGAAGCAAGAAATCCAGGTAACCCTGCGATTGTTTGTGAGATCGATGGTGTGGTTGCATTTGGTAGCGTTAAGCGTGGTAATAGAGAAATCATTGTTGAATCTAAAGATGGCATGATCAAGAAGTACTTAGTACCTCTAACACGTCAAATTCTAGTTCAAGATGGTGACTTCGTTAAAGCGGGAACACCAATGTCTGATGGACAAATTGCACCTGCGGCAATCCTTGCTATTAAAGGACCATTTGCTGTACAAGAGTACGTTGTAAATGAGATCCAAGAGGTATACCGTTTACAAGGTGTAAAAATCAATGACAAGCACGTAGAAGTGATTGTGCGTCAGATGATGAAGAAGGTAGAAATTGTAGATGCTGGTGATACTAAATTCTTAGAGGAGGATCTAGAAGATAGATTTGACTTTATTGAAGAAAATGACCGTATCTATGACAAAAAAGTAGTTACAGATGCTGGCGAAAGTACAACGTACAAAGCTGGTCAAATTATAACTTTAAGAGAACTACGCGAAGAAAATTCAATTCTACGTCGTTCTGACAGAAAGCTAGTAGAAGTGCGTGATGCAAAACCTGCAACCGCTACTCCAGTATTACTAGGTATTACCAAGGCGTCTCTTGGCGTTAGAAGCTGGATTTCAGCTGCTTCGTTCCAAGAAACAACGAAAGTATTAAGCCAAGCGGCAATACAAGGTAAAAAAGACATGATGTTAGGTCTTAAAGAAAATGTAATTACAGGTCATTTGATTCCTGCAGGTACCGGACAAAAAGAGTTCGAGAACATGATTGTAGGAAGCAAAGAAGAATATGAAGTATTAGCTACCACCAGAGAAGCGATGAGCTTTGATGAGGAAGAATAATAATTCTAAATCTTAATAAATTTGTAAAAGTAGGAAGCCAACACTTCCTACTTTTACATTTAATGCATAAAATATATAAATTCGTTCCATGAAAAATATCAATACCATTTTAAATATTGTACTCGGCGTTGCTGTTGCAGTTTTATTTTATTTTCAGTTCAGTGGATCTAAGCCTGCGGTAGCTTCTGGATCTAAATCAGTGGCAGCCGGCGATTTTAGAATTGCCTATTTTGAAATTGATTCGGTAGAGTCTCAATTTAATTACTACAAAGAAGTGAGTAATTCTATTCAAGCTAAAGCACAGCAAAACAACAATGAACTCAATCAGTTAAAAGAAGTATTTGCAGCCAAGTACCAAGAGTTACAAAAAAATGGTCAGCGTATGTCAGAATCTGAAGTAAACGCTAGACAACAAGAGCTTCAACAAATGGATAAAACCTTTAAGAGCAAGGAGCAAATGATGAACAACGAAATGCAGGATGAGAGCATGAAAAAACTGCAAGACGTAAAGAAAAAAATTACCGACTATTTGGCGGAATACAATAAAGCTAAAGGATATGCTTTTATTTTAGGCAATAATTCAGACATGCTTTCTATGTATTACAAAGACACTGCCTACGACATTACTTCAGACCTTGTAAAAGGTTTGAATGAACTATATAAAACAAAAAAATAGGCGTCTACATTCTTATTTTTTAATTATCTTGAAGTTCTGTTTTAACCAACAGAACTTTTTTTATGAGTACAACGACATCCGAATTTAAACCATCTCTTGGATTACTTGACGCCACTATGATTGTCGCAGGTAGTATG
>JAIYCS010000090.1 GCA_027487895.1 Sediminibacterium sp. | reverse complement strand
TTATTCCAACACTCGTTATTGCTGGTGAATTTTACGATAAAAAAGAACCTTACTTACAAATTATTGAGGAGGAGGATTTAAACAATGATGTGATTGTAAAAAGTGATTTTATTGCAGATACAGAAGTGCGTAATTATTTTTGCGCCACTGATTTTGTGATACAACCTTATAAGCACGCCACTCAATCTGGCATTACGCCACTTAGCTTCCATTTTAATAAACCGATGCTTGTTACAAATGTTGGCGCTTTAGCTGCCATGGTGCCCAACCATATTGTTGGTGTTGTGTCAGAACCTGATTATAAATCTATAGCAGCCGGTATCGAAAAACTATATGCGCTAGGTGAACCTCATTTTATACCTGCTATCGAAATTGAAAAGAAAAAATATAATTGGAATCAATTAACCCATCAAATTTGGGCCTTAATAAAATAATACTATGTCACAACAAAAAATACAATCCATCATTGAAAGCTCTATTGCTGTAAAACAACAATATGTTGCAGACCCTGCATTCCTCCAAAAAATTGATACGGCTGTAACGCTTGTTGCAACTGCATTTAAGAACGGCTTTAAAGTTCAGTTTTGTGGAAATGGAGGCAGTGCTGCCGATGCGCAACATTTAGCCGCCGAGTTTTCTGGACGTTTCTACAAAAACCGCAAAGCCCTCCCCTCCGATGCATTACATTGTAATAGTTCGTATGTAACGGCAGTAGCCAACGATTATAGTTATGATGACATCTATAGCAGACTGGTGGAAGGCACCATGTATAAAGGTGATGTACTTGTTGGCATTAGCACTTCAGGCAATTCTGGCAACATTGTAAAAGCTTTTGAAATGGCAAAGTCTATGGGCATTGTAACCATTGGATTTACTGGTGCGTTGGGTGGTAAAATGAGTGAATTATCGGACGTGCTCATTAATGTGCCAAGCACCGATACCCCTAGGATTCAGGAGAGCCATATATTAATTGGTCATATTATTTGTGAACTCGTAGAAGCTCAACTATTTGCCTAATGGATATCTTAGATACAATTGACCCGACTTGGACACTTTTTTTAGACCGTGACGGTGTTTTAAATCATGAAAAGCATTTAGACTACATCAGAAATGTGTCTGAATTAAAACTTTATGATGGCGTTGTTGATGCGATGCGCATTTTTGCAACCCAATTTTCAAAAATCATCATCGTAACCAATCAAAAAGGTATTGGAAAAGGACTCATGACGGTTCAGGACTTAGATGCTATTCATGCCTCTTTACAATTGCAAATTGAACTTGGTGGTGGGCAAATAGACGCGATTTATCATTGTTCTGATATGGCAGAAGATTCTCCTAATCGTAAGCCACAATGTGGCATGGCTTATCAGGCTCAAGAAACGTTTCCAGATATTGACTTTTCTAAAAGCATTATGGTAGGAAATAGAATGAGTGATATGGGCTTTGCTCGTAACGCAGGAATGTACAGTGTGTTTTTAGCCACTACACATCCTGAAATAGAATTTCCACATCCAAATATTGATTTTAGATTCAATTCCTTGATTGAATTTGCAAACGCACTATAAACACAACGATGAAAAAATTACTTTTTTTATTCATGCTTATTTCTAGTCAAGTAGTTGCACAAAACATTGCACAACTAGAAGAACAAATAAAAAAATCGGCCTATAACATTGTCAATGGAGAAACATACACAGAAAGGGTTTTAGCAGACAGTAGTTTTACCAGAGGACTTGTAAGAGCGCTAAAAACCCCCTATTCCTTTAATCACAAATTTGATTCCTTAATAACAGTGTCTACCCAATTTTCTCCAGATAGTACTTTTAAAATATTTACTTGGCAACTATTATCTGAAGATGAAAAAAGCTATCGACAAAAAGGGGCTATACAAATGAATACAAAAGATGGTAGTTTGCAGCTTGTTCCGTTATTTGATTGTTCCGAATTTACCACCGCCCCCACCGACTCAATTAGGGATGCTAAACATTGGATTGGCGCTATTTATTATAAAATAATCCCTAAAAAATTTAACAATAAAACATACTATACACTTTTAGGCTTAGATGGTAACAATACCATCACCCACAAAAAATGGATGGATGTTATGTATTTTGACAACGATAATAAACCCGTTTTTGGCGGTAATTTTTTCGTGTATAAAAATGATGAATTCAAGCCAAAGCAACCAACTTCACGTTTTGTGGTTGAATACAAAAAAGAGTCGATTGTAAAAATGAATTACGATCCAGAACTTGACCTCATCATTTTTGCCACACTTATTAGTGAAGAAAATGACCCTTCAAAAAAGGAAACATTGGTTCCTTATGGCACTTATGAAGGTTTTAAATGGGATAAGGGCAAATGGGTACACCTCCCTAGAATTAAGGAGTTAGATCCGGATCCACGCGTTAACCCAGATCAAACCATTAAAAAAAAGAATTAGTCTAGTTTAAGTACTGCTAAGAAAGCTTCTTGCGGAACTTCTACGTTTCCAATTTGACGCATACGCTTTTTACCTTCTTTTTGCTTTTCTAGTAATTTACGCTTACGGCTAATATCACCACCATAACATTTTGCAGTAACGTCTTTACGCATTGCACTAATGTTTTCTCTGGCAATAACTTTGGCGCCAATAGCTGCTTGTATCGCAATTTGGAATTGTTGTTTAGGTAAAAGTTCTTTTAATTTCTCGCATAATTTTCTTCCAAAATCGGCGGCTCTACTTCTATGAATAAGGGCACTTAAAGCATCTACTTTTTCATTGTTTAGTAGAATATCCATTTTAACAATGTCTGCGTCGCGGTAGCCAATTGGATTGTAATCAAAAGAAGCATAGCCTCTGGTTGAGCTTTTTAATTTGTCGTAGAAATCAAATACGATTTCAGTTAACGGCATTTCAAAAATAAGTTCTACACGGGTTGGTGTTAAATAGCTTTGGTTAATAAGCATACCACGTTTGCCTAAGCAAAGCGTCATGATATTTCCTATATAATCAGGGAGTGTAATAATTTGTGCACGAATAAATGGCTCCTCAATACGATCAATTTTAACTGGATCCGGCATTTCTGTAGGATTGTTAACCATGATTTTTTCGTTACGGGTAGTATAAGCAATAAATCCTACGTTGGGAACCGTTGTAATAACCGTTTGATTAAACTCACGTTCTAGGCGCTCCTGGATAATTTCCATATGTAAGAGTCCTAAAAATCCGCATCTAAAACCAAAGCCTAATGCTTGTGATGTTTCCAGTTCAAAAGTTAAAGAAGCATCATTTAATTGAAGCTTATCCATACAATCACGAAGTTCTTCAAACTCATCGGTGTTTACTGGGAAGATGCCCGCAAATACCATCGGCTTCACTTCTTCAAAACCGTTGATCATTTGACCAGGGTTATTGGCAAGTGTAATGGTATCTCCTACCTTAACTTCTTTTGCATTTTTAATACCTGTAATGATATAACCTACATCGCCTGCCCTAACTTCAGGTTTTGGCGTCATGTTTAATTTTAATACCCCTACTTCATCTGCAAAATAATCGTTGCCTGAAGCAACAAATTGAATTTTATCACCTTTTTTTAATACCCCATTCATGATGCGGTAATAAACGATAATACCTCTGAAACTATTAAAAACGCTATCAAAAATAAGTGCTTGTAGTGGCGCTTCAGGATCACCTGTTGGTGCTGGTATTCTTTCAACAATCGCTTCTAAAATTTCCTCGATACCAATGCCTGATTTACCACTTGCTAATAAAATATCTTCGGGCTTACAACCAATTAAATCAACAATTTGATCCGTTACTTCCGGAATTTTAGCACCATCCATGTCAATTTTATTGATGACAGGAATGATTTCTAAATTATTATCAATGGCTAAATATAAATTTGAAATAGTTTGTGCTTGAATACCCTGGGAAGCATCTACTAATAACAAAGCACCTTCACATGCAGCAAGCGCTCTACTTACCTCGTAACTAAAATCTACGTGACCAGGGGTGTCAATTAGGTTTAAAATATACTCGACACCCTTGTACATATAACTTACCTGAATGGCATGACTTTTAATGGTAATACCCTTTTCACGTTCCAAGTCCATGTCGTCCAGTACCTGGTTCATCATGTCTCTTTCACCAATAGTTTTGGTATGCTCCAATAAACGGTCGGCCAAGGTAGATTTACCGTGGTCAATATGTGCAATAATGCAAAAATTACGTATTTGCTTCATAAGTGCGCGAAGATAAGCTTAAAACTACTTTTTTAGCGCATTAATAATGGCTACAAATTCGTCTGCAATGAGGGATGCCCCACCTACTAAACCACCATCAACATCGGGTTGACTAAAAATTTCAACGGCATTGGCACTTTTAACGCTTCCGCCATACAAAATTGATATACCATCTGCTACAGAAGCCCCGTATCTACCAGCAATTTGGCTTCTAATAAAAGCGTGCATTTCTTGCGCTTGGTCGCTACTAGCCGTTTTACCAGTTCCTATAGCCCAAATGGGTTCATAAGCGATAACAACATGTGAAATTGCATCTTCAGTTAAATGAAATAAGGATTCAGTTAACTGCTTTGCTACATACTCATTTTGTGTAGCAGATTCTCTAATTTCTAATGGTTCGCCGCAACAAAAAATAGGCGTTGTTTTATTTTCCAAGCAGATGTCAACTTTTTGAGCCAACAATTCATTGCTTTCATTAAAATATTCTCTTCTTTCTGAGTGTCCAATTACAACATATTTAACACACATACTTTGAAGCATGGTAACAGATACTTCACCTGTATAAGCTCCTGATAATTTATTGGAACAGTTTTGAGCTGCCACATAAACATTTGTTTTGGCGCCCACTTTTGCTTGAGCCATAGAAATATATGGGAATGGAACCGCAAAAATAGCTTCTTGGTTAGGAGCCAAACTATGTGGTTTTGCATTAATAGCGTCTAATAATGCCTCCCCTTCAGTTAGGGTTAAATTCATTTTCCAATTGGCTGCTGCGATTTGCTTTCTCATGATTGCTTATTTATTTCGAAGATTTGTTTGTTAATGATTCAAAGGTACTACGGATCAGCTGTTTTTCAATAGCTGTGAAATCCTCTTTTTTAAAAGCTTTCCAATTAGCAGTATCTTCAATGAGTTTGTCTATTTGATAGGTTGAATTATCTATTCCCCAACTAAAATGAGGTATAACATTGGGTGTAAGACCTGCACAAAAAACATTGGCACCTACACCAATGGTAGCTCCTGTAGTAATACTAGTATTAATGGCTGTTTTAACATAATCACCCATGCAAACCCCCATTTTATTTCCAACATACCTTTTTGTGTTGGATGATTCGTCCCACACGCTAATAGGCCCGCCTGTATTTTTTACATTGCTATTAGATGTACCAGCACCCAAATTGCACCATTCACCAATAACCGAATCACCTAAATAACCATGATGTGCTTTATTTGAAAATCCAATTAGAATACTATTTTTCACTTCTCCTCCAATAATACATTTAGGCCCAATGGTTGTTGCTCCATATACTACAGTATTCATTTTTACGCAGGCATTTTTCCCTAAATAAAAAGGGCCTCTAATACTAGAACCCTCCTGAATTTCTGCACCTTTAGCAATGTATATGGGGCCCGTACTTGCATTTAGATGACAGTGTAAAAGAGTTGCATTTTCTTCAATAAATATTTGATCTTTGTTGGTTGCTAAACATGAATCAGGAATAGATTCTGATGTTTTACCACTAGTTAGCAAATCATAATCGAACCTTAATTGCGCATCATTAATTGCGATTAAATCAGATGCAAAATGGAATCTTTGCTGCTCCTCTAATTTAGTAGGTGATGCATAATCATTTAAATCGTTTGTTGCTCCAACACCCGCAATAAATCCAGTATTATCATATATACTTTGACCAGCTTGTAAGGCAACAATTTGTGCAATTAATCCACTATTTAAAATAAGTGCAGCATCTATCCATAATTTATTTGAATCTGGACTGGGCGTTTCATACAAATTTTGTAAGCTAGGTATTGTTTGCAAAAGCACTTGATATCCTGTGATATATTCCCATCTTTCTTGTGGCGTAAATACACCATACCGTATAGTTCCTACGGCCCTTGTATGGGTAAAGGGATACAACTGATGTCTTAATGGGTTATCAAATAAAACAATATTCATTAGATATTAAATAAAGACAATAAAATTAATACTAGAAACAAGCCCATAAATGAAACTAAATTAAGGGCGTTAATCACAAAAAACTTTAGTACGGTTTTTGATCTCGTTTGGTTATAAAAATTTCGCATTGCCTTGTAAAAATAGAGAAGCAGTACTATAAACAAAACGGCATCAAAAACGTCTAAATTACCATCAATAAAGAATTGTAGCACCCGTTGTACCAAAGAAAAAAAGAAGATAATGATGAAATAAGCACAATACAAGTGGATGGAAAAAATAATATGGTCTGCAAAATAATAGGACTTGTTCCTTTTATATAAAACCCATAAGAAAAAAGCAAAAATGGGTAATGATAAGTATAATATTTTAGAGAAGTTATGTTTAAAATTATCAATCAAAGCCGCATTTATTTTATGCTGGTCATTTCCGTATTTTTGGTTGATTAAAATTTGTTGCTTCTTTAGTTTTGTTTCAAGCCAACTATCTCTTTTATCAATGGGTAATGATTTTTGTGCAATTTCATATGCAGGAATTGTTTTGTAAGTAGAGTCGCCAAATACAATACCTGAATTCGCCTGATTTGCACTATTGTTTATTTTTAAAGGCTCATTGTTTGTATCTCCAGAAAAAATAAATAAAAAGAAAACAGCTGAAATAAAAATATACATCCGAATTGGATGAATATAAGTAACCCTTTTGCCTTGCATATATTCTTTGGATAAAAATGCAGGCTTAGTTATAAGAAACTTAAGCGTCTTAACTATTTTACCGTCAAAATGAGTTAAGTCTTCAATAAAATGAAGTATAATTTGAAAGAAGGTTTCTTTTAACTCAATATTTTCTTGACCACAATTTTGGCAGTATTTACCAGCAACTATGCTGCCACAGTTTAGGCAATTGGTGTCTGTTCTTTGTTTACGATGAGACATGGTGTAAGATAATGCTCACAAGATAGCAAAAAAAATCCCCTCGCGTAAGCGAAGGGATAGTGCCCCAGGCGGGAATCGAACCCGCACTCGCGTTGCGGCGAACAGGATTTTAAGTCCTGCGTGTCTACCAGTTCCACCACCAGGGCATGGTGTAAAAAAAATCCCGAACAAGGCTCGGGATTTAGAGCGAAAGACCGGGCTCGAACCGGCCACCCCGACCTTGGCAAGGTCGTGCTCTACCAAATGAGCTACTTTCGCTTAATTGTAAAGAACTAAATTAGGAGTGCAAAAATAGGATTCTGCAGTTGCTGGCAAAATTTTTTATTGAAAATTTCAATAAAATTATTTGTACTCAGGCTTGTATTGGCTACTTCCTTGCACTTCAACGTCTGGTTTACCCTTGTAACGCTGGTCATATAAGCGGTAACAACCACCTAAAACAAATGCAAGAATGCAAAAAACATGCAAGTAAAACAAGAATTTAGAAGAAGAAACCCAATTGCTGGCTAAATCTTTTTCTGGGATATTATTTGTTTGTTCAGACATAGAATTGTTTTGGAGTTGCAAAAATAGGGCAACAAACATTATTTACATCGTCTTTGAGTAAATAATTTCAGAAAATTTAGTTTGTTTTTTGATAAAATATGACCAAATAATAGAGCCATTATACACGCCAGACAATGCATTCAATGGTTTTTTGGGTATCCCCTCCTTTTTATTTGCCCCCGTTAGCAGTTGTTTAGTCCAAATAGAGATAACAGACATATGCGCTTTAACAATGGCGTAAAAGAACGAAAAATCTCCTTGAAGCACTCCCTTCCATGCAGATATTGCATCCAAACAAAAGCGCATCGGAATTTTCCAAATAAGCTCCATAGTGGGCAGGTTTTTACCTAGCATTAAAAGGTTGTTTCTGAAGTTTAAAAACACTTTTCTTCCACCTCTTGGAAGTGTCCCTCCACCTACATGATAAACAACAGAACTAGGACAACTCATGATTGAATAACCCGCTCTTTGAAGTCTCCAACAAAGATCAATTTCTTCTTGATGGGCA
Organism: Sediminibacterium sp.; assembly: GCA_027487895.1. Classification (GTDB taxonomy): domain Bacteria; phylum Bacteroidota; class Bacteroidia; order Chitinophagales; family Chitinophagaceae; genus Sediminibacterium. The sequence continues at coordinate 2,519 of JAIYCS010000090.1, read as the reverse complement.
AAAAAACTTTCATCCAACCCTCCTACTTGTTTGAAACAACTTGCCCTAATAAATAAGGAAGCACCCGTCGCCCAAAAAATGGGTTCACTGGTATCATATTGCCCATTGTCTTTTTCGCAAATGTCAAATATTCTACCCCTTGAAAATGGGTAACCGAGTGTGTCAATCCAACCACCCGATGCGCCCGCGTATTCAAAACAATCTTTATTGGAATACGACTTTATTTTGGGTTGACAAGCAGCAATTGCTTTATTATTGTCAAGTAACGATAGCATAGGTTCTAGCCAATTAGGTGTTACTTCTACATCAGAATTTAGAAGCACATAATAATCGGCGTCAACAAGTGATAGCGCCCAATTATAACCACCTGCAAAACCTTCGTTGGTATCTCTTTGTAAACATGTGATACCCGGATACTTTGCCGCTAAAAATGCAAGAGAATCATCGGTAGAACCGTTGTCTGCAATAATAACTTTAGAATTAGCATAGCTCGTATTCATGACAGATGGTAAAAAAGTTTCTAAATGCTTTTTACCATTAAAATTTAAAATAACGACGGCTACGGTACTACTTGACAAAGCTTACTTTTTAGTACTATTTAATTTGGGAAGTAGGGTCATTAACATTACAATACCACTAGCTATAACCAATGCATATAGTGCAGGTTGCTTTTCTGGACACTCTCCCATTAAACAGGTTGAAACTAAAATATAATTTCTAATACTCCAAGAGAACACGATAGCTCCTATAAATATATTGGTACGCTTTGCCCAAATGGCTGGTATTAAAAATAAAATGATAGAAATAATCGTAAAAAAGTTTAAAAACAGCCCAGGTTTTCCAAACCTAGTTCCCTTTGTGTCAAAACCTGAGATGGTTATTTGCTCAGAAACCACAATGCTCCATGGTAAAAAGGAACATAAAAGCACTACTAAAGCGGCAATAATTCCAATAGTTTGTGTGTATTTCATGGCTAATTTCTATTAAAATTAAGAAAAAATAGCTCCAAAAGGAGCTATTTTAAAGGGTTTTGAGGTCCCGAGCGGATTCGAACCGCTGTGGAAGCTTTTGCAGAGCTCTGCCTAGCCACTCGGCCACAGGACCATTAATTGGACTGCGAAAATAAAGCAAAGAAAGGAAAATCAAAATTCTAAATCTGAATACCCGAAATTTGTTGAAAATTAGATCAAATGCAAAGGATTGCCGAAAGTGAACTTATTATCAATAATCGAGGTGCTGTATATCATTTAGACCTTCGCCCCGACGAATTAGGAACCACCATATTAACAGTTGGAGATCCAGACAGGGTTTCTGAGGTAAGCAAATACTTTGACCGTATTGAGCACAAGAGCAAGCACCGTGAGTTTATTACTCATACTGGCTTTATAGGCAACAAAAGAATTTCTGTGGTTTCTACAGGAATTGGGCCAGACAATATTGATATTGTTTTAAATGAACTAGACGCACTGGTTAATATTGACTTTGAAACAAGAACGATAAAAAACACATTAACTACCCTTCAAATTATTAGACTAGGTACTTCAGGCTCTTTGCAAGCAGACATTCCGGTAAATAGTTTTGTAGCTAGTACGCATGGACTTGGGATTGACAATCTTCTTCATTTTTACAAACACGAAAACAATGGAGAAGAAGCACAAATATTAACTGCATTTGAAGATCAAGTAACACTTAATAAATCATTTTCTGGTCCATACATCACTGGTGCAAGCGTTAAATTACTTAAACATTTCGTAACAGGCTATCATCAAGGAATAACAGTAACTTGTCCCGGATTTTATGGTCCGCAAGGCAGGGTACTTCGTTTGCCACTCATGCACACGGAACTCATAGATCAATTAACAACTTTTAATTACGGCCCTCATAAAATCACCAATTTTGAAATGGAAACAAGTGCTATTTATGGGTTAGGGAAATTACAAGGGCATCAATGTTTAAGCTTGAGTGCTATTGTAGCAAATCGAGTTTCGCAAACTTTTAGCAAAGATGGAAATGCGGCAGTAGAAAACTTAATTAAACAATCATTAGAGATTCTTTCAACCCTTTAATTATGTTGTTACATTTTTATAAATACCAAGGTACTGGAAATGATTTTGTGATAATCGATAATAGAGACGGTTCTATTCAATTATCTAATAAACAAGTAGCCTTATTATGCGATCGTCATTTTGGAATTGGTGCAGACGGGCTCATGCTTTTAAATAAGCATGATAGCTATGATTTTGAAATGATTTACTATAACGCAGATGGTGCTCCAGGAACCATGTGTGGCAATGGTGGCAGGTGTTTAACAAAATTTGCATTTGATAAAGGGATACAGCCAAGCAGTTATTCATTTATAGCTTCAGATGGTGAGCACGAAGCAGTAATTGACGCTAATGGATGGGTGCATTTAAAAATGATTGATGTACATGAAATATCAAAACTTAATGAAGCTACTGTTTTAAATACAGGGTCGCCTCATTATATTTTGCCAGTTTCTGATCTTTCTAATTATGACG
>JAIYCS010000059.1 GCA_027487895.1 Sediminibacterium sp. | reverse complement strand
TAGCGGTAATGGTATGGTTGTAGTTACCAGCTTTTACCCAGTAATTATCCAACTGACCTTTGTTGGCCATTGATGATTGAGAAGCAGATTCCGGATCACGGTATTGGAAACCAGAAGTTTCATAATAGTTATAACCAAAACGACCCGCAATTGACAACCACTTTAAAGGATTGTAGTTGACAGAAAAGTTTGCTGTATAGTTATCCGTTTTATCTTGTGATTCATTTCTATGAACAGCAAAAAATGGATTATCTGTTTCAGCAACGGTTCCTAAAAATGCATCATCTGCAGCATTGTTGGTTGCAATCAGATAGCGCTTGTTACCATTAGGTAATAAATAATTTACAGCGTTATCCGTAGAAGGCCACATAAATAAATTCAGCAAATAACCACCCGCACCTTTCAATGCTTTATCATTCACACTATTGGTATATGCGATAGATGGTGTGATTTCTAAATTCTTAGTGATTTTAGTGGTATTTGTAAGCCTAAAGTTGGTTCTAGTTAATCTTGTATTTGGCACAACACCAGTTTGATCATAATAAGATCCACTTGCACGGTAACTAGATTTAGCCGTTCCAAAATCAGCACTAATATTATGCGTAGAACCCACAGAGTTATTGAAGAAGTTACCTACGTTATCGTAAATAGGAATATCTGCAGTCATTGCAGGACCAAAGGCACCAAACACACCAGGATTTGCAATACCATTGGCTCCTTGTTGGAATCCAGTATATACAGAAGGTACATTACCTAGTGATTGAAAACGGAAACTATTATCGTAGTTAACATTTAATTTTTTACCAGCAGTGATCTTTGCTTTTTTAGTGGTAATGATGATCGCACCATTACTAGCAGAGCTACCATATAATACGGTTGCTTCTGGTCCTTTAAGCACGGTAACACTTTCTATATCGTTCGGGTTTAAATCCGCAATACGGTTTGTAAAGTCGTTAGACGTGTTGTTTTGTCCAGCAGCACCAGGAACAGTTTCTGCAGCGTTGATCGCATCATTTTCAATGATGATACCATCCACTACAAATAACGGCTGGTTGTTCAAAGACATAGAGTTAAAACCTCTCAAGACGATGGTAGAAGATGCACCCGGTACACCAGATGTTGCAGTGATTGTTGCACCCGCAATTCTACCTTGTAATCCATTTAAAAAGTTTTCACGTTGTGTTTCTTTTACTTCATCACCCTTTACAGTTTGCGCAGAGTAACCAAGATCTCTTGGTTTTTTCTTAATGTCCATCGCAACAGTAACTTCTTCAAGTTCTGAAACAGATGAGCGCATTGAAATAGATACAGTTGCACCATTAACAGTTACACGCTGGCCATCATAACCAATGTAACTCACAAGTAAGGTTTGACCCTTATTTGCTTTAATGGTAAACTCACCTTTTTCATTTGACTGTGTGGTAGACGTAGTACCTAACACTTTTACGGTTACACCTTGAAGCGGTGTTTTTTTGTCGGCATCTAAAACTTTACCAGAGACATTTTGACTCTGCGCCATAGATGGTAACGAGAAAATGAGAAGTAGTAAAGTGACTACTTTCATCAAAGAAGCAATTTTTCTCATACGGGTTTTTGGTTTCTATGAACAATGATTGATTATCAGGGCGTTTAATTTTCAAGTAAATGCCGAAATAATCAACACAATGTTAAAATTTCTTGTTCAGATTTCAAGAACTATTTAGGCGAAAAACAGGGTTATCCACAGGCTTTCGGGATAAAATAGTGTGAGACCGCGTTATTTTTAAACAAATAGCAAAAAATAAGCGTTGCTAAACACTTGTATTAAATATAATTTTAATATATAATTGTTATTTGTTACGTTTTTATTCCTTTCTATTAACTTCGTAACCTTAATGATTTCCCCAAATACCATACAACAAATTACCAGCCGCATCGATATCATTGATATTGTTGGGGAGTTTGTGAAATTAAAAAAACGAGGCACCAATTATTTGGGCAACTGTCCATTTCACAACGAAAAATCTCCCTCATTTACGGTATCGCCAGTAAAAGAAATTTACAAATGTTTTGGTTGTGGTAAAAGCGGAAACTCCATTACATTTTTAATGGAGCATGAAAAGTATAGTTATGTTGAAGCACTTAGATGGCTCGCTGCTAGATACAATATTGAAATTGAAGAAACGGAAACATCTCCTGAGCAAAAAATACTCGTTCAAACTTCAGATAGTTTATACGCCATCAATCATTTTGCACAAAAATATTTTAGCACACAACTACTAGATTCGGAAGAAGGAAAAAATATTGCACTCTCCTATTTACAAGAAAGAGGATTTAGAAAAGAGATCATAGAAAAATTTCAGATTGGATATAATCCTGATAGCAGAACTGCTTTAACAGAAGCCCTCATTTCCAATCAGTTTAACACAACATTACTTCCAAAAACAGGCTTGGTATCCAATCGAAACGGTGACGAATTAGTAGACAATTATAGAGGTCGAATTATTTTTCCAATACACGGCAACACCGGTAAAGTTATTGGATTTGGCGCACGTGTTATTGGCAAATCAGATAGAGGCCCCAAATACATCAATACCCCAGAAAACGAAATATACAGCAAGAGTAAAATTTTATACGGCTCCTACTTTGCAAGAATGGCCATCGATAAAGCTGATGAATGTTTACTCGTAGAAGGTTACACCGACGTAGTTAGCCTGCATCAAGCAGGAATCGAAAATGTGGTTGCTAGTGGCGGTACATCCTTAACTACCGAGCAGTTACGCTTAATAAAAAAATACACCCAAAACCTAACTATTATTTATGATGGTGACAGCGCGGGTGTAAAAGCAGCGCTTCGTGGGCTTGATATGGCGCTCGAAGAAGGACTTAATGTTAGGCTTGTACTCATACCCGACAATGAGGATCCGGATAGCTACGTGAACAAAGTAGGTACTACTGCTTTTAATGAATTTGTTGCTACTGCCAAAAAAGACTTTATCATTTTTCAGTTAGAAGTGATGTTACAAGAAGCAGGCGCAGATGTGAGCAAGAAAAGTGCCGTGGTAAATCAGGTAGCAGAAACACTCAGCAAAATTAACAAGGCCGAAGATTTTACCAAGCAACAAGATTATATTAGAAAATGTGCGAGTCTACTTCGCATAGACGAATCTGGCTTAACCAATTTGGTTAATAAATTTAAACGCGATGTTCTTGTTAAGCAAGAAAAGAAAATGCCTTTTGAAGAGGCGCAACAAATTTTAGAAGGAAATCAAAATACCGAATTTGATGAAGGCGCTGCACTTATCAATCAGGATGATATTTATGAAAAAAATGTAATCCGCGTTTTATTGGATTATGGCCTGTTAAAATTTGATGACCATAAAACAATGGCCGATCATATTTTTGAAGAATTAGAACAGTTTGATTTTGACAATGAGCAGTACTTACAACTCTATCAAATTTATAAAAGCTGGTATGACAAAGGACTGGAGCCTACTTCAAAATCGTTACTCTATCACGATGATGAAGCCATCAGAAACTTAGTGGTTAATTTAACTGTTTCACCGCATGAGTTAAGCTTAAAGTGGGATACTATTTTAGAAGGGATGAATATTGTAAATAGAGATACCTCTATGGAAGATGTTACCATGAGTGTAAACTATTTTAAACTTCGAAAAATTAAAAAGATGTTTGACCAAAACCAACAAGACATGGAAAATGCAGGTTTTGAAGAACAAATGAGGCTCATAGAATTACACAAACACCTCAAAGACATTGAAAGAGAAATCACCAAAAAAATTGGAACGGTTATTATTAAATAATTTGATCAAATAAAAAGGGCCCATGCAGTTGAGGCCCTTTTTATTTTTTAGAAGTTTCTATTAGATCCCGCCCTTGTAGGCTTTACATTTTTTCTGATAGCCCACAAATCTGTGATTCCAAAAGACTTACGTGTTTGTGCATTGTTTACACCAATTACGGCGTCTGCCACTGTTTCTTTTACTTCTGTTGTTAACTTTTTTAGGTTGTCTGTATCGATTTGTACGATAGCAGGCATAGCATTACTGTTCATTGTATATGTATTTAAAATTTTGAATCGTTAAATTGAACAAGTAAATTCAAATGGCTGGCACTGGGCCCGTAATCGTAAAGTAAACCTTAAAAATCAGATGCGACAGGCGCAAGTAGATGGTTAATAGGGTTGTTGTTCAATTCTGGTGCAAAGCTACGATTTTAAATTGGCATCCTAGGAATTATTCGCAAAATGATTGTTAAAATCAAATACATTAATTGTATTTTTATGGCATGAAATGCACGCCCATACTGCTATTAGCACTACTTATCGGTTGTACCAATCCGCCAAAAAGCTTTCCACCTGCAACGAATTCTATTGAAGCGGGTAGGAACTATGTAGAAGCATGTTTGCAAGGTGATTTTGAAAAAGCAACCGCCTATGCTGCTTCTACCCAAACCATGAAGTTACATACAGCTAACACCGAAAAAAACTACCGCAACCTAGACAAAGAAGGAAGGTCAAATTTCAGACAAGCCTCCATTATTATTTTAGGAATATCAGATCAGGATAGTTTGCATACCCAAATGAATTACCAATTTTCGATGGATAAAAAAACCCGCCAACTTGAAATAGAAAAAACAAATGGCAAATGGTTAGTAGTATCTGTAAAGGAATAAATCATTTAACATGGAATTTAAAAACATGATTTGGGTTGGCCTTGGCGGAATGCTTGGCGCTTTGACCAGGTATTTTTTTGGCCTAGTCATTAAATCAGATAGTTTCCCCTATGCAACCGGTTTGGTTAACATTATTGGTGCCCTAATTATGGGCGTCGTTATGGGACTTACCCTTAAAGGCCAAATAAGCCCAACGCTCCGTTTATTTTTAGCCACCGGTATTTGTGGCGGATTTACCACATTTTCGGCGTTTGCCTGGGAAAACCTTGCCCTTTTACAACAGCAGCGCTATGGCAGTTTTATGCTGTATACCCTTGGGACATTAGCCCTTGGTATGGCAGCCACAACCATTGGATATTTGTTGGCTAAATGAATTACGGACCTTATCTTTGCAAAAATTATTTACATGGAAGCAAATAAATCAACTGCAAAATACTGGGCTATCTGTTTTTTCTGGTTAGCCGTAATGATTACTTTACTCGTTGTATATCGTGAGTTCTTTTGGTTAGCGTTACCTGGTACCGTTACCTATTTTGCAAAAGCAATGGACTTAATGTAAAGATTTAATGTAACACAACCTTACTATAATAAAAAGCAGCACTTGTGCTGCTTTTTTTATGCCCACTATAAACTATTTACAAAATAATTCGGCGTATGGTGCGGAGTTGATGTGTACGAAGCCCTGTGCTGCTGCTAACAATACCTGCCTGGTCGATAGGATCAATTCTTACAATGGCCGATGCATGAATGATTGATTGTGGTGATAATAAAATGCCTACGTGTGTTATTTTTCCTTGCTCATTATCAAAAAATGCCAAGTCACCGGGTTTAGCTTCCGCTAAAAAACCAACGTCCTCTCCCACCTCAGCTTGCTGATAAGCATCACGTGGTAATTTGATATTAAACAGTTTAAATACCATTTGCACAAAGCCACTGCAATCAATACCAAACACAGTTCTGCCGCCCCACAAATACGCAGTACCTAAAAATTGATTTGTTACTTTTTCGAGTGCCTCTGAGGTAAATGCATTATTTGCTGGATCTATTATATCATCTGAATAGCTAAGTTCAAAATTTGCTTGTGTAGAAGAAACAATGGGTGTACCAAGCGGTAATTGAACATCTTGTCCATTGAGCACTGCACTACTAACCCAATTTGAGGTATAGCCCTTTGTAATAATAGTTGCACCTTCTGGTAAAATTTGTAATTGCAATTTCTGGCACCAGCCTTCATATCCATCTTGGTGCATTTGAATTTGAAAAAAGTCTTTGGTTTCACTTATGACAGTTGCCATTTCGCCCAATAAAATTTGAGAAACCATTTCTGCCCTATGTGAACTTTCTGCGCGAATTGGGGCTACCGGAACTATACATATCACTTGAGCCATAGCTTATAATTTAAAGTAAGTTACGCGGTTTATTTTACTGATTGGCGGCGTTGTAAAAAATACTGCTTGAGTGCCAGTGCCTTTTTTTCTATGAGTATCCATGAAAGATATCCAAAAATAAAAGCGCCAATCGTACTCGCAACAAACAACATGAGTGTGGAAGGCCTAAACCAATAAATAATTAACTGCTGTAATGGAAAAGCATACAAGTAAATGCCATAAGAAGGATCTCCAATACGCTGGTGTACAAAGCTTGCAGCACGGGATGTTTGCTTACCAACGTAAATCACTAAAAATGGAAGGGTGGCATAAACTACGGTATGCCCTACGCCAATATAAATAGCAGCAATAAGCGCTACGAGTGAAACCGCAGCAATGGTATTTTTAAAAGGTACCGCATCAAAATCAAAACAACTCAACAATGAGCCCATCAAAAAATAAGGGCCCAAATCAAAAAGTGGTTCTAATGGAATAAAAAAATGTGTTTGTACTGTCCAATCATAAAAAAACAAACGTACCACTAAAAAAACTGCAATTACACCACTTAAAGAAATAAGTAATAATTTTTTTTGCGACCTGATAAAAAAGAAAATTAAAATAAAAAGGTAAAAGAAAAACTCAAATTCGATAGTCCACAAAGATCCATTGATGGCAGAAGAAGGTAGTCCCGAAAATATCCCTTGGATAAAAAAATGAGGTTTAAATAAAATAAGGTTGCCTAAAAAATAAGCATACACTTCTTTGTTTTTAAAAAAGGGAACCAGATTACTTGGATATATAAAATAAACCGCGACAAGTGTTACGAGAAGTACCACAGCTAGTGCAGGAAAAATCCGAAGTACCCTTTTTACCATGTACTCAAAAATAGACGTACTCGCCATCATGCTTTTGAATATCAAATAGCCACTGATGATAAAAAAGCCTTTAACCCCAATAAACGATAACAAAAAAGTGTTGTTGGTTAATTCAAACAATGGATCGGTGGCCCCATCTCCATTTAAAACATAGGAATGGGAAACAATCACAAACCAAGCAAATAAGATACGCAACAAATCAAAGTTGTTTGCTTGTCGAACAGGAAGTTGAGCCATTGCGCTACCGGATTGTTTTGAACCACAAATATATCCCTAATAGCCAAAATCTAACGATATTTACATTTCTATACCATACAAATCTAACCTATGTCATTAAGCACAAGTTTTGAAGAAATCATACAACGCAGACGTTCCAATCGGAAATTTGATGCCAACGTAGAAGTCCCTGACGATGTCATTACAAGAAGTTTAGAAAGAAGTATACTCTCTCCCAATAGCAGTAATATGCAATTATGGGAATTTCAATGGATCAAAGACCCGGTTTTAAAAGAAACTTTTACCTCTCTCTGTCTAGACCAAAATGCGGCTAGAACAGCCAAACAATTGGTGGTTTTTGTGACCAGACAAGACCTCTGGAAACAAAGAGCTGCATGGAACTACAATAAAATAAAAGAAGGCATTACAGGTGAGCCCAATACCGCTCAAAAAAGAGGCCTCGATTATTATGGTAAACTCATGCCCCTTGCCTACCGCTCCGATATTTTTGGTATTGCTACACTTATAAGAAGAACCCTTTGCTTTTTTATGGGTATTCGTAAACCCTTTATGCGTTTTGGCGGCAAAGCCGATCAACGGGTTACGGTTCATAAGTCTTGTGCATTAGCAGCCCAAACATTTATGTTATCAATTGCTGCCGAGGGGTTTGAATCATGTCCAATGGAAGGCTTTGATGCTGTACGTGTAAAACGTGCACTTGGCTTACCTTCAGGGGCAGAAATAAACATGATTATTGCAGTAGGCAAAGGAACCGAAGCTGGCGTTTGGGGCCCAAGATTTAGAGTACCCTACAACGAAGTTGTGGTGGTGAAATAAAACAATTTAGGATCAAACAACGTTATTGAATTAGTTAGTAATTTTAAAAAAAACCAATCCATGCATAAGATTTTTACGAGCGCTTTACTATTAATTGCTACTGTTGCAAATGCACAAGTAGATACCACAGATAATTTTGATTATAGCAAATTTGGAGAACCAGATGGCGTAAAACGCTATTGCACGCAAAAAGTATTAAATCAATCGCCGCAAAAAATAATTAGCATTGGTTTTGAAAGAAATAGTTCTTTTTTAATGCCTGGTGTTCCGCTAGGCGGCATGCTTCAAGCATATAAAGACGAAAATGTGCAACAAGTTTCTGCACTCAAAGCACAGATAAACATTCCGGTGATTTCTAACAATAAAATCATCTGGCAAATGGGCGCCAACTATTGGAGTAGTAACTTTAATTTTGAAAAGCCAGCATCTTCGCAATTTGCTTCATATCTTAACAACCACACCATGACAAGTGCGGGTTTAAATACAACCATATTTAAACCATTAAATGAAAAGAATTTCTTAATCATACAAGCTAGTGCAGATATTAATGGCCTCTTTCATGATTTCAGCGATATCAACAAAGATGCACTAACATTGAGCGGAACTGTAATTTACGGTTGGAAAAAATCTGAAAAAAACATGATTGGTACGGGTATTGCCCGCACCTACCGCGCGGGACAACTGATACACGTGCCTGTATTATTTTGGAACAAAACCTTTAATGACAAATGGGGTATGGAGCTGTTACTACCTGCCCGTGGATTCATGCGTTATAATTTTTCTACATTCAATATGTTGCAAGCTGGGTTTGAGTTAGAGGGCAACCAGTTTTGGATGCCACTTTCAAATACCAAAAATGGCGAAGTATTTATTCAAAGAGGTGAGTTTAAGCCAAAAGTGATGTGGGATAAAAAAGTAAGTGGCTTTGTATGGTTCCATGCAGAGCTTGGTATGCGCTACAACTGGCGCTTTGAAGTGATGAATGAGTACAATGGTAAAAAAGAAGCCCAACGCTACTTTGAAAGCAGGTTGGGCAATCCGTTATATTTTAACATTGGATTTAACTTTGTATCACCTTAATACTTGTCTTGTCCAAGTATCTGTTCTACCAATGATTGAAACACCAATATAACCCCTTACTTCAAGGCTGTTTGCGTTTTGTAATTTCATGGTACAAGAATAGGTATTGCCATTTTTAGGGTCGTAAATATTACCCTCGTCCCAAACATTTTCGCCCTTGTAATTAAACCCCCAAATATTTACAAGGCCCAAAATAGCACGTGACTTTGAAGCTTCATCAGGATGATTTTTATCTACCTTAGGCTTCCCTGTTTCTGGGTCGTTGGGCTCTTTTAACCAAACAATTTTACCCTGGTATTTATCGCCATTCTTGTAAATACGAACCATCGCAGTTCCTTCCCCAGTTTTCCAAACACCAACAATACCGTCTGGATTATCGGCTTTTAAATGATAGGCTGAGGCTCCTGCAATTAGTAGTAAGCTTCCCACAAAGAGTAAGGCAATTTTTTTGAAATGGGCCTTTATAGCAACCATCGGGGTTTGTAAGTTTTTCATAATGATAAATTGTGTTTACAAATATAATTCACATAAAGATATCTAAATCATCCTATAAACTATTAAGCTAAAAAGAATTTATTTTTTTATGCTTAATAACTGATATAGTGTTTAATAAATTAAGCTGCAGTATATCATTTAAAAAACAAAATTAATTTTCAGAAAAATTTAATTTTTTAAGCGTTGTTTCAACAGAAAAACTCTTTCCGAAAATCGTAAAAATTTTAACATTTCCAATTTAGAAAATAGTAATCAAACATTTAGATTCGTCTGCCAATTGTCAAAATTAGATGAACATTAACAAAAAAAAATCATCATCTTTTTTTTAACAATACTAATTCATAAAAAAAACAACAATGAGAAAAATCACAATGATCCTTGGTCTCATTTTGGTAGTGACGAGCAGCTTGTTTGCACAATCATCCAAAAAGACTATCAAAGGAAAAGTAACAACCGAGACTGGTGAAGCCTTATCAGGCGTAACTGTCATTGAAGTGGGCGGTGCAGGAAAAGCACTCACCAATGAAGCTGGTGTTTACACCATTCAATTAAATTCAAAAGCAACTGCTTTAAAATTCAGTTATGTTGGCTACCAAGATACTGAATCAAAAATCAACAACAAATCTGAGGTGAACGTTGCCATGCTACGTGAAAACGGATCTCTTGCAGAAGTTGTTGTAGTTGGATACGAAAAAAAACAAAAAAAGGCATTCACTGGATCTGCTTCAAAAATTGATGCAAAAGAATTTGCTCAACTCGTTACACCATCAGTAGATAGACAATTGGCAGGACGTGCTGCAGGTGTTCAGGTTGTAGCAGGCGGTGGTGACGTAGGTACACCAGCTAGAATTAGAATTCGCGGTGTGAATTCAGTTTCACAAAATCAGTCGCCACTTATTGTGGTAGATGGAGTTCCATTCATTTCTGGTAATATCGCTGCAGCTACCAACTCAAATGCACTCGGTGATATCAACCCGAACGATATTGAAAATATCGAAGTATTAAAAGATGGTTCTGCAACTGCAATTTTTGGTTCAAGAGCTGCGAACGGTGTAATCATGATTACAACTAAAAAAGGAGCCAAGGGTGGTGCGATGAAAGTAAACTATGACGTTACTTTTGGATTCACCTCTCCTTTTAAAACATATGATTTATTAAACAATGCTCAATTTGTTGAAATTTCTAACGAAAAAAGGACCAATGCTGGTGGAGCTCCATGGGCAGCAGCTGGTGACGGAAAAACATACGATTGGCAGCGTTTAGTAATGAGAGATAATACCCCTACCTCTCAACACAACTTGAGTTTTTCAGGTGGTAGCAATAAGAGTACTTATTTCTTCTCTTTAAACTTTAGTGATCAAAAAGGTATTATGATTTCGAATGCAAACAAATCTTACCGCATTCGTTTCAATTTTGATCATGAAGTAAATAAATTCATCAAAATTGGTAACAACTTAACTTTATCAAAACAAATTGATAACGATCAAAACAACGGAAGTAACGCATTAAGTGGCGGTGTCGCATCTGCTTTACGTATGCTACCAAACGTTAATCCATTTGATCCTTCGCATCCTTCTGGATACAATATTCGTTTTCCTCAATTAAACCAAGTTGGTTTAGGACCAAATGTCAATCCAGTAGATGACAACTATACAAACCCTCTTTTTACCTTAACACAAAACAGATATGAATCTGATAAATTACGTGTTAATAACAATTTGTATGTTGAACTAAGCCCAGTAAAAGGTTTAAAAATTAGATCTGCATTTAACTACGATTTCTTAAATGATTATTCAACTACTGCTCTAAGCCCAGTACATGGTGACGGATTTAGCTCTTTAGGTAATATCCAAAACGTAGGGCAACAAGTGCAAAGAATGGTGTGGCAAAATTATATGAACTATAATACTACATTATTTAATGATCACAATGTGTATGTAACGGCTGGTCATGAAGTACAAGAAGATATGAGCCGTTTTGTTTCTGGTTCATTGCAACAATTATCTGATCCATTTTTCTTACAACAAAATTTGATCTCTGGATCAGGTGCATTGCAATTTGCAGGCGGTGGTTATGGTATGAGTGGATTCCATTCATTATTTGGTCGTTTTAACTACGATTTCAAAAACAAATATTTTGTTCAAGGATCTGTAAGACGTGACGGACAAAGTTCATTAGCACCAGCAAATAGATTTGGTGTATTCCCTGGCGCTTCGGTTGGCTATAGACTTTCTGAAGAAGGTTTCTGGAAAAACAACCAATTCTTGAGCAAAACTTTTAACGATGTTAAAATAAAAGGTTCTTACGCCATTGTGGGTAACCAATTAGGTGGCTTTCCTTTCTTAAGTACTTTTAGTTCTGCAGCATATGGTAACATACCAGGTCTTGCTCCAAACTTAGTTGGAAATAGTGCATTACAATGGGAAAGAAGTAAAAAATTAGACGTAGGTATTGAATTAGGTTTATTCAACAACCGATTTAATTTTGTTGCTGATTGGTTCTTAAATGATATAGATCAATTGGTATTTGCAGTTCCAACTCCAAACTCTGCAGGTATCCCAGGTAACTCAATTAGCCAAAACGTTGGTACAGCTAGAAATAATGGCTTAGAATTTGTTTTAAGCGGTGATATCATCAGAGGTAAAAACTTTTCATGGGGTTTCAATGCTAACTTCACAACCATAGAAAACAAAATCACTTCATTGTATTCTGTGGGAGGTGTACCAGTAACAACCATTCCTGGTACATTCAACCGTATCGAAGCAGGTCAATCATTGAACTACATTTGGGGCTGGCAATATGCAGGTGTAAATACACAAACTGGTAACCCAATGTATCGTAAAGCAAATGGAACATTAGTTCAAAGAAATGCTGCAACTGGTCAATACTTTACGGCTGCTGACAAAAATGATGGTAATATGACAACTGCCAATCCATTAACGGATGCAGACAGAGTGAATTTAGGAAATAGCTTACCTACTTATTTTGGTGCGATAACTAATAATTTCCGTTACAAGAATTTCTCTGTAGAATTTATGATCCGTTTCCAAGGTGGAAATATGATCATGAACCAAACTCGTCAAGAAGCGTTGTTGAGTCAAAACTTCCACAACAATGGAGTTGAAATCTTAAACAGATGGAAAGCACCAGGCGATATTACAGATGTACCAAGATTAAGATATGCTCAAAGTGCAATTATCAATCAAACAGGTGCTGCTATTTCAAGATTTGTTGAGAAAGGTGATTTTGTTAGATTACAAAATTTAGTTTTCAGCTATTCTTTCAGCAACCAAACTTTGTCTAAACTCTCAAATGGCTATATTAAAAATGCAAGAGTTTTTGCACAAGGACAAAATTTATTCATGTTAACAAGTTACTCTGGAATTGATCCGGATAATGCGAGCCAAAGCGGTATTGATAATGCGGTATCTCCTACCCTCCGTATTTTATCAATGGGTCTAAGTGTTGGCTTCTAATATGAATTCAATTAAAAAAATATATTCAATTTAAAATTGTTAACAATGAGATTTTTTAATCAAATAATCAAAAACTCTTTACTGCTAGGTACGGTGTTCGTAGCAGTAAGTTGTGAGAAGGTGCTTGACAAGCAACCGTTCAATGCTTTCACAGACGAAAGTGTTTTTACCACATCTGCTCGTGCAAACTTGGCACTCAACGGTGTTTATGATGCCGCTCAAACTGGTGGACCTAGTTTAGCAGGTCGTGGTTATCCTTTTGGTGCCGCTACCATTCAACAAGGTGACAACAGAGGTGAAGACATGGTAAACCTACAAGCCTTTTACCAAATCACCTACCAAGGTACCTACACGCCATTTACAGCGAATAATAACTCCATGTGGGATAACACCTACGGTATGATCAACAAAGCAAATATTGCTATTGATGGATTTAAAAAAGCGGCTCAAGCTGGCGTTTTAACGGCTGCAACTGCTACTCAATTTGAAGCGGAGTGTCGTTTTTTACGTGCACTAGGACATCATGAATTATTGATTCATTTTGCGCGTCCATTTTTAGACAACAATGGTGCTGCACTAGGTGTACCTTACCGTGATTATGCGGTAACTGGTGGTGCAAGCTTAGAGCGTTTACAAAAAGAACCACGCCCTACTGTAGCTGCGGCATATGCTAAGTTACTTGAGGACATCAACTTTGCAGAAGCAAACTTACCAATCACCAATCCAGGTGGTGCTGTAATCCGTGCACAAAGAAGTGCTGCTATTGCTTTAAAGCAAAGAGTATTCTTACACATGGGTCAGTGGGCAAATGCGATCACTGCCGGTAATGCTTTAATTCCTGCAACTGTAACTCCTGCAACACCTGCTTCTACTAGAAGCTTAGTAGGAAACCATGCTTTAATGGCTACACCAGGTGGTTCATTTGGTTTTTCAACTGGAAATAGTGTAACTGCAGAAAATATCTTTACCGTAAAAAATGATCCATTAGACAATGGTTCTGTAAATGGAGCACCTGCTGCCATGTATGGTTCTACAGACCTACTAGGTCGTGGACTTGTTTGCGTTTCTCCAATTATTTGGAACAATCCAGGTTGGTTAGCTGATGACTTAAGAAGAACTACCTTATACCGTAATGGTGGTACCGCTATTGGTAGAGCTATTATGACAACAAAATACACCGACTATAGTGGTCGTGGTGATAATGCACCAATTATTCGTTGGGCAGAAGTTTTATTAAACCAAGCTGAGGCAGAAGCGAGAGTAGCTACTGGTGTATCACAAAGAGCCATTGATTTATTAAATTTAGTTAGAAATAGATCATTAGCTTCTTTAACAAACCAGTATACTGCAGCAAGTTTTGCTACGAGAACTGATTTAGTAAGAGCCATCTTATTAGAGCGCAGAATTGAATTTTTGGCTGAAGGTAGAAGATGGCCAGATATTCACAGAACAGCTCAAGACCCTATTGTAGAATTAAGACCTGTAGGTATCCCTGCTAAAGTGGCTAATGCTGGTGTTACTGGAACTACACTTGCACAATATGGCATTGGTGTAGCGGTAACACTTGGTCAAGCAGCTATCCCTTACAGTGACTTCAGATTCATATGGCCTATACCAGCTGTTGAAGTAACAACCAATCCAATCATTGTTCAAAACCCGAATTACTAATTCGGATTTTAGCAAACAATAAGATCATAAAAAAGCCACCTCAATTGAGGTGGCTTTTTTATTGTATGTATGCTTTTTAAAACTAGTAATGTCTTAATACCATTGCACCTAATGCTTGGCCTCTTGCAGTCCCAGTTGCAGCGAGTGTAACAATTCTTCCGCTAGATAAGTTAGTACCTAAAGCAAAAGTAGCTACTACTGTTTGAGTGCCGGGTAATTTTACTCTAATGGTATAAGTACCACCAGGTATTGGCGCAAAAGCAGATAATGCAGTAGCATTTGGCGTAGCCCCTAAATAGCTTCTATTAGTTAATGTAACACTATCTGTGCTTGGGCTAGTTCTTAACAATGTAATATCTACGGCTGGTGCTAAAGGCGCCAAATGTAAGAAACGAACATGTACATTGGTTCCAGTAGGCACTGTTAAGTCATCCGTTAATTGAACCGCACGTAAGGTTCTTGCACCAGATGCTGCTAGCGTATCATAAGCAACAACAGTATACGCTTTCTTTGCTTCAAACTGTAAAGTTGCATTGATGAAATTGGTTTTTCCTGAGTCTGGTGAAATTTTAATTGTGCGAGAACCAGGAGTGATAGGCATATAAGCTCCACCATTTCCTACACCACCGCCAGCAGAAACTGTTCCAAATGTTAAACGACGGCTTCCATTTGATAATAGATCGTCAATCAATATATCTACAGCTGGAGCGGCAGTACCTGCTGCAGGAGGTGGCGTTGGAGCAGCATGAATAAATGCTACTGCTGCACTTGATTGTGCAGTAAGTTCGAGTGCTTCCTTTTCACATGATGCAAAAAGGAAAGCAGAACCAATTGTTAAAATATTAAGTAACTGTTTCATTGAATAAGTTTTATTTACCAAAAATTAATAACCTGCATTCTGTGACATATTTGGATTAGCGTCTCTTTCGCCTTGTGGTATTGGCCATACCCAAGAACGGTTGTTTGATGCTAATACAGACTGGGTTGTTGGAGCAACAATTACGCCACGATTAATCGTACGCGTTGTTCTTTTTAAATCCAACCAACGGTGTCCTTCCATGAATAATTCTTTTCTTCTCTCTAATTCAATTGCATTTGTTAATGCGGCACCAGATTCAGTACCATTTACAAAACCATTGATACGTGCTGCTCTTAATGTGTTTAAATCATCAAGTGCAAGTGCAGCCTGATTTGAATTAGCTCTTGCTTCTGCACGAATAAGGTACATTTCACCAGTTCTAAAAGCTTTCCAATCCACTACCCCATCAAGTGCAGTACCCTTTCCTAAGTGCTTTACCACTACCAATCGGTTATTGCCTCTTACAGGTGTAGCCGTTGTTGCAAATCCTCTTCTTACACTTACAGCAAATCTAACATCATTGGTTTCGTCGATGGTTTCAAATAAACTATTTGATCCTTCAAATTGAGATCGGTTGGTTGGGGGACTAAATACATCACCTGCTAAACGACTTAAAAATTCACCTGTGTTAAACAAACTTGCAAATGCAACTTCGCTTACACTTTGATCTCTCCAAATACTTGGATAAGTGGCTCTACTAGCTAAAGGCAATGCATTAATCACAACTGTTGAAGAAGTAATGGCAGTTGGCCAATCTTTTGCATAGAGTGCAACCCTAGCATGAATTGCATTTAATCCCACTAAATCGATATAATATCTAGTGGTAGCAGGATTAATAGGCCTATCGATACTAGCAAATGCAGTACGAGCAGCAGCAATATCTTCATAGATTGCGTCATACACTTCTTTTACAGAAAGTCTACTTGGCTTTGAAGAAGCTGGTGAACTTTCTAAAACAGAAAGTTTAATGTAAGGAATTGCCGGTGAAGTACTATTTCTATCTAAGTTATCTGCAAAAAATTTCATTAAGTCAAAATGAGCCAAGGCACGAATGGCAATTGCCTGTCCCTTGATTCTATTAATTCTAGTTTGATTGGCAGTACTCTTAAATTTATCGATGTTGTTGATGATAATGTTGGCGTTATTGATAACACTCCATCCTGCCAACCATGTTTCAGTAATAGTACCATTTTGTGGTGTAAAAGCCCAGTCGGTCATTTCAATAAAATTAACCAATGACTCAGGCGTTTGAACTAGGTTATCTGTCATCATATCTGAAAGAACCGATTGGTTTCTTCCATAATAGCCTACTGCACGCATAGAGGAATATGCGGAACTTAATGATGTTTCAAAATCATTTAAAGATACAAATGCATTTTCTAATGTTGCAGCATGCGTAGGGTTTTTATCTACCGCTTTTTCGCAACTGATACCAGTAAGAACCAGTACCGCAGCAAAAGAAACTTTTATAATATTTTTCATATAAATACTTTTTATATTTTTTTTAGAAACCAACTGATAATCCAAATGTTAAGGTTCTTAATGCAGGATATTGTGCACCAGAAAGCGCTCCGTTAGACAATTCAGGATCAAATCCTAAGAACTTAGAACCTGTCCAAAGATTTTCACCCAACAAAAAGAATCTTGCTGAACCAATACCTAATTTCTTAGCAGTAGCTGGTGCTACATTGTAGGCAAATTGTAGATTACGTAAACGTAAGAAGCTTCCGTCTTCAATAAATCTAGTGGTAGCTGTTCTAATAGTTTGGTTGGCTCTAGGTATATTGGTAATATCACCTGGCTTTCTCCACTCTTTAGCAACTTCAACCCACATATTGTCTCCAAAATAACTTGGATTCTCTACGTTAGCACGGTCGTTGTTGTATACTAAGTTTCCAAAAACATAAGAGAAAAATACACTTAGCTCAATTGATTTATAAGTGAATTTATTGGTGAACCCACCATAATAAGGAGCATCTCTTGTACCAAAAATTTGACGATCATTAACATCATTAAATAATTCAGTTAAAGCGCCATCAGGTCTGCGGTAAATAGCATTTCCATTAGCAGGATTCACACCTTCATATTTCACTAAGAAATTACTATTCAAAGGGAATCCAACACGTTGAACAGTAGTAGCAGTTGTGATACCAATTGGAGGTGTAGTTGGGGTTAATTCCAATACTTTGTTTCTATTAACTGTAAAATTGATATTGGTTGTCCAACGGAAATCACCAGTTTTTATGTTTTCTGTAATCAAAGTAAATTCCCATCCGCGGTTTTGTACTCTACCGATATTGGTATTTAAAGAAGTAAAGCCAGTTGTTCTAGACAATTGATTGTTCAAGAACAAACGGTTGGTAATATCATTGTAAAAATCAACGCCAAGTGTTAATCTACCTTTTAAGAAAGTTGCGTTGATACCAGCGTTAAATTTCTCTCTTTCTTCCCAAGTTAATTCTTGGTTAGGTAATTGGCTAATGCCAGGTCCTGGAACGCCAGAATAAGTACGGTTGGTAAACAATTCTCTTGAAGCAAAATCACCAATACCTTCTTGGTTACCTACAGTACCGTATGAAGTAGAAAGTTTTAATGTTTCAACAAAATTTACATTTTTAAAGAAATTTTCGTCACTGATCATCCAACCAGCACCTACTGTGTAGAAAGTAGCGAAACGGTTGTTAGCACCAAATCGAGATGACCCGTCTCTACGTACAGAAGTATTTAAGAAATACTTGTTTTTAAAACTGTAAGAACCAATTCCAAAGAAAGAAATGAGCGCATTTTCCGTTTTATTTTCTCCAACAGTTGGTATATATGTAGGCGAACCATTTGTGATGCCCGCTCCATTTTGAAAATTACCTGTTAAACCAAATCCGCTATAACTAAAACTAGAAAAAATTCGATTTACAAATTCATTGTAAGCACCTACACTAAAATCATGATCTCCAATTTTTTTGGTATAATTTAGTGAGGTAGTTCCTGTATAACGCGTTAATTTTCTTGACGTTTTCCCATAAAGACCATTGTTTCCTGTTTGGGCTTGTCCCACAACACTAAAGCGTGTAAATAAAGTGGTTTGATCCCAATCTTCGTAATCCACACCCCACTGCGTTCTAAAGCTAAGTCCATTTAAAATAAAAGGTAATTTTTGCTCTAAAAATGCAGAAGCAATGATTTTCATTTCTTTGGTTCCACGATTTGTTTCATTCATGTCCTGTACCGCATTAGGCTGACCTGATACGAACTGCTGATAAGCTCCCGTTGGCGTAAAAGGACGCTCGTAAGGATTTGACCAACGGATGGCATTTAATGGAGATGCAATACCCGTATTGTTTTCTGTGGTATTTTCATAGTTACTCCAACCAATATATGAATTCACTCCAAACTTTAAATTTTGGTTTGCAGAATGGGTGATGTTCATTCTACCACTATATCTTTTTAAACCTGTTTTTTGAATGGTTCCAGATTGATTGAAGAGCGCACCAGAAACAAAAAACGAAGTTTTTTCATTTCCACCACTCGCGCTTAATTGATGGCTATTGGTAATACCAGTTTGGGTAATTTCATCTTGCCAATTGGTATTGATTTTACGAAGACTATCTAATTGTGTAGAGGTCCATCCATAAGGGTTACCACGTGCAATTTCATAATCCAGTTTTTGATTGGTATTCATAAGAACCAATTTATTTTCTGGAAAACGAGACTGACCATATTGAGCATTGTATTCAAATTTAGTTTTACCAGATTTACCTTGCTTAGAAGTAATAACGATAACACCATTTGCACCACGAGAACCGTATTGAGCAGTAGTAGATGCGTCTTTTAGTAAACTAATGCTTTCGAAATCATTAGGGTTAATAGACTGGAAGTTGGCAGCTGAAATTTGCACACCATCTAAAATGTACAATGGTTCAGTAGTTCCGTTTACAGAACCCACACCACGAATAATAACTCTAGCAGCAGCACCTGGTTGACCAGAGTTGGCTTGGATCAAAGCACCAGAAGCTTGCCCCTGTAACATTTGATCAAATGAGCCAATAGGTGTGTTTTTAAACGCCTCTGCTTTTACAGTTGAAATAGCACCTGTAACCTGACGCTTTTGTAAAGCTTGGTATCCGGTTACAACTACTTCGTTCAAGGATTTTTCTCCAGGAACTAGTTTAATGTTTTGCGAAGTAGAACCAACAGTAATTTGTTGATCATCAAAACCAACATAACTTAATGTTAGCTTTTTCGCTGAACTAGGAACAACAATAGCATACGTTCCATCTGCTTTTGTTACGCCTAATCCTTTCCCATTTAAACTAATGGTAACACCAGAAAGAGGTGCTCCGGTTTGGGCATCTGTAACTTTACCAGTTACAGTGGTGTTTTGTGCAAATAGTGTAAGTGACGCAAGTACCATTGCACAAAAACTGAGTAATAGTTTTTTTCTCATTTGGTTAAATTTTGTGATGTAATTATTGCTGAACACAATAATGGGCAACTAATTTAACAGAAAAACAAGTTAAAATTTAACTTGTTCAAACTTTCTTTTATTTATTTTAATGCACTTAATTAATTCATTTTAATTTAATTTTTATGAAACTTTTTTGAGAAAAATTGATTGATTTATTAAACATAAATTTTGCTGAATTTTTTTCTTTTGACGACGTGTTTGAAATTGGGAAAAAAGAAAGGAGGTCCCGAACTGGAACCTCCTTTTTCTGATTTTGGTTTTTTGTGGAGTCGAGGGGAGTCGAACCCCTGTCCAAACATCGTGACCATTAGCTTTCTACATGCTTATTTCGGTATTCATTGTAGACGAAAGGCCGGGAACGAACAAACCAACCTATCGCTTAGCTGGATATTC
>JAIYCS010000002.1 GCA_027487895.1 Sediminibacterium sp. | reverse complement strand
ATTTCGAGTCATAAACTGATGAGCACTTTAACAGTGGCGCCAGTGCTTGGTCATATCACCACATTTGGTGGACATCCGGTTAGTTGTGCTGCTGGAAAAAAAGCCTTTGAAATTTTAATGGAACAAAAATGGATAAATACTGTTCCTGCAAAAAGTGCATTACTACAATCTTTGCTAGTACATCCCGCAATTGTTCAAATGAAGGGTATTGGACTTTGGTTTTCTTTGCAGTTTTCATCAGATACACTCGCACAAAAAGTAGCGCATACCTGCGTACAAAATGGCGTCATTACCGACTGGTTTTTATTTGCACCCGACTGCATTCGGGTAGCACCTCCACTCATTATTACAGAAACTGAAATACGCGCCGCTTGCGGTATTATTTTACAATCTATTGATCAGGTGCTTTTGGCGCATCCTGAGCTGGCCTAGGTCCGTTGTTAGGCCTATTTGGTCTTGGGCCATTGTTTCTAGGTCCGTTATTGTTAGGTCCGCGATCAGGTCTAGGTCCATTATTGTTGGGTCTTGGCCCGTTGTTAGGTCCACGACTATCTCCACGATCAGGTCTAGGGCCATTGTTATTTGGTCCACGACTATCTCCGCGGTTAGGTCTATTATTAGGCCCACGATTGTCTCTATTATTGTCTCTTCTTCGCTTATCGTTTCTTTCTAATGAACGCAAACTAATTTGTCCTACTACATCCGCAAATGCAGGTTCTACCTCTTTTGGTTTACTGCTGGTAACTTCTACGGCTTGCAACTCGTCTACTTTAACACCTTGTCCATTGAGGCGCTTAATTTCTTTAACGCGTTGTATGGTTAGTGGATAATGTTTAGAATTATTTGGTAGGATGTACCACATTAAATTTTTGAAAATATCTTTTTTAATGAGGTGTGCGGTTCCCATCGCAGTATCTAATGAATCTGCATAATCAGGGAAATTTTGAAGTGCATCCAAATAAGTGTCAAGTTCAAAATTCAAACAACATTTTAATCTACCACATTGTCCACTTAACTTGGTTTGGTTGATTGATAAATTTTGGTAACGAGCAGCTGTGGTATTAACGCTTTTAAAGTCGTGTAACCAGGTGCTACAACAAAGCTCTCTACCACAAGATCCAATACCACCAAGCTTTGCAGCTTCTTGCCTGATACCAATTTGACGCATTTCCACTTTAAATTTAAAGTCTGTGGCGTACATTTTTATGAGCTCTCTAAAATCTACACGATCATCTGCAGTGTAAAAGAAAGTTGCTTTTTTACCATCGGCCTGAATTTCAACTTCGCTTAATTTCATTTGTAATTTAAGCTCCATGGCCATGGCTCTACTTCTGGCTAAAATATCTTTTTCGCGTCCTTTGCTAATATGAAAAGCTTCGATGTCTCTTTCGGTGGAGCGGCGAATAATTTTTTTAATTTCTGGACTGTTTTCGTCAAGCTTATTTTTTTTGAGCTGCATGCGCACGAGTTCACCAGTAAGGCTTACTTCACCCACGTCAAAACCACTTACACCTTCTAGTGTAACGTAGTCTCCTTTTTCAAAAAATTGAAGGGTAGCGTTTCTAAAATATTCTTTGCGGCTGCCTTGTTTAAAGCTTACTTCAACAATTTTGCAGCTGCTTTCGGGGTCACTAAAAGGAAGGTTTAATAGCCAATCGTGTACGTTTAAACGGTTACAGCCACCTGTGCTACAGCCGCCATTACTTTGGCAGCCATTAGGTTTACCTGTTCCACAAGATCCACAGCCCATATTATGTAGTTATACTATTAGTTAATAAGTGATTGATAAACAATGATTTATATTTTATCAATCGGTTTGCAAAGCGCTTCATGCTTTGCTAATCATTCAAAATTAAGGTTTTGTTTTGAATGATGTGGTAGAGTTTAAGGGTAAGGGCCTGAAATAGCATTTTCCCGTTGGCGTTGCGCTCAATATAATAAGAGGCTTTATCTAATTCTTCAATAATGGCCTGTTGCTGGCTCACCGAAGCAATTTTATTGAGCCTGATGGCAAAGTCTTTTTCTTGATCCCCCATTTTAACCTGGTCAGCACCGAGCACTTTAATACGGATACTCATTTGGAGCAGGTGGTTAAAGTAGCGTAAAAACTGTTTTTGTTTTTCCCTACCTAGTTTAGCGACTTCCTCGGTAAATTTTACTTGAGCAGCAGGTCCACCTTTTAAGGTCGCATTGAGCCATTCCCTTAAATAAGAATGCCAATCTTCTTCGGAGTGTTGTAAGAGTTGAAGTGCTTCGCGGTAATTGCCTTCTGCAATACCTGCAATTTGGCTTGCTGTTTCCTTACTCGCTTTTGCCCTTTCGAACAAAGCATCTTCTACTTCTTCATTCGATAGTAACGGAACTTTTATGAGTTGACACCTACTTAATAAGGTTGGTAAAATTTGTTCTTCACTTTCTGCTACTAAAATAAATAAAGTATTGGGTGGTGGCTCTTCTATAAGCTTGAGTAATTTGTTGCCCTCTTTGCCTAGGTATTCGGGCATCCATAGTACAAGCACTTTATAGGCACTTTCAAAACTTTTTAAACTGAGTTTATGGATGATTTCGTTGCACTCTTCGGCAGTAATATTTCCTTGTTTATTTTCGGCGCCAATAAATTGTAACCAGTCATAAATATTACCATACGGAAACTGAGAATAAAAATCTCTCCAATCAGAAATATAATCGGCACTTACTGGTTTTTCACCAGGCTTTTTTGAAATAACTGGGTAAGAAAAATGCAAATCGGGGTGTAATAATTTTGCTGCTCTCAAATAAGAAGAGTCTTCAGCTAAATCTATTGGAGACTTATACGGAGGCCCTGCTTCCATCGGTGTGAAGCCGCCAAACAAATCAGCTACAGGCTCGCTAGCCGCTGGTTGGCTTACTACAAATTGTGCGAAGTTAATAGCAAGTGGAAGTGCGCCAGATCCTTCTTTACCAAGAAATAATAGGGCATGGCTTAGCCTATTATGCTCCACCATATCTATGAGGTGGGCTTTAACAGATGCTTGTCCTATAATGTCTTTGAATACCAATGTGCCTGCCTTTAATTCCGGTTAAATAGTTTGCCAAATGTATGCTAACTACTTCAAGCACCGTAACTAATAAGCGACTATTTTAATTGTCCGGTAATTTCTGGACTATCAGGTTTGGTGCTGCTTGGAAAATAAGCAATCATTTCACCATTTTCATCTAATAAAAACTTATTGAAATTCCATTTGATGGTAGCATCTAAAACGCCATTTTCTTTTTTCTGTGTAAGCCATTTGTAAATAGGTGCAGCATCGGTACCGGTTACACTTATTTTACTAGCTAATGGAAATGTTACACCAAATCTTGCTTTGCAAAACTGTTTGATTTCGGCATCAGAACCAGGCTCTTGACCACCAAAATTATTAGCAGGAAAACCAACAACTACCAATTTGTTTTTGTAGGTATCTGCTAATTTTTGAAGTGCTTCGTACTGAGGTGTATAGCCACACTCAGAAGCGGTGTTCACTACTAAAATTTTCTTCCCCTTAAATTTTGAAAAATCAATTACGCCACCGTCAATCGATTTAATTTTAAACTGATGTATGCTTTCTTTGCCCGGGGTTGTAAATGATTGTAACATAAATAAAGTTGCTATTAAGATGAGATTTTTCATAGTGTGTTGTTGAATTTGAGTAGTTATATAACAAAGCCAATCGTTATTTGTTGAAAGTTCCAACATTTTCCTCAAAAAAGCATCCCACAACTATTTTAATGGATAAGCGGCAGCAGCAACGCTCAGTTGCACATCCTTAACGCTCAGTAATGTTTTGCCGCATGCCTCAATGGTGGCACCTGTTGTAATTACGTCATCTATGAGTAAAAGGTGCTTACCTGCAAGAGATGTGGGGTCTTTGATGCTAAATGCGTTTTCCATATTATCCCAGCGTACGGCCCTGCTTTGTTTGGTTTGTGTATTTGTATGTTTGGTTCTGGCAATAGCACCCACGAGCACGGGTTTGTGCCAGACCTGACTAATGCCCTCACAAATAAGGGCCGCCTGATTAAAGCCTCTTTTGGACAGTGCCTGGGGGTGGAGGGGTACGGGAACGAGTGCATCTATGGTGGCAAACCGATCTGATGCAGCTAGTAAGGCGCCCATTTGTTTACCTATAAATAAGCCTACGTCTTCGTTGGATTTATACTTTAATTGAAAAAGCAGGGCCTGAAGCGCCGAATTTTTGTGGAAGTACCAGGCGGCTGCCCCTGCACTCATGGGGAGCCTGCCGTAAAATATTTTTTCGATGGGGTTGCCGGGGGCCTCAAAAAAGTGGGTTTCGGGCAGGTTTTGGCTACAGCGGCCACAAATATTGGCCCCAAAGAGGCGCAAGGGCCTAGCGCAGGCAGGGCAGTTTTTAGGGAAATAGAGCCAAAAAATAGGGTCAATCCAGGATGCTAATTTGGGTAAATAAGATGTTTGCATACACCCAACTTAATAGCAATAAAGTAGATGCGATAAAAATTAACCGCAGAAATATTTTATTGCGTGTTTATCGCTCCTAAAATAGCTGTTGGTATACCTCATCAACTCTACTCAGTGCCAATACCTGTATGCTATATGCTTTTGGATTAAAGCTCTTTTTGTTATAACTCGACACAATAATTTTTTCAAATCCAAGCTTTTCAGCTTCCGCAATTCTTTGCTCAATTCTGTTAACGGCTCTAATTTCTCCATTGAGTCCCACTTCACCTGCAAAACAAATATGCTGTGGAAGTGGAACGTCTTCATAAGAAGATAAAAGGGCGCATATGATCGCTAAATCGGTAGAGGGGTCTTCTATTTTTATGCCACCCGCGATATTTACAAAAACATCTTTCATTCCAAATTGAAAGCCACCTCTTTTTTCTAAAACGGCCAGTAATAGTTGTAATCTGCGAAGGTCAAAACCTGTCACCGTTCTTTGGGGTGTTCCATACACACTTTGGGTAACGAGTGCCTGAACTTCTAATAATAATGGACGGGCACCTTCGAGTGTTGCCGCTATCGCCGAACCACTTAAACTATCTTCTCTTTGTGCAATTAAAATTTCGGAAGGATTGGTAACAACACGCATGCCTTCGCCGGTCATTTCATAAATTCCAAGTTCTGCAGTACTACCAAATCTATTCTTTAGTGTACGGAGTATTCGGTAGGCATAATGTCTATCTCCTTCAAATTGTAATACCGTATCTACCATATGCTCTAATACCTTAGGACCCGCTATGGCGCCGTCTTTGGTGATATGGCCAATTAAAAATACAGGTGTATTTGTTTGTTTCGCAAACTTCTGAAATTCGGCAGCGCATTCTCTAATTTGAGAAACAGATCCAGCAGCAGAATCAATCAAATTAGATTGCAGTGTTTGAATCGAATCAACAATAACAAGTGTTGGTTTTAGTTTCTTGATTTCTGCAAAAATGGTGGTTGTGTTGGTTTCGGTGAGCAGGTAAAAATTATTATTTGGAATCTTGAGTCGATCTGCGCGCATTTTGATTTGCTGCTCACTTTCTTCCCCACTAATATATAAAACCACCTGATCGGTGGCTTGTAATCCATTTTGTAAAAACAAAGTGCTTTTTCCAATACCGGGTTCACCCGCAACAAGTACAATGCTCCCCATTACGATGCCACCACCAAGAACGCGGTTGAGTTCCGGATCTTTGGATATGATTCTTTTTTCTTCGGATGTTTTTACTTCATCAAGGGCAATTATTTTAGAATTGCGCTTTTGTTCGTGGTATGAATCCCAGTTTTGTTCCTTCGAAATTCCTTTATCAATAATTTCTTCCGAAAAAGTATTCCACTCCGAACAACTTGGACATTTTCCAATCCATTTTGCACTTTCATAACCACAATTGCTACAGAAAAAAGCAGATTTTATTTTACTCATTTGATAAAGATATTTCAGAAAAATTAGAATCGCGCGAATGAAAAAATAACCACTGTTCGTTTCATACTAAATGAAGAAAAAAAGATGTAATTCAACACAAAAAAAGGAACAGAAAAAACAATGAAAAACTGCTGAAATGCAGTGGTAGTAGGCATGTAAAAGGGCCAGCATTGCTACTGGCCCTTATTACTTACTAACCCATTAAATTCTACTGCTAAGGTACAATAATGGGGCAGACGGCAAAATAATTTTTAGGTTTTCGGGGAAAATTTAACCTACGAATATCTTCGTAATAAACCCGTTAGCCTGACAATTAGGCCAGGTCCGGTCCGCCAGTTTGTCGGCGGGTATTTTTAGGGTATTTTTTACCCGTTTTTGGATAAAAAAAAGGCCAATTTGGCCTTTTTAAAAGTTTTTGTAAAGCGTGGGGTGGGAAAAATATTTCGCATTAATAAATTTATTAATGTTTAAAATTATTTTTACAGGGACCCGGTTTAGAACTTGATTTCTTCCTCCTGGGCATCAAAAAACCTGAATTCGGTAAGGTGGTAGTTGGTATTTTCCTCCAAACTTAGCTTTACCCCATGCTTTTTACGGAGTTTGCTCAGTTTATTGGTAAATATCCCCTTGGTTAAATAAGCCGCAATTATAGGGTGAACCACGAGTTGAAGCTTTTTATGGGCATGTGAAGCCAAATAAACCAGCTTATTTTCTATTTCATCCTCTAGTAAAAGGGCAGAAGTCATTTTACCGGTACCATTACAAGCTGTACAATTTTCAGAAGTATTGATGTTTACCTCCGGACGCATTCTTTGACGCGTTACCTGAAGTAGTCCAAATTTAGAAATAGGAAGTACCGAATGCTTAGCACGATCTGCTTTCATAAATGTATCCATCGCTTCCTGTACTTTTCTTTTATTGTCAGGAAGTTTCATGTCAATAAAATCAACTACAATAATGCCACCAATATCTCTAAGTCGTAATTGTCTTGCAATCTCTTCTGCAGCTTCTAAATTGGTTTCTAAAGCATTTTCTTCTTGGCTATTACTTACGCTCTTGTACCCACTATTGACGTCAATAACATGCAGCGCTTCGGTGTGCTCAATAATTAAATAAGCACCACTAGGTAAGTTTACTGTTTTGCCAAATGAAGCTTTTACTTGTTTGGTTACACCAAAATGATCAAAAATAGGAAGACCATCTTTGTACTGTGTTACAATATCTGTTTTGTCAGGCGCAATGCGCTGAATGTAACGCTGGGTTACTTCGTGAAGTGATTTGTCATTCACCACAATTCTATTAAAATCGGCACTGAGCAAATCCCTTAGAATACTGGTTGTTTTTGTTTCTTCACTTAATATGCGCACAGGTGCTGCAGCTCCTTTTAAATTGGCTTGAATTGTTTTCCATGTTTCAACAAGTGATAACATGTCTTGGTGTAATTCTGCAGTGGATTTACCTTCTGCAGCGGTACGCACAATCACGCCAAAATTTTTAGGCCTAATGGCTTCTACAATTTTGTGTAATCTTTTTCTTTCTTCCGAAGAATGAATTTTTTTAGAGACGGCTACAATTTCATTAAAAGGGGTAACCACAACAAATCTACCAGGTAAAGAAAGTTCGCAACTTAAACGAGGTCCTTTTGCTGCAATGGGTTCTTTTAAAATTTGAACGAGTACATTTGGCTTACCATTTAATACTTCGTTTATTTTTCCAGTTTTTATAATTTCTGGTTCCGATTGAAAGCGTGCAAAATCAAATCCATGTTCACTTTTATCAGACATCGCTGCCTGCGTGTATTTGATAATTGATTTGGCGTAGGGGCTTAAGTCGGAGTAATGTAAAAAAGCATCTTTCTCAAAACCAACGTCCACAAAAGCTGCGTTGAGTCCGGGAATTAATTTTTTTACCTTACCAAGGTATAGGTCACCTACTGCAAAATTTGCATCGGTATTTTCGTTGTGCAGCTCTACTAGTTTTTTATCTTCTAGCAAAGCAATTTCTACACCCGTGGGCGTAGCGTTTATAATCAGTTCTTTGTTCAAAATGAGCAACTTTTAAATACAAAATCACCTGCCCTATAGAGCGGGGTATGCATACAACCATATCTTAACAATCATAGCCCTATCAAGGAAGGAAATAGGAAAAGTTGCAGAAAAGGAAATAAGGGGCTAGATACAGATAAGTGTTAAACACGCCCTATGGTTTAGATAGAGCGTGTTTGTATAAGTCAGTAAAGAATAAACAATTACTTGTTCTTCTTTTTGTGACGATTCTTTCTTAGGCGTTTCTTACGTTTGTGTGTCGCAATTTTATGACGCTTTCTCTTCTTACCACAAGGCATACAGGGAGTAATTTTATTTGTTAATAATAATTTATTTTTTCAATTCCGCAATTCTCTTAGCGATTGCTTCTTTTGCTTCGGGCACTTTAACTTTTTGACCAGCAAGTGTATACCACTTTACTGCGTTTGTTTTGTCATTGTGCATCTCGTAGCATTCTGCTAAGTGAAATATGGCTTCCAGGTTTTCTGGATCTTTATTTACAATTAGTAAGAAGCGCTCAATGGCTTTATCTAACTGCCCGCTTTTTTTACCACCCAAACCCAAAATCATTTGAGCGTATAGGTTGTCTGGATTTTTTTGGACAATGTTTCTGATGGGTAAAATACCCTCCATCGGATTGTTTGAAATGTTTCCAAATATGTAGCAAGCACCCAAACCAATTTTACTAGAATCGTTGTTTGGATTGATAACTAAAGCTTTCTCTAAAAGATCTTTTGCTTGTTCTGCCAACCAGTGTTGCATGGCTGGGTCACCCTCTGTAACTAGGTTGTCTATATACAGTTGGGCGGCAAAGGTGAGGCTTTTTTCAGAATTTTCCAATTTAGCTGCTTCGCCAGTGTACCAAGCATAAGGTTCAAACAGTTTGGCCGAGTCTGACCAGAACCTTGCAAGCTGGTGGTAAACGTGTATTTTTTGGTCTTTTACATCCCCCCTAACCACGCTATTTTCTAGCATATTGAGGCGGATAGCCTGATCGGGACTAATTTTTTCTTTGGCTTTTACAAGCAGGTCTTTAAATTCAATGTGTTGATTATCAGTACTATTATGTGTATTTGCTGCCGCTGCCGCCGGATTTTTTGGGGCTACGGTAGATCCCATGTATAATAAAGTGGCAAATAGGAATATGGCTCCGCCAATTAGGAGTAGTTGTTGTTTTTTCACTTTCGAAAAGAATTAGGACGCGAAGTTAAACTTACTTGAGCTTGCTTTTAACTTCTGTAACAAATTCTTTTGCTGGTTTGAAGGCAGGAATAAAATGTTCAGGAATTTCTACAGCTACATTTTTTTTGATATTTCTACCAATTTTAGCTGCACGTTTTTTGGTAATAAAGCTCCCAAAGCCACGTATATATATGTTTTGGCCGTTAGAGAGACTTTCTTTTACCTCTTTAAACATGGTTTCAAGCGTAACAAGTACATCCACTTTTGGAATACCTGTTTTGTCTGAAATCTGGTTGATGAGATCTGATTTTCTCATTGTATCAAAATTAATTTAGGGTATGTGTTTCTAAAAATAAGCTAAAATTTTACTTATTTAACAGAAAATTAAATTTTTTTATACGTTTTACCAACTAAATATGGGCAGATACGCCCTAAAAATTAACTTTATACCTCAAAATTGGGCTATTTAGCCTCTAAAACCCTGATTTTGCCCATTCTTAATAGATGAAATTGAATTTTACAAGTACCCTCCTTCATTGGCATACCCACTCAAATACCAGAGAAATGCCTTGGAAAGGCGAAATGGATCCCTATAAAATTTGGTTATCAGAAATTATTCTACAACAAACCCGTGTAGAACAAGGACTTGCCTATTATAATAAATTTACCCAAGCGTATCCAACCGTATTTGATTTGGCCAAAGCAAAAGACCAAACTGTTTTTAAATTATGGGAAGGGCTTGGTTATTATAACCGTTGTAGAAATTTACTCGCAACGGCAAGAGAAATTGTAAAAAACTTTAATGGAAAATTTCCAAACGATTATGAAACGCTCTTAACATTAAAAGGCGTTGGTCCTTACACGGCTGCTGCCATAGCATCATTTGCATTTAATGCGCCACATGCAGTGCTAGATGGAAATGTGTACAGAGTGATTGCGCGCTATGAGGGTATTGATGTACCAACCGATACAACAGCAGGCAAAAAAATATTTGAAACGCGTGCAGCTACATTACTCGATAAAAAACGTGCAGGCCTTTACAATCAAGCTATTATGGACTTTGGGGCCACTGTGTGTAAACCGTTGGCGCCAACTTGTAACAATTGTCCATTACAAAAAACATGTGTTGCACATGCAACCGCGCAGGTGAATCAGCTCCCCATAAAAGAAAAACAGCTCATTAAAAAAGAGCGCCGATTTTATTATTTTTTACTTCAAGTACAAGATGAAATCTGGGTCACAGAAAGAAAACACAAAGACATTTGGCAGGGTTTATTCGAATTTTATTTACTCGGTGCCGAAAAAAAAATGTTGTGGAATGAAACAACGGTTCGGCAGTTTTTGAAAGAACAATTAGGGACATCTTCTATAAAACTACTGCACCGCTCACCAGAAATCAAACAGCAGCTTACCCATCAAATTATAACGGCTCAGTTTATTAGAGTTGCTTTAACAAAAAAACCAAGCAGTATTACCTCCGGAAAATGGCAAAAAATTGATCAACTTAAAAAGCTTCCTTTCCCTAAATTGATCAATCAGTATTTAAGCGAAGAATTTGTCTGGTAAACCCGTTTTGGCCCTTTTTTGCATGTGCGATGTAACTGAATTATTGGTATTTTTGTAGGGTACTAAATTTACTGTCACTTTGGATGATCATTTGGTAATGCGCTTATTTGCAGCCCCTTCAATGTTGGGTGTTATTCAACCTCAAGGCACAACGGTTTTGGTACTTATTTTGGTAGTACTCTTGTTTTTATCTTTTGTACTAGCCGGCGCCGAAGTTGCTTTTTTTTCATTGACATTTAAAGACATCAATGTTTTAAAATCAAAACAGCAACCTGCCTACAAAAGAATTGTAGATTTAATTGAGCAGCCTAAAATTTTATTGGCGTCACTACTCATCGCCAATAGTTTTATCAATATCTCCATCATTATCATTTCCAATTTACTCATCGATAATATGTTCAATTTTGAACAGTTTAATGCCGTATGGGTCGAATTTGTTATCAAGGTAATTGCAGTAACTTTTTTACTCGTGCTATTTGGTGAGATCATGCCCAAGGTACTCGCCACACAAAACAATGTTCGTTTTGCAAAAGATTTTGGCGGCATCGTGTATGGCATCTCCTATTTAGTAATGGGACTGAGTAAGCCACTTGTAAAATATTCTGATATCATCGAAAGAAAGCTGGCCAATAAATCGGCGAGTGCTTACAGCCTCGAAGAGCTGGATCATGCCATTGATTTAACAACCAATGAAACCGCTTCCGAAAACGAAAAAAACATTTTAAAAAGTATTGTTAAGTTCAGAAATATCACAGTCAAGCAAATCATGAAAACCCGCATGGATGTGAGCGGTGTGGATCAGGAAATGAGCTTTGATCAACTCATTGCATTTGTGCGTGAATTGAATTATTCCAGAATTCCGGTTTACAAAGAAGATTTAGACGAAGTAATAGGTATTATTCATACCAAAGACATGGTGCCTCATTTAGATGAAAGTGCTACCTACAATTGGCATAAACTTTTGAGGCCTCCTTACTTTGTGCACGAACAAAAGCCCATCGAAGATTTACTAAAAGAATTTCAGTCTAAAAGAATACACTTTGCGGTGGTAGTAGATGAGTTTGGCGGCACCAGCGGTATTGTTACCCTCGAAGATATTTTGGAAGAAATCATTGGAGAAATCAAGGACGAGTTTGACGAAGAAGATAGCGACTACAAAAAAATTGACGACAACAATTATATTTTTGAAGGCCGTGTGATGATTCAGGATCTGTGCAAGGTTATGGACCTTCCTACCGAAACTTTTGATGCGGTAAAAGGAGAGAGTGATTCACTTGCGGGTCTTGTGCTTGAACTAGCTGGTGATTTTCCAAAGCCCGCTGCTATTTTAACATCCGGCGATTTTGAGTTTACAGTATTGGAAGTGGCTAAAAATAGACTTCAAAAAATTAAGGTTTCTATAAAGCGTCAGTACCCCATCTAATTTTTATTTCATGCCAAGTCAAATAAAGTTATCAGTTTTATTTTTTGGTTTTGCTACTTTATTTTTTATGGCATGCAATAGTGTGTATACGCCAAAACCAACTGGCTATTATAAAATCAATTTTCCAGAAAAAAAATACCAGTTGTTTGACGAGCCTGGCTATCCGTATGCTTTTGAATACCCAGTGTATGCTAGGGTAGTAAAGGATTCTACTTTTTTTGGTGAAGCCACCGAAAATGCGTGGTGGATCAATGTTGATTTTCCGGAGTTCAATGGCCGTATATATGTGAGTTACAAAGAGATTGGAAAATACAAATTTGACTCTTTGGTAAAGCATTCGTTTTTTATGACGAGCAAACAGTCAGCGAAGGCCTATTCTATAGATGATTCACTCGTGCATACGCCAAATGGTGTGAGTGGTCTATTTTTTACTGTAGGCGGGGATGCAGCCACTGCCAATCAGTTTTTTTTAACGGATTCTACCAAGCATTTTTTAAGA
Organism: Sediminibacterium sp.; assembly: GCA_027487895.1. Taxonomy (GTDB): domain Bacteria; phylum Bacteroidota; class Bacteroidia; order Chitinophagales; family Chitinophagaceae; genus Sediminibacterium. The sequence continues at coordinate 8,015 of JAIYCS010000002.1, read as the reverse complement.
GGTGCTCTGTATTTTGATGCCACACCCAATGCCGATTCTTTGGGTATTGTAAATGATTTTATAAAAACGGATCTGAAGCATTTGGTAAACACTTTTAGGTGGAAAAACTAATTATATTCGCATAGCTATGATTATAATAGACAACAAATTAGTTTCAGACGAGCTCTTAGAGGAGCAATTTGTATGCGATTTAAGCAAATGCAAGGGCGGATGCTGTGAAGATGGTGACGCTGGTGCACCCATGGAAAAATGGGAACTCGAAAAATTAAATGACCATTACGAAGATATTAAACCTTATATGACCCCTCAAGGGATCAAAGAGGTAGAAAAGCAAGGTAAATATTTATACGACCGTGAATTTGGCTGGGTTACACCTACCATTAACGGCGGTATTTGTGCCTACGGTATCAAAGATAAAGCGGGCACCATACTTTGTGGTATAGAGCAGGCCTATAACGATGGTAAGTTGGATTGGAAAAAGCCACTTAGTTGCCATTTGTTTCCTGTGAAAACAAAAAAGAGCAAGCGCGATCCGGATATGGAATACGTGAATTATGAACCTCGTGAAGATTTGTGTAGTGCTGCTTGTAGCCTTGGTAAAAAATTAAAAGTACCGGTGTATCAATTTTTAAAAGAATCTTTAATACGTAAATACGGAACTGAATTTTACGAAGCATTAGAAGCGACGGCGCTTCATCAAAAAAGTCAAAAAAAATAAGCATGTCTGAAACAGCTGCATCATTTATAGCAAAGAGTACTATTAAGGCTGCCGATTTAGAGCACCGTAGAAAAATTAATTTCAATATTTCTAAATACAACGCTGTTGTACCTATTGGTAAATCACAATTTACCGATGTTAATATTACACGTGAACGTGCAAAAAATATTAAATGGGATGCCATCGAAAATTTAGATAAATACTTACTGGAGTTTGAGCAAAAAATTACGGCAAGAGGCGCTACTGTTATCTGGGCCAATGATACAGCAGAAGCACAGGAAGCGATTGGAAAAATTTGTAGAGAACGTAATTGCAAAACGCTCGTGAAAAGTAAGAGCATGGTTACCGAAGAAATTCATTTGAATGATTTTTTGGAGGCGAGTGGTATTGAGAGCGTAGAAACAGATTTAGGAGAATACATTCAGCAATTAGATGGCGAGCCACCTTATCATATTGTGACTCCAGCAATGCATAAAAGCAAAGAAGACGTTGCTAAATTATTTGCAAACAAGCTTGGTACCAAGCCCGATTTAACACCCGAAGAATTAACCCAGGTTGCACGTATCAAGCTTCGTGAAAAATACACGGAAGCCCAGGTGGGTGTAACAGGCGCTAATTTTTTGATTGCAGATGTTGGCGGTATTGCTATTACCGAAAACGAAGGCAATGGCCGTTTAAGTTGCGCATGGCCTAAAACACATATTGCAGTGGTAGGTATCGAAAAAATGATTCCTTCGATGCATGATCTTCCTTTATTTTGGCCACTGCTTGCCACTTATGGCACGGGTCAAAAAGTAACGGTATACAATTCTATTTTAACGGGTCCTAAACAGGCTGGTGAATCAGATGGTCCCGAAGAAATGTTTGTGATTTTACTAGACAACGGTCGTACTAATTTACTTGCGAATCCTACCGCGCGTGAAGCACTTTATTGCATTAGATGTGGCGCTTGTTTAAACGCTTGTCCCGTGTACAAAAATATTGGTGGCCACTCATACGAAACAACATATAGTGGTCCTATTGGTAAAGTCATTACACCGTATTTAAGTGGTGTAGATGAATACAAACACCTGAGTAATGCATCTTCTTTGTGTGGTAATTGTACCGAGGTTTGTCCGATGCGTATTAATTTACATGAACTCTTACTCGATAACCGTCATGAAGCGGTATCGCAGGGCACCAGCACACTTGCAGAGCGTGTTGCTTGGAAAGCTTGGATGGTAGCGAGTTTAAATAGACCCATGATGAATATGGGTAATGGTAAAATGAAAAACTGGGTGGTCAATAAAGTATTTAAAGGATGGGCTGTACACCGCTCTGAACTAGACTTTACGCCAAAAACTTTCAATGAAATGTGGAAGGAAAAAACTACATCCCGTCCGCGTCCGTAACAGGAATAATTTCTTGGTGCTGCTTTTTCATGGACCTATTTACGAGGTAAACGCCAGTAAGTGTAACAAAGGAACCTATAAATATAGGAAGGCTGAGTTTTTCATTAACAGTATACGCACCTACAATGGTTGCAACAATGGGGTTGATGTAAGCATAGAGTGATGCTATGGCTGGTGGCAAATGCTCCATGGTATAAATGAATGCAGCAAATGCAACAATGGAACTTGCTACAATTAAATAAGCAATCACCATCCAAACGGTTAATGTTATTTCTTGAATTGGAATAGATTTACCGGAAGCCGCTGCAAAAACACCTAAAAAAAAGCAACTTAAAAACATTTGCCAACCCGTTGCATAATAGGGGTTCATGTTCATTTTGTTACGTGCAATAAAAATGGTGCCAAAGCTCCAGCTTAGCATAGCAATGAGTGATACCGAAACACCTATAAAATAACCCACCGAGTTATGTACCGCGAGGTTTTCATAAAAAACAATTCCAATGCCAATAATGCCTAGTAGCATGCCCTGAAAAGTAAGTGATGTGATTTTTGTGTTGTTGTACTTTATTTTTTCAATGATTACAACACTGAGTGGGTAGAGGGCCGCAATGAGCGCGGCAAGCCCACTTGGAATTTCTTTTAAGGCATAGGTGGAAAAACCATTGGCAATTACAAAGAGCAAAATAGACATCCCTAAGAGCCATTTGAATTCTTTAAAAGTTGGGAGCTTTTGTCCTTTGATTAAAAAAAATACAATTAAAGACAAACCACCAAGTCCGTTTCTGATGGCCGACAACTCAAATGCAAGCATGCCTTGTTTGACACCATACTTACTTGCTACCCAGGTAGTGCCCCAAATAATACTGGTGAGCCCAAGCCCTATGTATGCTTTTTGTTTGGTAGTCATTTCTACGCTTTATTAATGTCTGAAATGACGAAGACCTGTAATTACCATCGCTAATTTATGTTCCACGCAGTATTCGATACTGTCTTTATCTCTTACCGATCCGCCAGGTTGAATAAATGCCCCAATGCCTGCCTCCTGTGCAATTTGAACACAATCGTTAAAAGGGAAAAAAGCATCAGAAGCTAGCACGGCGCCTTTCAAATCAAAATTAAACTGATGTGCTTTTTCGATGGCATGTCTGAGTGCGTCTATACGACTGGTTTGACCACAGCCTTTACCCACCAATTGTTTATTTTTTACAAGTGCAATGGCGTTACTCTTTAAGTGTTTGCATACGAGGTTCGCGAAAATTAAATTTTCTTTTTCGTCTTCGGTGGTGTTTCGGCCACCCACTTCGTTCCAAGTGTCAAAATTGCCTGTATCAGGCGACTGCGCTAATACACCATTAAGTAATGACTTACTTGGTGGTTTTAATGCAGTGGTATTTCCAGTGAGTTGTAATAAAATTCGGTTCTTTTTACTTTTTAAAATATCAAGTGCACCTGCTTCATAGTTTGGCGCAATGAGTACTTCAAAAAATATTTCATTGATAGCATTTGCGGTAGCTGTATCAATGGTGCTATTGGTTACAAGCACGCCACCAAAAGCGCTTTCGTTATCGCCACCTAAAGCTGCGTCCCAAGCGTCTTTAACTGTAGCTCTTGCAGCAATACCACAAACATTGGTATGCTTGATAATGGCAAAAGTAGTTTCATTAAATTCTCCAATAAGCTGTACCGCTGCGTCTACGTCTACTAAATTGTTGTAAGACAATTCTTTACCATTAAGTTGTGTAAAAAGCTCTTGTAAGTTACCCGTAAAAGTTGCCGCTTGGTGTGGGTTTTCGCCGTAACGTAATATTTGAGTAGGCGCTGGGTTAAAGTAATTGCTAATGGCAATATCATAGTGCATCACTACTTCAAAAGCTTTTGCTGCAAAGGCTTTCCTTTGCTCGATCGTAGTAGTGCCGGCTTGTGCAGCGAGCATGGTTTCTAGTACCGCATAATCTTGTTTAGCAGCAATAACTACAAGGTCTCTAAAGTTTTTTGCAGCAGCTCTAATCATAGAAGGACCACCAATATCTATTTTTTCGATGATCGCTTTTTCCTCTGTGGTGGAAGCAAGTGTTTCTTCAAAAGGATATAAATCAACAATCACTAAATCAATTTCAGGAATATGGTACTGCTCCATTTCAACCAAATCCTGCGGCTCATATCTACGACCAAGTATGCCACCAAAAATAGCAGGGTGTAGGGTTTTAACACGGCCTCCTAAAATAGAAGGATAGGTTGTTAAGCTTTCTACCGCAACACAAGTAATACCCAAATCTTCTAAAAATTTTTGGGTGCCACCTGTCGAGTAGATGGTTACGTTTTGAGCTACTAATTGACGTGCTAAAGGCTCTAAACCATCTTTATAAAAGACAGAAATGAGCGCTGATTTAATTTTCTTTTCCATTGCTTGATTGGTGGACAAAAGCCCCTTGTTGAGAAACAAAATGATGCCGCAAATGTAGGCTCTCTGCCTCTTTTTTCCACCCTTCCATTTTCCACAACGGAATACTGCTGTCAAAAACATAAAGTGCACGCGTAAAATGCTTTGCGAGTAAGGCGATGGGCGATTTTGATTGGTTGCTTATGAGTAGGATATCCACTTTTGACACCTCGCGTATACTGTTAATCAGCTGCGCCGATTGACCAATGTGTAAAAAACGGGTATGCCCAATAGAAAATGCACTGCTACTGGCTTTAAGAGGTAGTTCCGCCCCCAATCCGTAACGGGCAGTGATTTTTGTTGTTTTGGGAACAAACCAAACGGTGATACTGGTTAGCCCTGCCGCTTTTGTGTAATGATAGCTATGTATACAACAAGCAAATAGTAGGGCTACTAAACTATAAAAGCACCACTTGTTTTTTTGGGTTTGAATAAATAGAGAAAGGCAAATAATAAGGGTAAAAAATAGCCCTACCTGAAACGCATTGATTTGCAAATTACTTGTGGTAGCATACGGCAAGGCATTCATTTTTTGGATGATCCAGTTCATGCTACTGATAAGCCAACTGGTAGTAACTGACAAACCCCTGCCTATATACGCAATACTAGCAAATGGAAGTATCAGTAAACAGCCATATAAAATAATACTGGAAAGTGGTACTACTATAAAATTGCTCAGTAAAAAATAATTAGGAAACTGATGAAAATGATACACAACTACTGGTAATGTGAGTATTTGCGCACTAATTGTAATTGCATTTAATTGCCAGCAGGCTTGCATCCACTTGTATTTGAAATAAATAGTATCATATATTTTTTTCTGATACAGAACAATACTAAGTACTGCTGCATAGGAAAGTTGAAATCCAATATCCCACAAATAAAACGGATGTAGTAAGAGTAAAAAAAATGCCGAGGCGGCGAGTGCATTTAAAATACTTGAATTTTGTTTTACCATTGTAGCAATAATGATAAATGAAAACATAACCGCTGCTCTTACAATCGATGGGCCAGCTCCTGTTAAAAGCGCAAAGCCCCAAAGCACCAGTAGCACTGCAGGAGGCGCTATCCACTTTTTTATTGTTGAACCCGGCATCCAATTAAAAATACCAATGAGTAAACCATAAATTAATCCAAGGTGTAAGCCACTAATGGCAATCACGTGTATTACGCCAGTATTGCTATAAGCTTTCATTAAATCAGAATCAATATCCTGTTTATAGCCAATTAAAAGTGCTGCTGCTACTGCTTTTTCTTGTGCACCTATAATATTTTGTTGAAGCCTTGTTCTAATTTTTTGCTGTAGTATTTGCAAGTATTGTTTACTTTTTTTAGAGGGCAGTAAGGTCCAATTTCCTTTTGCCAAATAAAGCTGGTGCGTTATTCCATTTCTAAATAGCCATACTTTGTAATTAAAGCCTCCTGGGTTATGCGTATCAGGTACAATGCTTGGCTGTATAGTTGTGGCAATATAACTGCCCACAGTTAAAAGTTGTATGTTACTAGGGCTACTATCTACTGCCAGGCGAACTATTATTTTAATGTTTGTTTTTATTTCTTGTTTTGCATGGCCAATACTTTCAATGACTGCTGCTGTTTTGTAGCTTTTATTTTTTAGTTGCAAGGGTTCTGTTAACCGCATAACATAAACTGCACCACTTTTATGTGACGCTATTAATCCGGTTTCTTGGGTGCGTAACTGCAACAGGTTTTGCATCACTACAATACCAAGGCACAGAAATATAATTTGTAGTAGTAAGCCTTGTAAAAACTGGTAACGGTACTTTTGAAATGTAGTAAGCTTACCAATGCATATGAGCCCTGCAATGGAAACGCCTGCTGTTATATAAATACCGGTATTGATAAGCGCATTTGTAAAAAGGCCATGCAATAAATAATAGCAGCTAACAATGCCTATTAAAAGCGGAAATAGCAGTCTGGTAAATGGTGCTTGATGCCAAAATGGAGGCGTAGATACGGACACATACAAACCTATGTGCTATAATCGCACAAGCTTATGAATCCATCTATTTTGGTAGAAGGTTCTCCGTATTTACAACTAGCCGCTTACTTACTTAGATAAGTTCATGCTACGCTCTTTGTATAGCGTGCGGAAATAAGTGTCGTGTAAATCTTTGATAAAACGAATGGCTTCTCCGGTACTTTTCATTTCTGGTCCTAACTCTTTGTTGACACCTGGGAATTTTTCAAAACTAAATACTGGCTCTTTAATTGCATAGCCGTCTAGTTTTTTAACCATGGTAAAGTCGGTGAGTTTGTTGGCGCCAAGCATTACTTTGGTCGCAATATTTAAGTACGGAATTTGATATGCTTTTGCAATAAATGGTGTTGTTCTAGAAGCTCTTGGATTTGCTTCAATTACATATACTTGACCATTTTTAATAGCGAACTGAATATTAATGAGGCCTCTGATATTTAATGCGCGCGCAATTTTTTCACTGTAGAATTCCATTTTTTCTACAATCATTGGGGTTAGGTTAAACGCTGGTAACACCGCGTTACTATCACCACTATGAATACCTGCTGGCTCAATATGTTCCATCACACCCATGATGTGAAAAGTTTCTCCATCAAAAATGGCGTCTACTTCTGCTTCTTGACAACGGTCTAAGAAATGGTCAATCAAAATGGTATTGCCCGGAATATGTTTTAATAAACTGATTACTGCTTTTTCAACTTCTTCGTCATTGATAACAATACGCATGCGCTGTCCACCAATAACGTAGCTAGGTCTTACAAGTACGGGATACCCTACTTTGTTGGCTACTTCAATGGCTTCGTCTGCAGTATGTGCCGTGCCATAAGATGGATACGGTATTTCTAATTCTTTTAATAGATCGCTAAAACGTCCACGGTCTTCGGCCATGTCTAGGCTCTCAAATGAAGTACCAATGATACGAATCCCTTTCTCGTGTAAACGCTTGGCTAATTTAAGTGCTGTTTGACCTCCTAATTGAACGATCACACCATAGGGTTGCTCTAGTTCAATGATTTCCCATAAGTGCTCCCAAAACACTGGCTCGAAATATAATTTGTCGGCCATGTCAAAATCGGTAGAAACAGTTTCGGGGTTACAGTTCACCATAATGGCTTCGTAACCACTTTCTTTAATAGCAATTAAGCCATGTACACAACAATAATCAAACTCGATACCTTGGCCAATTCTATTGGGGCCGCTACCAAGTACAATTACTTTTTTCTTACCGGAAGGGATGGATTCGTTGGAGTTGAGCGTAGGGTTGGTCATTATTTACAAATTGTGCAAATTTAAGGTACCGCTGCAATTTATCCGTGTAAATTTTAAAATACTTCTTAGAGGCTTATGCACAGGGCTTTTGAAGGCTTATTTGAGTAGCGGAAGCTCCTCCCAGCGCGTTGTATAGCGGGGGCTCCGCATTTCTTGGCGCATTTTCCAGTTGCGGGTAGTGCCGCTGGCTGCAAATTT
>JAIYCS010000023.1 GCA_027487895.1 Sediminibacterium sp. | reverse complement strand
CCACTTCCAAAACGAGTAAGACCTGCTGCAGCAAATTTTTCTTTGAAAGCGTCAAATGAACCAAAAGCAGCATCAATGGCAGCCGCTAACGCACCTGTTGGCGCACCACCTGCATTAGGCGCTAAACTTTCCCAGAAAAAAGTATGGTTCCAATGTCCGCCACCGTTGTTACGAACAGCAGGGCTAATGCTTCCTGCTGCTGCAACAAGTTGCTCTATGGTTTTTGATTCGTGCTCGGTACCTGCCACTGCTTTGTTTAAATTGTCTACATAAGCTTGATGGTGTTTACCATGGTGTATTTGCATGGTAGTGGTATCGATATGTGGTTCTAATGCATCATGTGCATACGGTAAAGGAGCAAGTGTAAATGACATATAATTGTGTTTAAGGATTAAAATAATAAAGTACAAAGCTACACCCTAAATGGAGCCTGTCAAAATGCTTAACGCTTGTTTTTAAAAAAGGTTTTCATGAGCCAACTACATTCTCCAGCTAAAACCCCGCCCACTATTTCAATTTTAGGTCCAAAGGGTTGTGCTATTTTTTGATAGCCATTTTTTTCGTCGGAGGCACCGTACACGATCCGGCTTATTTTGCCCCAATAGAGTGCTCCGGCGCACATCATGCAGGGTTCGAGGGTTACGTATAAAGTGGCTTCTGGTAGGTATTTAGCGCCCATTGTACTATATGCCGAGGTTAGGGCTAGTATTTCGGCGTGCGCTGTAGAATCATTTAAAAGTTCTACCTGGTTGTGGCCTCTAGCAATAATTTTATTGTTGAGCACCACAACGGCCCCAACGGGTACTTCATCGGCTTCAAAAGCAAGGTTGGCTTCTTTTAAAGCTTCCTGCATAAAATATTCGTCAGAGCGTTCAATCATTCTGCTAAAGTAAGGTTTTCGTACATAAAAAAAGAGCTGCTTTGTGGGCAACTCTTTTTAAAAATTGTATCGCAGTGTTATAGTTTTTTAACCATAATATTTTTATACCAAACATTGTCGCCGTGGTCTTGTAGCGCAATATGTCCTTTAAAAATTTTACCAAAATCTGGCATCGTTTTAAACTTACTATTGGCAATCATTTTTCTCCAAGCATCATCGCCATATGTTGTAGAAACAACATTTACGCCATTTAAATAAAAATCTAATTTACCTCTGTAGCTTACAATTTCTGCAAGGTTCCATTCGCCAACAGGTTTTACAACTCCTTCTGTTCCTGCAATTAAATCATATAAGTTACCAGCACGGTGGTTAAAAATTTTTCCATCGCCATGACCATCATTATCGAGTACTTGCATTTCTGGTCCAGTAAACCAAACATGATCAAATTTAGATTTATCATCCTGCACCCAAAAAATAATACCGCTATTGCCTTTTGGTGAAATTTTCCACTCGAGTTTCAAATGAAAATCTTCAAGTTCTAATTCGTGCACTAAATCACCGCCACCATTGGTTTGCCAATCCGCTTTGTTGGAAGCGTCAAGGTGTAAGATGCCGCCCTCTTGTACTTTCCATGCTTTACCAACGGTTTCTTTACCATAGGAATGCCATCCTTTGGTGTTTTTACCATTGAATAAAGAAATCCATTCTGATTTTGCAGCACTATTTTTTTGTGGTGCATTTGTTGTTGGATCAGGTGCGGTACTTGTAAGTAAACCACCTAATAATATGGAAGTAAAAAATGATGCAATCATATTTTTATTTTTTAAGGAGTAGAATATATTTTACCATTTGTTCGGCATCGGCTTCAGATAGTGAACTGTGCGGTGTCATTGGGATAGCGCCCCAAACACCCTGTCCACCTTTGATGATTTTGCCAGCTAACATTTTTACATTTTCTTCGGTGTTTTCATATTTTGCTGCAACATCTTTGTAGGCAGGTCCAATATTTTTTTCACTTACTTTATGACAGGTTAAACAGTCCGACTTACCAATTAATTCTAAACCTTTTTGGTAATCTGGGTTGCTGCTTAAATCAACTACTTGTTCAGTTGCTGCGCCAGCTTCTTCTTTTTTTTCTGTTCCACCACCACATGCAACGATGAGTGCAAATAGGGGAAGTGTTAGGTACATCTTTTTCACGGGTACTATTTTTTAATGAGGGTTTAAAGTTATTAATCTATTCCTAAAATGGCGCGATTTAATTTTTCGTTGGCACCGGTGCCAGCAAAGTCATCAAAAGCCTTTTCAGTTACCTGAATGATATTTTTTTGAATAAACGGAGCACCTTCAGCGGCACCCACCTGTGCGTCTTTGATGGCACATTCCCATTCCATAACAGCCCAACCACTAAAGTTGTATGCGGCTAGTTTGCTAAAAATGGCGCCAAAATTAACCTGACCATCACCCAGTGATCTAAACCTGCCTGCTCGGTCCACCCAGTTTTGGTAGCCACCATACACACCTTGTTTTCCGGTGGGGTTAAACTCAGCATCTTTTACATGGAACATTTTGATACGCTCGTGGTAATGATCGATATAACTTAAGTAGTCTAGTGACTGAAGTACAAAATGTGATGGATCATATAATAGGCAAGCACGTTTGTGGTTGTTTACTTTTTCTAAAAACATTTCATAAGAAACACCGTCGTGTAAATCTTCACCGGGGTGCACTTCATAGCAAAGGTCTACACCATGGTTGTCAAAAACATCTAAAATAGGTTTCCATCTTTTTGCAAGTTCTGTAAAACCTGTTTCTACAAGTCCTGCAGGTCTTTGCGGCCAAGGATAAACAGTATGCCATAATAAAGCACCACTAAAAGTTGCGTGTGCATTGAGCCCTAAATTTTCAGAAGCTGCTGCTGCATATTTTAATTGCTGCACCGCCCACTCGGTTCTTGCTTTTGCATTACCGCGCACATTTTCTGGCGCAAAGCCATCAAACAAACTATCGTAGGCAGGATTAACGGCTACCAGTTGACCTTGTAAATGCGTAGAGAGTTCGGTAATTTCTAAACCAGCTGCTGCTACAATACCTTTTATTTCATCGGCATAGGTTTTACTCTCTGCCGCTTTTTGTAAATCGATACAACGGCTATCCCAGCTTGGTATTTGAACACCTTTGAAACCCAGTGATGCTGCCCATTTGCAAATACTTGCTAAAGAATTAAAGGGTGCTGTATCACCCATAAACTGCGCTAAAAAAATACCAGGTCCTTTAATCGTTGTCATAAAATAATTTGAATACTGTTGAAATTAAATTGTGTAGGGTGTCCATTTTTGATCTGACGCTCCAGATGCCACAACGTTATCAATAAATGCCATTCCTCTTAAACCATCGTTGGTGTTTGGAAAATCTAGCATTTCTGGTGTTGGTGTTGTACCATCTATTTTTGCAGATAATGTCAGTGCAAAATTGCGGTAGATATTTGCAAAAGCTTCTAGGTATCCTTCTGGATGTCCACCCGGCGTTCTGCTATTATGAATCGCGTATTTGCTAAGTCTATCGCCGTAGTTACCACCCGCGCGCAAAATTTGTGTTGGCGCATCGAGCCATTTTACTAGGAGTGTGTTAGGGTCGTGTTGCGCCCATTCTAGCCCACCCTTTTCGCCGTAGATTCTAATTTTTAATGCGTTTTCTTCACCAGCGGCAACCTGCGATGCCATTAATACACCTCTAGCACCGTTGCTAAATTGTAAGAGCACATTACCATCATCGTCTAGCATACGGCCTTCTACCATGGCATTTAAATCGGCACAGAGTTGTGTGATTTGAGCGCCCGTAATATATTCGGCAAGGTGCGCTGCGTGTGTTCCAATATCACCCATACAACCTGCTTTACCCGATTTTTTAGGATCGGTTCTCCAAGCTGCTTGTGCATTGCCTTCGCGCTCACTTAATTTACTAAGCCAGCCCTGCGGATATTCTACCCATACTTTTCTGATTTTTCCAAAAACATTGTCCGCTACCATGGCCCTCGCTTGTTTTACAAGTGGGTAGCCAGAGTAGGTATGTGTGAGACAAAGCGTAAGCCCTGTTTCCTGCACTTTTTGGTGTAGTTGCTTGGCTTCGTCGAGTGTAAAAGCAATTGGTTTTTCTATGACAACATGAAACCCATGATCAAGGGCCATCATGGCAGGTGCAAAGTGCGCAAAGTTGGGGGTAACAATGGTTACAAAATCCATTCTTTCAGAGGCTGGAAGTTGGCTTTCTTTAGTAATCATTTCATCGTAGGTTAAATAAGTACGATGCTCGGGTAAAAACAAGGAAGCGCCTGATTCTTTGGCAACATCAGGATTGATGCTAAGCGCACCACAACAGAGTTCTATGAGTCCATCCATATTGGCTGCAAGCCTATGTATCGCGCCAATAAAGGCATCTTTACCGCCGCCTACCATGCCCATTCTTAATTTTCTGTTCATGTTTGATCAATTTTAAATTGTGGAACTAAAAGTAAATTTTATCGGTCAACATTTAAAATAAAAAAATTACATTTATTGAATAGAATTTATCACGAACCATTTACGATTATGCAAAACAACATTCAAAAGCAGCAACTCTTTATTGCTAGCTGCTTAGCACTTCTTGTTACTTCCTTGTCTTTTGGAATTAGAGCAGGTATTTTAGGTCAGTTGGGCGAACAGTTTCAGCTAGACCCAGGACAGCTCGGAACCATTGCTGCCACTGCCTTTTGGGGCTTTCCACTGGCGGTTGTAATAGGCGGTTTTGTGGTGGATGTTATTGGTATGAAAAAGTTATTGTTGGTGGCCTTTGTATTTCATTTGGCAGGTATTTTATTAACCGTTTTTGCCGGCGGCTATTGGGGTTTATTTATTTCTACGCTTTGTATTGGAATTGCCAACGGAACCGTAGAAGCAGCTTGTAACCCACTAGTAGCAACTATTTACGCGGATAATAAAACCACTAAACTCAACCACTTTCACTTGTGGTTCCCGGGTGGTATTGTAATTGGCACACTCATTGTTTATTTCTTAAGCAAAGCCGGTATTGGATGGCAGGTGCAGGTAGGACTGATGGCTATTCCAACATTATTATATGGATACTTTTTTAGCAAACTAGATTTTCCGGTTACAGAGCGTGTGGCGAGTGGTATTTCTACAGCCGCGATGTATAAGGCTTTACTTAATCCGCTATTTATTCTCATGATCGTGCTCATGTTTGGAACTGCTATTACCGAATTATTTACGGGTCAGTGGATTGATGTATTACTTAAAAATGTTTCTGATAATGCACTTTTATTATTAACCCTGGAAACGGGTATTATGGTGATAGGCCGTGGCCTTGCAGAACCCGTGGTACATCGCTTTTCACCAACGGGTGTTTTATTTTTATCAGCGGTATTATCGGCACTCGGTTTGTATATAATGGGTCACACAACAGGTAACATGTTATTTGTTGGGGCCATTGTTTTTGGTATGGGTGTATGTTATTTCTGGCCAACGATGCTTGGTTTTGTTGCAGAAAATTTACCTGAAACAGGCGCCGTAGGTTTAAACCTCATGGGTGGTGCAGGTATGTTTGCTGTATCGGTGTATATGATTTTTATGGGTGATCATTATGCGGCGTTGCAAGCTTCATCATTAACGCCAGCTGAGGCAGGTCAGGCCGTATTAAATACTACACTTTTGATTCCAGTATTTTTATCAGTAGCATTTGCGGGTTTATTTTTATACATGCGTAATAAAAATAAAGTAGCTGCTTAATATTTTAAAAGAAAAACAATGTCTAACAATAGAAGAAACGTTATTAAAAATATGGTGGCAGGTGCTGCTACCTTTGCCGCAAGTAGTGCGCTTGGATCACTTGCATCTGCGGCAACAGCTAACCCTGAAATACCTATGGATAAAGGATTAAAAGGAAATATCAATCACTCGGTATGCCGTTGGTGCTTTAGTGGTATCCCACTTGAAGATCTATGTAAAGCAGCCAAAGAAATGGGTCTTGTAGGAATAGATTTAATAGGCCCTTCTGAATGGCCAATTCTAAAAAAATACGGACTTGTATCTACCATGTGTAATGGTGCCGAAATTAGTTTAACAAAAGGTTGGGCCGATAAAACCAACCATGCAACACTCATTCAAAAATACAATGAACATATCGATTTAGTGGCAGATGCAGGCTACACCAATTTAATTTGTTTTAGTGGTAATAGAACAGCTACACTTGATGATGCAACTGGTCTTGAAAACTGTGCCGAAGGTCTAAAACAAATTATGGCCCACGCCGAAAAAAGAGGCGTGACCATAATTATGGAGCTCCTTAATAGCAAAGTAGACCACAAAGATTATATGTGTGATAGAACGGCTTGGGGCGTAGCGCTTTGTAAAAAAATAGGATCGCCTAATTTTAAATTACTCTACGATATTTACCATATGCAGGTAGATGAAGGAGATGTGATTCATACCATCAATACCTACCACGAATACATTGGTCATTACCACACAGCGGGTGTACCTGGACGTCATGAAATTGACGATACACAAGAATTGTATTACCCTGCTATCATGAAAGCCATTGTAGCTACTGGATTTAATAAATATGTAGCGCAAGAATTTATTCCTGCGTCTAAAGATCCACTTGCTTCACTCAGGCAAGCGATTAAAATTTGTGATGTATAATTTATCAATCAATAACCATGAATAGAAGAGAAGCCTTATCAAGTGTTGCCCTATTACTAGGAGGAACGATTATTGGATCATCTGCTTTTTTGAGCGGTTGTAAAGCAAACCCAGATGCTGCCGCAGGCGTATTGTCTGCATCAGATATGAGCTTGTTAAACGACATCGCAGAAATTATTATTCCTACCACTAACACACCAGGTGCAAAAGCTGCTAAAGTGGGTGAGTTTATGGGCGTGATTGTAACAGATTGTTACGATGCCAAGGATCAAAAAGTATTTAAAGACGGACTTGCTGCACTTGCAACAAAATTTAAATCAGCAGCACCCGACGCACAACAAAAAATGATTGTTGATTTGGACGCAGAAGCCAAAAAATACCAAGAAACCAAAACGGCGGAACAACCTACGCATCATTTTACCATGATCAAACAGCTTACGCTTTGGGGTTACTTTAGTTCTGAAATAGGCGCCACACAAGCACTACGCTATGTTGCCATTCCAGGTAAATATGAAGGATGTGTGCCTTACAAAAAAGGTGATAAAGCTTGGGCTACCTAGATGAAATTTTTTTGTAGCCCCAATATTTTTGAATTTTAAATTATTTATTTGATGTCTATTAATAGAAGAGATTTTTTACGCAACGGTTCTTTTGCAGCGCTAGGATTAAGTGTGCCTTTTTTAACAAAGGCTAATTTTTTAGATGCGCCCGCAGGATTTAAAATTCCAAACTTTGGTATACAACTTTGGACGGTTAAAGAAAACATGATGGCGGATGCCAAAGGCACGCTTGCAAAACTGGCTAGTTTTGGTTACAAACAAATTGAAAGTTACGAAGGCCCACAAGGTATGTTTTGGGGCATGGGTCATACTGGATTTAAATCTTACCTCGATGGTTTAGGTATGAAAATTGTTTCTAGCCACTGTGATAACCTAACTGATTTTGATAAAAAATCGGAACAAGCTGCAGCTATTGGTATGCAGTATTTAATTTGTCCGCACAAGGGCACACAAAAAAGCTTAGATAATTACAAAGCATTTGCAGATGAGTTTAATGCGTCTGGTAAAATTGCTAAAAAGCACGGCATTAAATTTGCGTATCATAATCATGATTATTCATTTATTCCAATGGATGGTCAAATGCCACAAGATGTAATGATGCAGGGCACTGATCCTTCTCTTGTAGATTTTGAAATGGATATTTACTGGGTGAATGCAGCAAACGAAGACCCCATTGCTTGGTTAAAAAAATATCCAAACCGTTTTAAATTATGTCATGTTAAAGACCTTGCAAAAACGGCTAATAACGGCCACGAGTCTTGTGTATTAGGCACTGGTACCATCGATTTTAAAAAGGTATTAAAAGCTGGCACTAAATACGGACTAGAAACTTTTTTTGTGGAGCAGGAAGCGTTTACTGGAACAAATCCAATAGATGCGGCTGGGCTTGATGCAAAATATATGCAAAAGAATTTTTAGAGTTGCGCTTAAATGTTGCGCGTTTGATTTTGAGCAGAAAAAAAATTTACAAATAAAAAGGGCGCCTAAAGGCGCCCTTTTTGCTGAAGCTCGGCTATCACCTGATAGAGCCGATCAATATCGGATTGACTGTTAAAACCATTGATGGAGTATCTGAGGTACACATCATTTCCTTGGCGCATGATGGGCACTTCTATTTGATATTCTGTAAATAATGTGCGCTGTAAAATTTCAGGCTCTGCAGTTTTAATGGGGATACTAATCATTTGACCAATCCACTCACTTGTTAATGGACTAATAGGTGTAGCGCCTAGTAAATCAAAAAAGCGCTGCGCATTTGCAAGTACCAGTTCATGACATTTTTTTGAAACATCAGCCCAGTTGTATTTTCCCATAAATGAAACACAATCCGGCACCGTTAAAAATGCCGAAAAGTCTCTGGTACCAATCATTTGATGGTAATCTAGAAAACTAGAATGACTAGGCTTTAATGCTTTGTACCCCCAGCTTACCACGAGTGGATCACACATAGGTTGCACATTTTTATGCGCGTATAAAAAAGAACATCCTTTAGGTGCCATCATCCATTTATGACAAGCGCCTGTGTAAAAATCTGCTTGTAAAGTAGTGAGGTTTACTTCTGTTTGTGCGGGTCCGTGTGCGCCATCTACAAAAGTGATGAGTCCTTTTTGTTTGGCAATCGCACAAATTTCATGCACCGGTAATTTAAGTGCAGTAGCACTCGTGATATGACTAATAAAAACCGCTTTTGTTTTAGGTGTGATGCCCGCAAAAAATTCTTCAATAAATTTTTCTTTGCTCGTAATGGGTAGCGTAATTTTTTGCTTGACATATTCGGCGCCTTTTTGTGCGCAGTAATACTCCCATGTTCTGTCACAGGCGCCATACTCAATATCGGTGGTTAAAATTTGATCACCGGGTTGTAGTGGAAAGTTTTTTGCCACCATGTTAACGGCAAATGATGGATTGGTTACAAACACCAAATCATCTTTGTCAGCTACGCCAATATACTTTGCCAATGCTTCTCTTGATGTTTGTAAATAGCCAGGTCCATCAAATACAATGTACTGAACGGGCTCTGCTTCTAATACCCTTTGCCATTTTTGATAGGCATCAAAAATAGGCGCAGGCGTTGCACCAAAAGATCCGAAGTTTAAAAAAGTAATATCCTTTCTTAGTAAAAATAAATCCGCAATATTTTCCATAATCAAATTATACGCCTAAGCTCCAGCCATCACGGTAGTTGCGTTTTACAAACTGATTGGCTTCATCAAAATTGGTAATTTTCATATTTGGACCATCCCATAATAATTTGATACTACGGCCTGGATAATTGATATTTCCTTTTGAATCTTTTGCTTGTAAATCGTAACTTCTAATTGCAAGGTTGCCCATCAAAACACTTTCTGTTAATGGACCTGCAATATCAAAATGCGAACTTAAGTTTTTAGCTTCAGGGCTGTTATAGCCAGCAATAGATGCTTCTACCCATGCAGCGTAGTGACCTGCTTCTCCATTTTTTACACGCGCTACTGTTTCAGGAACAATGGTTGTTTTAGATAAATGGGTTGGTAGTAATTGAGGCATTACACCATAAGTACCACACATCATTTTTCCTTTGGTGCCAATAAAAATTACACCGTTTTCACCATCACCACCCATTCTTTCGTTAGGGCCTAATTCTTCTGGACGTTCTGGTTGAATGCCACCATCCATCCAATGCAGGGTAACATTTGGTTTACCCGGCTGTCCTTTAAATTGAAGTGTAATATGCGAAGCGATCGGAGCGCTTTCCGGTGTATACGCTTTGTTCCAGTTTCTTACATACGGTGTTGCAACGCTACACTGTGCCGAAAGTGGATAGCCAAGACCCATTACTGCAAAAGCAGGGGCCATAATATGACAAGCCATATCGCCTAGAGCACCGGTACCGTAATCCCACCAGCCTCTCCAGTTAAATGGCAATAATCCATCGATATAATCTTTTTTAGGTGCTGTACCGAGCCACAGGTCCCAATTAAGACCAGCTGGGATAGGTGAACTGCTCGTAGGCCAAGAGATGCCTTGCGGCCAAACTGGGCGGTCTGTGTAGCAGTAAATGGTATGCACGTCGCCAATCACACCTGCGTTGTACCAGTCTTGTAATTTGCGAACGCCATCGCCAGAAGCACCTTGGTTACCCATTTGCGTTACTACTTTATGTTTACGTGCAGCTTCTGTGAGCATACGCGCTTCATAAATATCGTGTGTCAATGGTTTTTGAACATATACGTGTTTGCCTAGTTGCACGGCAGCCATCGCAGCTACTGCGTGTGTATGGTCTGGAGTAGACACAGAAACGGCGTCAATTCTACCTTTTTCTTTGTCTAGCATCTCTCTAAAATCTTCATAGACATTAGCCTTTGTATACCTAGCTCTGCTTTTTGCAGTTTGTCTGCTATCAACGTCTGCAAGTGCTACGATATCTGCTTTTCCAGACATAAAGAAATTGTACAAATCGCTTTCACCTTTACCACCTGCACCAATACCTGCAATTTGTAATTTATCACTAGGCGCTGTAAAGCCACGTCCTAGCACATTTCTTGGAACAATATAAAATCCTGCCGCTGCAAGCAATCCGTTTCTTAAAAAAGAACGTCTAGAATCTTGATTGGCATCTTGATGGTTTGTTTCTGTTGCCACAACTTCTTTTGAAGCCGCTAACAATTTTTTCTTAGTCTGTTTTTTCATAGGTATAGAATCGTTGAAGTAGGCTTGGCCCTACAAGTTTTTGAGATGGTTAAATTATTAAAAAATGGCGAAACGCTAAAATTATATTTGAGGCCCAAACAATTAGGATAAGAGTATCGTTATTATGGTATAAATTGCTTCAATATTAACCAGTTTTATATGAACCAACAGTTACAAGCGCTCAGACAATATTTTATGTCGGGTGCCACCCAATCTTATGCGTTTAGGCTTGCACAGCTCGAGGCTTTAAAAAAAGGGGTGTTGGACCATGAAAAAGAATTAGCACAAGCGCTCCACACCGATTTAAAAAAATCGGAAGAAGAAGCTTGGGCCACCGAAGTAGGTTTTTTCTTAAATGAATTAAACTATACCATTAAGCACCTTAAAAGTTGGATGCAGCCTACCAGTGTGCCTACCAATTTATTAAATCAACCTTCTAGTTGTTATACCGTTCCGGAGCCACTGGGTGTAGTATGTATTATTGCACCTTGGAATTATCCGTTTCAACTTTTATTTACACCACTGATTGGCGCGATTGCCGCAGGCAATTGCGCGGTATTAAAGCCCAGTGAATTTGCAGGGGCTACTGCTGCCATCATGGGTAAAATGATTAAGGAGTTATTTCCTGAAAATTACATGCTTTACCTAGAGGGCGATGGCGCTGCGGTGTTGCCTCCATTATTTGAAAATTTTAGATTCGATCATATTTTTTATACCGGTAGTACATTTGTAGGTAAAATTATTTACAAACAAGCTGCCGAAAAACTAGTACCCGTTACCTTAGAATTAGGTGGTAAAAGCCCTGCGGTACTT
>JAIYCS010000111.1 GCA_027487895.1 Sediminibacterium sp. | reverse complement strand
TTTAATTCGCGTAAATATTTTTGCATGCCCACGCTTTCAAACTGGAAAGTGGCATTGGTTTCTCCTTGTTGGTAAAGCTTAAATGTTTTTTCGTCGTCTAATGGAATGGTATCTAAATCAATAACAACCCCATGGTTTTGCTTGATGAGCGCTAGCGCCATTTTTAAAATAGAAAGGGTTTTAAGCCCCAAAAAGTCCATTTTAATTACGCCAGCTTCCTCAATCACACTTCCTTCAATTTGCGTAACCCACAAATCAGAATCTTTAGCGGTTGCCACTGGAATTAGGGTGGTTAAATCTTGCGGTGCAATGATAATACCTGCTGCGTGTATACCGGTGTTACGGACAGATCCTTCTAATCTTTCTGCTTCTTTTAAAACCTGTGCCCTAATATCGGAGCCTCTGTATATTTCTCGAAGTTTTTTGACATTGTCAATATCTTCTTGTTGGTAGCCTTCTTTTTCTTCTAAAGATTTTGCACCTTCTTTAATCGTGATAGGCGCGTGGAGTACACGTCCAAGTTCAGTACCTGGTTTATCGGGTACGAGCTTTGCAAGCACGTTACTTTCGGCGAGTGGTAAATCAAGCACACGGGCTACGTCTTTGATACTCATTTTAGCAGCCATGGTACCGTAGGTAATAATTTGTGCTACCTGGTTTTTACCGTATTTATCTACTACATAATCGATTACTTTTTGGCGGCCTTCATCATCAAAGTCCGTATCGATATCGGGCATGCCCTTACGATCTGCATTTAAGAAAAGCTCAAATAGTAAGTTATACTTAATAGGGTCAATATTGGTGATGCCAATACAGTATGCCACCACAGAACCCGCCGCCGATCCACGACCTGGTCCAACAAACACACCCATTTCACGACCCGCTTTAATAAAGTCACTTACAATTAAGAAGTAACCGGCAAAGCCCATGGTTTTGATCGTGAAAAGTTCAAAGTCTAGCCTTTCTTGAATTTCAGGGGTAACATCGTTGTAGCGCATTTTAGCGCCTTCGCGCGTGATGTGTTGTAAAAACTCCCACTGGTTTAAGTTGGCATCTTTGTGTATCTGAAATTCTTTTGGAATAGGGAAGGCTGGAAGTAGAATATCCTTTTTTAAATTTAATACTTCTACCCGGTCAACAATCATGTTGGTATTGTCGAGTGATTCTGGGATATCGCTAAAAAGCTTACCCATTTCCTCCTGCGTTTTAAAATAAAACTGATCGTTGGGAAATTTAAAACGTCTATTTTTTATTTGCGCATCATCGTTTACAAAATCATCAAAACCAGGTGTACTTTGCTTTTCACCGGTATTGATACAAAGTAAAATATCGTGTGCGTTGGCATCGTCCTGATCTACATAGTGGCTGTCATTGGTGGCAATAACAGGAACATTGAATTTTTTTGAAAACTGTAAGAGTGTGTTGTTGATCAGTTCCTGCTCCTTAATATTGTGGCGCTGAATTTCAATAAAATAATCTTCACCAAATAAATCGAGCCACCACTTAAATTCTTTTTCTGCTTTTTCGGGGCCTTCGTTTAAAATGGTTTGAGGTACATACGCACCAATACAACAGGTAGTGGCAATAATACCTTCGTGGTATTCTTCAATTAATTTTTTATCGATACGCGGGTACTTGCTATACATCCCTTCAATAAAACCAAGGGATGTAAGCTTTACTAAATTTTCGTATCCTTTTTTATTTTTTGCAAGTAATACCTGGTGGTATCTTTTGTCTTTTGCTTCTTTGGTAAATGTTTTGATGTGGCGGTCTTCTACCACATAAAATTCGCAACCAACCACTGGCTTAACAATGGGTTCTAAAATATCTTTTCCGTTTTCATCTTTACCAACAATCTTGGTTTTTTTCCATGCCTGACTTACAAATTCAAAAGCACCAAACATATTACCATGGTCGGTAATGGCAAGTGCTGGCATGTTATTTTCGATGGCTTTATCATATAATCTTTCTACCGAAGCCGCCCCGTCTAACAGTGAATATTGGGTATGAACGTGTAAGTGTGAAAAAGTTGGCATGGCCCAAATATCCTATCTCGGCGGCAACCTTTTGGGGTGCAGTTATCCACAATTTTAGGGGAGGGGAACAGATTGTTAAAAAGTTATGCGCAGGGGCATATTTTACTGGTTTTTAGGCCTATAATTGTTCCATAATTATGCGGTATAAAGTATATATAATTGCTGTTTTGGGGCTTTTTCTGCTTTCGGGCTGTAAATCACTTGGTAGGTTAACCTCCAAAGACCAATCGAGTGCGCGCGGACAAGCGGGGAGCAGCTCCTCTATGCCAAGGGGCTTTTTAGACAATTTAGCCGTTTTGCCAGGTGAAGTAAAGCTTGCAGGCGTAAAAGTTACAGCGCCACCCGTGGCGGAAACGGAATCCAAAAAAAATGTAGGCATTACTTACGACGCAGCACTTTCATTACCCAATAAATATGCCAACTTACTTGGCGTTGCACCAACAAGTTTAACCAACTTGGCGTTGTTAGCGCAAATGGAAAAATGGTATGGAACCCAGTATTGTTTTGGCGGAAGTACCGATTCTTGTATCGACTGCTCATCCTTTACACAAGTGATACTGCGTGATGTTTACAATGTAAAAATTCCTAGAAATTCGCAACAACAATTTGATGCATCTACAAAAATAGAAACAGAAAATTTAAAAGAAGGCGACCTCGTTTTTTTTAATACCGTATCTGCGTCTATGATTATCACCCACGTGGGTGTTTATGTATGCAACAATAAATTTGTGCACGCGTCTACTTCAAAAGGCGTAACCATTAATGATTTGTCTGAAAAATATTTTGCAAAAGCCTTTAGAGGCGCCGGCAGGTTTATAAACCCTTAATGGTTTTTAAAACCCAATCATTACCCTCAGCTTTTAAGGTTGCATTTTCGTTTTGATCGGTAGCGCCAATGCCAGCCTGGGTTACATGCGTGCGGCCAGGTATAAAAGTTTGCTGTATTCTTGCCTGCGTAATGGATTCAAGAACATCCGCTTTGCCAAAATCGTCGGAAGTAACAATGCAATCTCTGATGTCTACAAAAACAGCATCAACACCCTGCTCCAATAAAAAATGGTAGAAAAGG
The DNA here is from genome assembly GCA_027487895.1 of Sediminibacterium sp. Classification (GTDB taxonomy): domain Bacteria; phylum Bacteroidota; class Bacteroidia; order Chitinophagales; family Chitinophagaceae; genus Sediminibacterium. The sequence goes on along the minus strand of JAIYCS010000111.1, from coordinate 2,145 downwards.
GCGGAGCCAAGAACGGCACCCGTACATACGATTTGATCTTTGTAATAAGGAAAAGCACGAACCGGTTTGTCGTGTAGCAGCCATTCAATTTCTGTAAACAAATCACTTAAACGGGAAATGCAAGCCGCTTTTTGATCCACCAAAATACCATCAACGAGCGCAAATACATTGTTTTTAACGGCCTCAAATAATTGTAGTGCAATTTCTTTGTTGCCATCGAAAAAGGCGCTGGTTACTTCGGAAAGAGGGGCGTCAATAAGGGCAGGGGTTGTTACCAAATAGCAAGCAGAGATAGCATTATTTGCCGTTGCGCTGTTCGAGCCCTCAGTATTTTGGGTGCAGGCCGCTAGGGTTTTTAAAAATGCTTCTTTAGACTCAATTTGTTGTGCCGATATCTGGTGTACTTGCATATGCGCTAATTGGAGTGCAAAGTTACAATAACTTGTGCGTAAGCACTATCTTTATCGTATTAAAGCAGTTCGTATGTTGGACCCTATTATTAAAGTTGAAAATCTTACCAAAAACTACGGCGATTTTGAAGCCGTTAAAGGGCTCAGTTTTGAAGTGTACCCTGGTGAAATATTTGGCTTGTTAGGCCCTAATGGCGCCGGAAAATCTACCACACTTGAAATTATTGAAACCCTACGCCAAAAAACAAGTGGTAAAGTAATCGTTAGCGGATTTGACATTGAAAAAGACGCCGACGAAATAAAAAAAATAATTGGTGTTCAGCTTCAAACAGCAGGGTTTTATCCAGGTCTTAATTTAACTGAGCTACTAGATTTGTTTGCTGGACTTTACAATGAGCAAATAGATACTATGGCGATACTGGATAGTGTGAACCTTAGAGACAAAGCCAAAGCAAAGTTTAAAGAGCTCAGTGGTGGACAAAAACAACGTTTTTCTATTGCTACTACTTTAATCAATAAACCCAAATTGATATTTTTAGACGAGCCTACAACAGGCCTAGATCCTCAAGCGCGTCGAAATTTATGGGATTTAATTAGATCTATTAGAGATAGTGGTACCACGGTAGTTATCACTACACATTATATGGATGAAGCAGAAATTTTATGTGATAGGGTAGCCATTGTTGATAGCGGTAAACTCATTGCTATTAATACGCCGGATCAATTGATTGATGATTTAGTGGCGGGTGGTTTTGAAAAACCAAAAGAAGTAAAGCAGGCTAATTTAGAAGATGTTTTTATTAGTTTAACTGGACACGCATTACGAGAAGCATAAATAATAGCATGGAAAAAGATCCAAAATATCCAATTGGTAAATACGAGGCACAACCTTTTTCGGAGTCACAAAAGAAAAAATGGCTAGCAGATATTCAGTTTTTACCAAATGAACTAGAGCAGGTCATCGAAAATTTAGATGAAGCGCAGTTGCACACGCCATATAGAGACGGTGGTTGGACGGTGCATCAACTGGTGCATCATTTGGCAGATAGTCATATGAATTCATTTATCAGGTTCAAGCTTGCTTTAACAGAAGAGAATCCTACCATTAAACCTTACGAAGAAAATGCCTGGTCAGAAACGGCAGATGTAACAAAAGAACCCATCAATGTTTCTATCACCCTGCTTTACGCACTCCATAAACGCTGGTTAACACTTTTACATAACATGACGGATGCTGATTTTGAAAAAACATTGTTTAATCCTCAGCGTAGAGGTCAACTAACACTTTGGGATATGCTTGGTATTTATGCATGGCATGGCAAACACCATGTAGCGCATATCAAAACATTAAAAGAAAATAAGGGCTGGTAATATTTATTGGAAATTCATGAGAGAGCAGCGTTGGAAAAAAATTACTTCAAAAAAAGTATTTGAGGATCGTTGGTTTAAAGCTAGGGCAGACGCTTGTCAATTTCCTGATGGAAGAATTATTGACCCGTATTACGTGGTTGAACTTCCTAATTGGGCAAATGCGGTGGTTGTAACTCCAAACAACGAAATTGTACTAGTAAAACAATACCGCTATCCGGTAGATGCGGTAACCCTCGAACTCCCTGGTGGCGTTATCAATGATGGTGAAGACCCAATGGTAGCAGCGCTTAGAGAAACCCAAGAAGAAACCGGATACAGTTCCAATCAGATACAATTAATTTGTAAAACAGCGCCAAATCCAGCC
>JAIYCS010000031.1 GCA_027487895.1 Sediminibacterium sp. | reverse complement strand
GACACAGTGCAACCGCCAGCGCTAGATCTTACCTTAGGAAACAAAACAAGCTCCCCTATTTGCATAGAAACATCGTAATGTTCTTTTTCATACCCAAAAGACCCTGCCATACCACAACATCCCGATGGGATGGTTTCTACTGTATAATTTGCAGGAAAAGACAACACAGCAACAGAATCTGACATAGATCCAATAGCTTTTTGCTGACAATGACCATGCAGTAAAAGAGATTTAGTATTTGTAGTAAACCTATCTTTTGCAATATTTCCAGCAGCCATTTCTTTGGCGAGAAATTCGTCGATATAAAAACTATTGCGTGATAAATTTTCAGCAGCAACTAAATTTTGATCGGTGGCTAAATCAGGGTATTCATCTCTAAAAGTTAAAATAGCAGAAGGCTCAATACCAATTAATGGACGCTCAGTAGTTACCAACCCACTTAACAATTCAATATTTTTATTGGCAATCATTTTTGCTTTTCTAACAAGCCCCTTTGAAAGCCATGTTCGCCCACTCTCTTCATGAACCGGTATCTCCACTGCATAACCAAGTGCGGTTAATAATTGTACTGCTTTAATACCAATATGCGCATCGTTATAATTGGTAAACTCGTCACAAAATAAATACACCGTTTTTATCGGTGATATTGGAGCCACATAATTTTTTTGATACCAGTGCTGCAATGTTTGCACAGATAAAGCTGGCATCGATCTTTTAATAGCAAATCCAGACAGGGCTTTAATCATAGAACCCGTTACAAAATTTGAAACGGCAAAATTATACAGCCTTGGCATAAGAGAACCAAACTTAGCAGCAGCTGTAAAATTGGCAATGAGTTTTGATCTGAATGGAACACCATTGGCGTCGTAATAATGTTGTAAAAACTCGGCTTTTAATTTAGCCATATCCACATTAGAAGGACACTCCGTTTTACAAGCTTTGCAACTTAAGCAAAGGCTCATAACGTCATAAATTTCTTTATGGTTGTATCTATTTTGCTCGGTAGAATGTGTTAAAAATTCACGCAAAATATTTGCCCTTGCCCTCGTGGTATCTTTTTCATTTCGGGTAGCCATATATGATGGGCACATAGTACCACCCGACAAATGCGTTTTACGGCAATCACCTGATCCGTTGCACTGCTCGGCGTGTTGTAAAATATCTTGTTTATGAAATCTAAAAATAGTTTCAAAAGCGGGCGTGCTTTGTCCGGGCTCATACCTGAGCATACTATTCATAGACGGGGTATCCACAATTTTGTTAGGATTAAAAATCCCTTTTGGATCCCAGGTATATTTTAGCTCACGTAATAATTTGTAATTTTTTTCGCCCACCATTTGCTTGATAAATTCACCACGCAAACGACCATCACCATGCTCACCACTTAAAGAGCCATCGTATTTTTTTACAAGTGTTGCCACTTCTTCGGCAATGGTTCTAAATAAAGCGTTGCCTTCTTTGGTTTTTAAATTAATAATAGGCCTTAAATGAATTTCACCAGAACCAGCGTGCGCATAGTGCACCGAGTAGAGTCCATGCTTTTTTAAAATTTCATTAAAGTCTCTAATATAGTTGGGTAAATCATGCACATCTACAGCTGTGTCTTCAATAACGGGTACTGCTTTTTCGTCGCCTGGTAAATTACTTAAAAGCCCTAGCCCTGCTTTGCGAAGCGTCCATATTTTTTTGGTATCGGCACCAAACAAAACAGGAAAATGATAACCAAGTCCTGCAGCGCGCATATCAGCTTCTACGGCATTTGTAAGTGCAATAATTTCTTCTCTACTTTCTCTTACAAATTCAATCACTAAAATAGCACCTGGATCTCCCTCAACAAAAAAACGGTTTTTACTTTGCTCTTTATTTTCTTTGGTACATTCTAAAATATAATGATCAATTAATTCGCTAGCACTAGGGTTGTATTTTAGTCCAATTAAATTAGCGTGTAATGATTCATCGATAGTATTAAAATGAACACATAAAAGTCCAGTTTCTTTAGCAGGCGCTGGAACAACATTTAATTTAATTTCTGTAATAAAAGCAAGTGTCCCCTCCGATCCTGCAATTAAATTACAAAAATTAAATGCAGGGCCACCCGCAGTAAACGGGCTCGCGTCAACAAGTATATCAATGGCATAGCCCGTATTGCGCCGAACAATAGATTTTTTAGGAAATTCTTTTTTAATTTCTAGTTGGTTATCATAGCTGCTAAGCATTGACCTTACCGACTTGTAAATTTTTCCTTCTAAATTATCCAACTCACATTTATCATGAAAATCATCATTGGTAAGTGCCTTAAAAACAACCTCGGTACCATCACTTAAAAAAGCAGTCACTTCCAATAAATGTTCACGCGTGCTTTTATAAATAACAGAATTGGATCCGCAAGAATTATTGCCCACCATTCCACCTATCATGGCTCTATTAGCTGTTGATGTTTCGGGGCCAAAAAATAAACCGTGTGGCTTTAAAAATAAATTGAGTTCATCTCTAATCACACCAGGCTCTACCCTTACCCAACCTTCCTCTTTATTAAGCTCTAAAATTTTTGTGAAGTGTTTAGAAACATCCACTAAAATACCATTTCCTACCACCTGTCCTGCAAGTGATGTACCAGCCGTTCTTGGAATTAGTGAAGTGTTATTAGCGGCTGCAAAATAAATTAAAGTAGCAATGTCATCCTTTGTTTTAGGGATAGCAACAGCAAGGGGTAATTCGCGGTAACTAGAAGCGTCGGTAGCATAGAGGGTGCGCATGGTTTTGTCAAAAAACAAATCACCGTGCAGTTGCCCTGCTAATTGTTGTAACGCTTTATCCATTGCTGCTTATTCTGGGTCAAATTTACTTAAAATAAAGAGATAGTAGGTTGTAATTGTTAGGTTATTAAAATCATATAATTTAGTGTTTATGAATACAATGATTAAAAACATATGCTTGTTATTTTTTGTGAGCATTACTTTATTTGCAAATGCACAAAACAGTAGCAACTACGAGGTATTTAAAAATATACCTTACTATCCTCAATCAATAAGAGACACCAATCGTTATATCAAAGAACAATGCCTACTCGATATTTACAAACCCATTAGCAAAACCAATACCCCTGTTATTGTTTGGTTTCATGGAGGTGGCCTAACAGGCGGCACCAAAGACATTCCAAAAGAATTACTGGATTACGGCTATTTAATTGTTTCGGTTGAATACCGTTTAAGCCCAAAAGTAAAAGCACCTTCATTCATCGAAGACGCTGCTGCGGGTACCGCATGGGTGTTTAATAATATTGAAAAATATAATGGAAATATCAAACAAATATTTTTATCGGGACATTCGGCGGGCGGCTATTTAGACCTTATGATTGGTCTAGAAAACAAATGGTTGGCTAAACATAATATCAATACAAGTTCGCTTGCAGGCCTTATCCCACTGAGCCCGCAGGTTATTTCACACTATACCATTAGAGACGAAAATAACATTTCAAAATACCAGCCTTTAATTGATACATACGCTCCACTATTCCACATTAAAAAAGAAACACCTCCTATTGTACTTATTACGGGAGATAGAGAAAGAGAGTTACTAGGCAGGTATGAAGAAAACGCCTACTTTTTTAGAATGATGAAAGTGATTGAAAACCCACGCGTCAAGCTTTTTGAACTGCAAGGTTTTGATCATGGCGAAATGGTTAAGCCTGGAATTCCATTATTAATGCGCGAGATTGGCATTTTAGTTAAGTAAAATTAAATAAGATTTTATTCACATATTACTTGATATTATCTCGAAATACCTCTATTTTAACAAAAATCGATGTATTTCTACGCAGAATCGTTGAATAATTTGTTTAATTTCTTAAAAAAAGCTTAATATTAATATGGATTTGCTTGCCCAAATTCACTTATTAATTCATTATTAAACAGACCAAACAAAATCTTATGAAAAGTTTGCTTTTAATTTTTTGTTCTGTGCTGTGCATGATGTCCGCGACATTTGCACAAACACGACAAGTTTCTGGTACCGTAACTGGGCCGGACAACAAAGCAGTTGCTTCAGCTACCGTTAAAATCAAGGGTAGTTCAACAGCAACTTCAACTAAGGCTGATGGTACATTTAGCTTAAATGCGCCAGCAGGTAATGTAACATTAGAGATTTCATCTCTAGGCTTTGCAACCAAAGAAGTGTCAGTCTCTGGTTCACAAAGTAAAGTTTCAGTTTCTCTATCAACATCATCTTCAGATTTAGGTGATGTAGTAGTTACTGCACTTGGTATCAAGCGTGAGAAAAAAGCTTTAGGCTACGCTTCTCAGCAAGTTAGTGGTGACGAATTAAGAAAAGCTGCCAACTTTAACTTTATGGATGCCTTAAGTGGTAAAGCAGCTGGTCTTGACATTAAAATTAGTAGCTCAGGTGCTGGTGGTTCTACCAAAGCAGTACTTAGAGGTGCTAAATCACTTATCGGAACATCAGAAGCGTTATACGTAATTGATGGTATCCCAATGGTAAACAACAAAGGCGGTCAGCCTGGTTCTTACGGTGGTACCGATGGTGGTGATGGTTTATCTTCTATCAACCCTGCCGACATTGAAACTGTAAACGTTTTAAGAGGCGCTAACGCTTCTATCCTTTACGGTAGCCAAGGTGCAAACGGTGTAATCGTTATCACAACTAAAAAAGGTAAAGCTGGTAAAACTCAAGTAGATTTTAACCACAGTACTGTTGTTGATCAAGTTTCTGAATTACCTGATTTGCAATTTTCTTATGGTGCAATCAATGGTTCAGATTACAACTGGTCTAAAACAAAATCTAACTACTACCAAAACAATTACGTAAATGAATTTTTTCAAAGAGGCGTAAACGTTACTAACTCTATTTCTGTTAGTGGTGGTAATGATAAAACAACAGCTTTCTTCTCT
>JAIYCS010000055.1 GCA_027487895.1 Sediminibacterium sp. | reverse complement strand
TAATGTGTAGATTGAATATATTGTCCTGGATTTGTTTTCTCACCCGTACTACTATTGCTAAAATTTAACTGTGTATAGGTAGGTAATCGATAATAAATACCATAGCTCGCATTGAATCGAAGCAAATCAGAAATTGCTAAACTTGCACTAAGTCTTGGACTCAATTGCTTTAATGGATTGGATTCGCTATTGCTCAAATTATTTGCATCCATACGTATACCACCACTTAGTGAAAGCTTGTCATTGAATACTCTTGTACCAATTTGCGCAAAGCCACCGTAACGAATAAAATTTGTATTGGTATTACTATTGATTGTAAGCGCAGGAACAGAAGGACTTGTAGCCCTTCTTAATACCTGGTAAAAAATATTATCAAAACGAATTAATTGTCCTGTTAAACCATAACTTAATGTAACGTTATCGTAGTTTTTTGTAACGTCCCATCTAATTTTACTTTCTGCTTCAATACTTTTTATTTTTAGTGTACGTTGCTGCTCAATAGGATTTTTATTGTCTTCAAATTTGTTAGCTTGATTATCTAAAAAATTTCGGCTGATACTCAAATTCCAATAACCTTTTGGTATAATTTTTTTAATGGTAGCACCTATTGTATAGCTATTTTGATCAATAGTTGGGCTATTTCCAAGCACATATTGATTTTCGGCAGTTAAACTATCGGGTGTGATAAATTTAAACCTGTCAATAGCGCCAACACCCAAAAATGTTAATGTTGTTTTATCGTTGATACGCGTGGTGGTTTTAAACTGAAAATCTGAATAGTTCGGTAAAAATGACCAGTTAAGCAGTCCAGCAAGTATACCTAAACTACTTTTACGAGCAGACGCTACAAAAGTTGTTTTTTTAGACATGGGACCATCGAGTGTAAGTACACTTTCTGTTAAACTAAGTCTGATATTACCCTGAAATTTATTAGGATTACCATTTTTTTGCTTGAATTGAAATACACTACTTAAAGCATTATCATATTTAGCATCAAAAGCAGAAGTACTAAGCTTTACATCTTCAATTAAGAGTACATTTAAAATTCCAGCAGGTCCACCACCACTCCCCTGTGTTCCAAAGTGATTGATAATTGGAATTTCTATTCCGTCTAAATAAAATACGTTTTCGCTTGGAGCCCCGCCTCTAATAATAATATCATTTCTAAAAGTACCACCAGCAGCACCGCCACCAACACCAGGTAGCGATTGTATAACCCTACTAATATCAAAAAATCCACCAGGGTTATTTTTAATATCCTCGGTAGTTAAGCGCTGAATACTTAATGGACTTTCTAGCGTTGCGGCCTTTGCCGAATTTCTTCGGCTCGTTACAGTGACATTTGATAATTGATTAACGAGCTCCTCAATTTCTATTTGAATATTATTTTCATTACCAGTGGTAACAGGAATATTATTAAGCTGCTTGGTTTTAAAACCAACCCCAGAAACTTCGATTGTATAGGCACCGGGTTTTAATTGTGAAAATCTAAAATTTCCGAGGCTATCAGAAACGGTTTTAGTATTTCCTGGAATTACTTGTACCGTTAAACCAGGCACCCTTTGCTGTGTTTTTTTATTGTATATGGTACCACTTAATTTTCCTGTGGTCTGACCCAAGGCAAAAAGAGGTCCCAAAAGGAAGACAAAAAAGGCTAATTTTTGTGCAATTTTCATATTTCGATGCTTTGTTGTTGTTAAACAAAAGACAAGTGCAAATGTTTGCCACAGGACAAAATTTTACAAGTTTTTGGTTAATTTGACCTAATACATGCAATATTTGCCTAATTCATGCGTTAAATTCGAATTTTTTCTAGCGTATTTATACTTAAATTAGACTTAAATCGGCTATTTTTAAGGCCTGTAAATTGAACTGCTGGCTATCTATCCCCTCCAGCCAGTCCAGTTTCAATTATTTGTTTGGGCTATGCCTGTGGATGGGCAACCCAATACAAAAAAAAGTAAGTATGAATAGACGTATCAAGTTTTCCCACTTGAAGCAGTATTGCTTTGCATTTTTTTTGGTGAGTTTTAAGCTAGCCAGTGCACAAATGATTCCGTTTACACAGAATTATTCGGCACCATTAATGGTCAATCCAGCAACCAATGGTTTGTTTAATGGTCGTGCAAGTATGCAGTCCAATTTTAAAAGTCAGTGGGGCAATGTTGCCTACCCTTATGTTACAGGGGTATTTAATGGCGAAGTAAGAATCCTAGATAATTTTATTGGCGCAAACGATATTGCCGCAGTTGGACTTTTGGCAGTATATGACAAATCCAACGACGGCGGATTTAAGCAAACACAAATTGGTGGAAACTTTGCTTTTCATAAAGCCATTGATCAATCTGGAAGTTTACGACTTGGATTTGGAGCACAAATGAGCTACCGATCGTATTTACTTGACTATACGAAACTAACATTTCAATCCCAATTCGCCCCATACATTGGGTACAATAGTAGTATACCAAGTGGCGAAGGTTTTGGATTTTCTTCTAATATATTTGATTATGGCGCTGGCTTGTTACTTTCATACTTAGAACAAGACTTTAGCTACTATGTTGGTATTGCGGGGTCCCATTTAAATAGACCTACTAGCAATAACAACAATTTATCATTTAGCATACCTCCAGGCCTTACTGCTCATGGTGGCATTTCTTTAAGTGATAAAAATGAAAACCGTTTATATGGTTCATTTGCCCACACAAGATCAGAGGCTAGCAATTTTACTACGCTTGGAATTGTCTACGGAAGAAATATCAATGGATATATCGATGAAGATGGTGATGAGTTTCAGATAGGCGCATTCATGCGATTCAAAGATTCATTTGCACCATACGTAGGCTACAAAAAAGGAAACTTATCGGTGGGCTTGAACTATGACATTACCACTTCCGAGTTAAGACTTGCCAGAGCAGGCGCAGGTTCTTTAGAACTTAATTTAAAGATGATGTTGTTTGATGATCCTAACAACGATCAATTAAGAAAACTAAAGTGCCGATTCATTTTGTGGTAACACAACTCTCCAAAATTATTATTTAAGAAATTTAATATAGTGCTTAATGAAAAAGACGTTACAAAAGTCTAGTTTATTATTTATTGGAATGCTGATTTCCTTGTTTGCTTTTGCGCAAACACGCTCAATAACATTTCAAACAATTCCAACAGGTGCATATGGACAAAGTTCTTCCATTGCAGCACTCTTTACGCCAGGTGGAGTATTTCCTGTTAACAATACAAGATTCAACCTATACTTATCAGATCCTGACGGAAATTTTAACTCTACAGCTTCTAATACAGCCATAGGAACTGCACTAACACACTATATAACTTTCATAAATGGACAAATTCCAGCAAATGCAACTGCAGCAAATACATACAAATTAAAAATCACCGCATTTGATGGTTCAGGAGGTGTTTTAGCAACAGCAACTAGCTCCTTTACAATTAACATTCAAAATACTACAGGAACTAATGGAAATGCGACAAGCCAAACATTTACATCTCCAGCGGATGCAAGTCCATTTATAAGTTATAGCGTTAATAGTAGTATTGGATTATTTGGAAGGTGTGTAGCTTCATCAGATGACGTATATGTTCAAAATAATACAAGTACTTCAGTTTCACTTTCAGTTAAAAATGAATTTGATGGGACAACAATCCCTGCCTACAATAATGACGCGTTTGCTTCACAAAATCAAAATGTAACTGTAACAGCAAATCAAAAATTAAAATTAACTGGGAGCCCTCAAAAAGTGCACTATCGTTTTTTTCAAACAATTACAGATGCAGCTCAATCAAATACCATTTCAACGAAGGCCTATTTTTTCATGAATAATGATTTATCTGCCCCCTTTTCGGCCTTATTAAATGTTGTATGTTATGACCTAGGCTCACCAGGTATTTTTACCTTTAAG
>JAIYCS010000080.1 GCA_027487895.1 Sediminibacterium sp. | reverse complement strand
GGTGGAGCCTTTTTAGGATTAACGCTGATGGAAAGAGAAAAAAAGATTTATCTCGAAAATCCAGGCGTACAACCTGATTTAGAAAACGAAAGTTATATTGTTGGAAGGCTTCTAAAACCTGAGGCGCGAAAAGAAATCATTACATTTTTTGCCGAAAACAATATTGTACCAACTGCTATGATGGATGTGAGCGATGGTATTAGTAGTGATGTACTTCACTTATGTAAACAAAGCGTTGTAGGTTGTAGAATTTACGAAGAAAAACTTCCTATATCAGATGAGTCTAGAAAAGCGGCGTTTAAGTTTGGCTTAGACCCTACCGTATGTGCGCTTAATGGTGGCGAAGATTATGAACTACTCTTTACACTTAAACAAGAAGACCACGAAAAAATTACACTCAACGAAGATATTAGTGTGATTGGTTACGTGGTTGATGTTAATGAAGGATCAAAACTCTTAACCAAAGGTGGTAATACTTTTGACATCACAGCACAGGGTTGGACCGCATTTAAAAGTGCCTAATTATAATTGAAAAGTATGCGCGGCTGTCGTTTGTATAAGCTCCTTTTATTTTTTTGTTGCTTACTTTTTGGTGTGTCAACGATGGCGCAACAAAAACTTGCCAATGCGCCAAAAATTGCGCCAGCATTACTCATCAAGGATTTACAAACCCTTCATCAAGTACTACAAGAAAATCATCCAAGTGTTTATTGGTATACGCCAAAAGACAGTATGGATTTACATTTTTCTCGCGCCCTTGCTTCTGTTAAAGATTCTATGTCGGCGTGGCAATTTAGAAATGTTGTGGCTACTTATTTAGCAAACATTAAGTGTGGTCACACGTCGGTCTATTTTTCGCCAAAACTTACGAAGCAGTACATCAAGTATCGGTATCCGCAGTTTCCGCTTCAACTAAAAGTATGGAAAGACTCGGCCGTTGTTATTGGAAACTTGTATACCAAAGACAGCCTATTAAAAAGAGGCACCATTGTTACTGGCATCAACCAGTTACCGGTTAGCGTACTTGTAGATAGTATGTACCGTATCATTAGTACCGATGGTAACAGCATTAATTTTAAAAGTCAGGTACTCACCAATGGTTTTTCGAGTTGGTATAAAGCCAGGTTTGGTAATCAGGATAGCGTGTATCAGATATCATACATAGATAGCCTGGGTAATAAGCAAACCACTCAAATTGCCGCCTATGCGCCACCCAAGCCAAAAAAAGATAGCCTCAAAACAACAACTGACACCGCTAGTAAATCAAAATCAATAAAACCTGTTACACCCAAAAAGTGGACGCTTCTTATTGATAGTGCTACAAGTACTGCATTTATGAATCTGAGTAGTTTTTCGGGTAAGGGTTTTAAAAAGTTTATCACAAAAAGTTTTAGAAATATCAAAGTATCCGGCGTTAAAAATTTAGTCATTGATCTTCGTAGCAATGGCGGCGGTGAAATAAAAAATTCTACACTTCTTACTAAATATGTTTCGGATCATTCGTTTAAAATAGCTGACAGTGTGTTTGCAAATAATAGAGGCGTTCGTAAAATTCCGTTTGGTAGTTACTTTTCGGTGATGGGGCATGCGCTCGCCAAACTAATGATTTCTAAAAAAATGGAAGGCGGTGGCTATCATTTAAAAAGGTACGAAACGCATTATTACCAGCCCTTTACAAAAAATCATTTTGATGGAAGCGTATATATTTTACAGGGTGGCTATACGTTTTCTGCATCTACCTTATTTACTTCACCACTGATCAAGCAAAAAAACGTAACGATTGTTGGTGAAGAAACAGGCGGTGGTTTTTATGGTAATTCTGCCATATTAATTCCAACCATTAAACTTCCAAACTCAAAACTATTATTTAGACTTCCATTATACCGTATGGTGATGGATAAGACAAGACCCAAAGGACGAGGCGTTGTTCCAGATATTTTGGTAGAACCCAATTCCTATGCCATTAAACTGGGTATTGACAATAAGTTAGAAGCCGTAAAAAAATTGATTCAGCAAAAAAACTAAGACGCCACTATTTTAAGGAGCTCCTTGCTATCATTTAAACAAACAAAGGCAGCGGTTTCACCCATTTGTATAGATCCACTCATTTCTTTTTTTTGCATCAAGCGCGCCGGATACAAGCTGCACATTTTAATGGCTTCGGTAAAATCGAGGCCCACATGTTCTATTAAATTTTGTACCGATTTTAATTGCGTAAGTGCTGATCCACTCAGTGTTCCGTCCGATTCATATTTATCTCCCACCAGTGCGTGTTTATAAAAACCAGTACTTGTACTCGTTACAGCATCTGTAATGCAAAAGAGGCGGTCGCCCATTATTTTTTTAGCTGTTTTTACAGCATTATAATTTACATGATGGCCATCTACAATAATACTACTCATAGCGCGCGGATGATTAAAAAGTGCACCTACCATGCCTGGCTCTCTGTGTAAAAAAGAACTCATGGCATTAAATAAATGCGTAGCTACTTTAATATTGTTGTCAAAAAACTGTGTTGCTGTTTCATAACTAGCATTGCTATGACCCGCCGATACAACAATACCATGTGATTGTATGCGATCAATAATTGCAGGTTCACAAATTTCTGGGGCTAGTGTAATCATGCTAATAAACCCTTTACCGTATGTCAACATTTCTTCGACTTCGGCAAAGGTCGGCGCGTGAATAACATCCTCGTTATGCGCCCCTTTTTTATAAGCATTAATCCATGGACCTTCTATGTGAAGTCCAATACAACCCTTGCCACCACTGTTTTTGTAGGCCCTTATAGCGTCAATGGCTTTGTAAATTACCTCCACAGATTGTGAAGCAATGGTGGGCTGAAAATAAGCGGCACCGCCTGCTAAACAGTATGCGTATATTTTTTGAATACAATCCGTGTCCGGAAATTCAGATAATAATTTTTGATCGGCACCATAAATTTGTAAATCAATAAATGCAGGAACAATGTAAGGGAAGGCCGCACTAGCATTGTAATGCTCTTTTGATATGGAAACTATTTTTTCATCCTTTATTTCTATAGTAGTTTCGTTTAACCACTCGCTTCCCGTAAATAGTGACTTTGCAGAAAAAAATTCGGACATGAAATAGTATTGATGTATAAAAAAATAAACGCGTATTAAAGCCCAATAGTAAACGAATCGGCGTCGCGACCAAACGGAAACTTTTCTCTGACTCCAAGTACTACATCTTTTTCTAGTTCCATGTACACGGTGTCTTCGTCATCGGCTTTGTAGTAAAGCACCTGCCCCATTGGATCAACAATCATACTATCACCACTATGGTTTATTTGATTTCCATCTTTGCCAACCCTGTTAACGCCTACCACATAGGTTTGATTTTCTATGGCACGCGCGCATAGTAAGGTTTTCCAGGCGTGGTTGCGTCTTTCGGGCCAGTTGGCGAGATAGAGGAGTAGGTCATATTC